>DCJB01000016.1:11821-12045 GCA_002317325.1 Bacteroidales bacterium UBA1711
GTCCACGCCGTCTATTTAGGCACCATCCCCGAGAAGTTCAACTACAACGGCAAGGAATACACCCCCAAGAGCTTCTACGAGAGCCTCGGAATCAATCCCGACGACTACGTGAGCATCACCTCCTACACCCATCACCCCTTCTATGAGAAATTCGTCCTCGAGATACAGGACAACTGGCGCCACGCCACCTGCTACAACGTGCCTATCGATGAGATGATGGCCAT
>DCJB01000016.1:12219-12842 GCA_002317325.1 Bacteroidales bacterium UBA1711
CAGGAAGAGGCCGCCAAGCACCCCACCCCCCAGCGCTGGGTGAGCCAGGCTGAACGCCAGCTCGCCTACGACAACCGCGAGACCACCGACGACCACGGCATGGTCATCTACGGCACCGCCAAAGACCAGCTGGGCAACGAATACTACATGGTCAAGAACAGCTGGGGCACCGACTTCGAGCCCTACCACGGGATGTTCTTTGCCAGCAAGGCATTCGTCCGCTACAAGACTATGAACATCGTGGTCCATAAAGACGCTGTCCCTGCCGAAATCGCCGCCAAACTCGGCATCCAGCAGACCGCAACCGCTGCCAAAGCCAAGAAAGGCAAGAAATAACCCATTCGGATAACAGACGACAGAGGGCGGGTTCCAGCAGTGGAACCCGCCCTTTGTCATTTACTATATTGCCACGCCGCACAGAGTCGTGGCGCCCTGCGGAGCTGTTCATCAGGCGTGGAGGGTGACAATAGGGAACTGTACGCAGGCAAGCAGATAGGGGCAATTGGCAGAAGGGCGAGGGTGAGGATGCCGTGCTTTTTTGTGTGGACCGTGGCAATAAAAAAGTGCGGACGGCGTTATACGCCAAAAACCACGCCTCATGTGCAACCCCGACCTGAAGAACC
>DCJB01000007.1 GCA_002317325.1 Bacteroidales bacterium UBA1711
GGCCTGGGTGAAGCCGATGCCCACGCTGAGGGAGAGGCTGACAATAACCATGTTGCGCTGCGTGAAGCCGCTGCGGGCCATCATGCCGAAGCCGGCGAAGAGAATGCTGCCGAACATCATGATGGTGCAGCCGCCGAGCACGGGCTGGGGAATGGTGGTGAGGATGGCGCCCACGGCGGGGAAGAGTCCACCGAGAACCATGATGAGCGCGCCGGTGGCGATGGCGGAGCGGTTGACCACCTTGGACATGGCGGCCAGGCCCACATTCTGCGAGAAGGAGGTGATGGGGGTGCAGCCGAAGATGCCGGCGAGCGAGCTGACGAAGCCGTCGCACGCCACAGCGCCGCCCAGTTCCTTTTGGGTGACGGGGCGGTTGAGGGCGCCCGAGCAGAGGGCCGAGGAGTCGCCTATGGTCTCGGTAGCGGAGACGAGATAGACGCAGATGATGGCCAGGATGGCTCCGAGGTTGAACTCGGGGGCGAAGGGCATGAACTTGGGCAGCGACACGAAGCCGACCCCGTTGAGCGCGTCGAGATGGACCATGCCCATGCAGGCGGCGGTGATATAGCCGACGACAAGTCCGACCAGCACCGAGAGCGAGCGGAGGAAGCCGCGGCCGAAGATTTGGGTGAGGAGACAGGCGAGGAGGGTGACAGAGCCGACAATCCAGTTGTTGGCGCTGCCGAAGTCCTCGGCGCCCACGCCGCCGCCGAAACTGTTGGCCCCGATGGGCAGCAGCGAGAATCCGATGGCCGTGACCACCGAGGCCGCCACCACGGGGGAGATAATGCGGGTCCAGTACTTGGCGAAGAGGCCCAGCACGCCCTCCACGAGGCCGCCCACGATGACGGCGCCCATGAGCGCGCCCATGCCGTGGGCCGAGGCGATGCCGATGGAAAGCGAGAGAAAGGTGAAACTGATGCCCATAACGATGGGGAGCCGCGCCCCCACCCGCCACAGGGGGAACAGCTGCACGAGAGTGCCGATGCCGGCGATAATCATGCAGTTTTGGATAAGCGCCGCGCTGAGGCCAGAGTCGACCCCAACCACGTTGGCGAGAATGATGATGGGCGTGATGTTCGACACGAACATAGCCAGCACGTGCTGGAGCCCAAACGGCACCGCCTGGAGAACAGGCACCCTGCCGTCGAGTTCGTAGATACTTCCTTTTGCTTTCATAAAAAATGGGGTTGTAATAACGTGTTTGGAAATCTTGATTCGCGCTGCATCAAAGGGGCTTGATGCCGGTGTCGGCCAGATGCCTCTCGGGCTGGCTGCGGAAGCGGATGGTCTGATTCTCCCAGTCCATGGACTCGATGATGGCGAGCGACTCCAGCCGATAGCCCTCGGCGCGCAGCATAGCCCCGCCTTTCTGCTGGCCTTTCTCGATGGCGATGGCAATGCCCGCCACCTCGCCGCCCGCTTGGCCCACCACATCGATGAGGGCGTGAACCGCCTCGCCGTCGGCCAGGAAGTCATCGACAATCAGCACCCGCTCGCCCGCCGAGAGGTAGGGCCGCGACACAAAGACGTTGTTCAGCCGCTTGTGGGTGAAAGAATAGGCCGAAGAGACATACTTGTCGTCTGTGCTGTTGGCGGTCTCGCTCTTCTTGGCAAAGACCACAGGCACGTCGTACAAGTCGCCAAGAAGCGTGGCGATGGCTATGCCGCTGGCCTCGATGGTGAGGACCTTGTCAACACTCACCCCGCGGAAACGGCGCTTAATCTCGTATGCCATCTGACGGATGATGTCGATGTCGATTTGATGGTTTAAGAAACTGTCAACCTTGAGGATGTTGCCATCTTTGATGACCCCGGCGGTCAGGATTTTTTCTTCAAGAAAGTTCATTGTCAACTGTTTGTTATTGTCCGCCGCGACACCGGGAGGGGAGGTAATCCCGTCGGCTGCCCTATCGGCGAATGAGGGCGCAAAGATACGTTTTTTTTCCTAATAATTAAAAAAAAAAGCGACAAGAACCCAAAAATGGGGCAGATTGGGAAAGGTGACTCGGCATTGTCATTGTTTGGGGATTGCTTGTCAAACGAATCGCCACATCACGCCCCGCGGAGGGCGCAGCAAGCCGGCATGGCGACGGAGCAAAAAGCGGGGCGGATGCCTGCGGCATCCGCCCCGCTATGGATTCTTGCCCAAAAAAGACAGGGTTACTGCATATTTTCGGCGTAGGCGAGGACTTTGTCGACCTCGGAGTACTCGGTGCTCTCGGGGTAGTTCTCCTTAATCTGGTTGAACACGTTGACGGCTTTGTCCTTTTGGTTCATCTTGATGTAGAGGATGCCGGCTTTCCAGAGAGCCGAGGGAGCGACGACAAAGTTGGGGCACTCCTTGGCGGCCTTCTCGTAGTAGCTGACGGCTTCGCCATCATTCTCCAGTTCGGCGTAGGCATCGCCGATGAGCATCAGTTTCTCGCCGTTGGTGAGGTCGTCCTTGCCCTTGTAGGACTTGAGGTAGTCGATGGCTTCGTTGAACTTGCCGAGGTTCAGCTGGCAGATACCGGCATAATATTTGGCGAGGTTGCCTGACTTGGTGCAGCCGTACTCGTCGATGACGCCGGCGAAGCCGAGGACCTCGTCGTTGCCGTTGAGGGCCAATTCATAGTTGCCTTCGTTGAAATACTGCTCGGCGGGGAACATATCTTCGGCGGCGCGGAGCTGGCGGGGCTGGGAGACGAGTTTGACGTATGCAAAAATGCCCACAACCAATGCCACCACCACGCAGCCGGCAATGGTCAGGCCTTTTTTATTCTTCTTGACGTACTGCTCAGTCTTAGCGATAAAACCGCTAACTTCCAGATTGTTCTCTTGGTTTTGCTCTTTCATTATGCGTATTTTTTTGTATTATTCTGAGTTGCAAAAATAGTCATTTTTTTTCAAAGCGGCGATATTTTTTTTATTTGTCGGCATTTTGGGGTTCGGCCCGTTTTTTTTAACATTTTGCAAGGCTGTGTTATGTATCAAGTTAGGGACGGCGATAGTTTTTTTTTGGCTTAAAAAAAGTTTTTTTTATTTTTTTTACTTACCTTTGCAAGTCATTCTAAACATTGAACACTTGCTAACAAAGACAAAGTATGGACACTAAAGTTAACTACCTCGGACTGGAGCTGAAAAGCCCCATCGTGGCCGGCAGTTGCGGAATCACCTCCAATGTTGACAACCTCGTCCGCCTCGAGGAATGCGGCGCCGGCGCCGTAGTGCTCAAGTCGATTTTCGAGGAACAGATTATCCACGACATCAAGCGAAACACCCAGACCTTCGCCCCCGTTGACAACTATGGCGAGAGTTATGACTATATCGCACAGCACATCGAGAACGATTCGATGTCGAAGTTTTTCAATATGGTCGCCGAGGCGAAGAGACGGCTCACGATTCCCGTCATCGGCAGCGTCAACTGCTACTCCTACGACAGTTGGATCAGCTATGCGAGCCGATTCGAGGAGGCGGGCTGCGACGCGATAGAGCTCAACATGGCCATCCTGCCCTACGACGTGTCGCTGTCGGTGGACGACGTCGAGCGGACATTCTCCAACACCGTGCAGGCGCTGCGCAAGTCGGTCTCCATCCCCATCAGCATCAAGGTGGGCCCCTATTTCACCGATATGGCCAAGTTCATGCAGCAGCTCTCGTGGAGCGGCGTGGCGGGCATAACGATGTTCAACAAGTCGCTCTGCATCGACATTGACACCGAGCGCGAGGAGCTGGGCCATGCCGACTCGCTCTCTTCGCCCAACGAGCTGTACAACACCGTCCGCTGGACAGCGATAATGGCCAACAAGCTGCGCTGCGACCTCAGCGCCACCACCGGCGTGAGCGATGCGGACGACGTGGTGAAGCTGCTGCTTGCCGGCGCAAAGACGGTGCAGGTGGCTTCCTGCCTCTACCGCAACGGCGTGGACTATATGAAGGACCTCAACGAAGGGCTCCGAGCCTGGATGGAGAAGAAGGGGTATGCGAGCGTGAAGCAGTTCTGCGGCAAACTTGCCATGAAGCAGAACGAGCAGGCTTCGGTGCTGCTGCGCACCCAGTTTATGCGTTACTTCGCAGAGATACAGTAGCCGCCAGCAAGCCTGTGCCGGCGCCTTCGACGACAGGCGACAACGGCGCGGGCAGCAGCCTCCCGCGGGAGGGAATTGCGGCATGACAAACTAAGACTACCCAATGGAAAAACCTACAAGACTATTTGACCTGCTCGAATACCGCAAGCAGACGAAGCCTGATCGTGCGGTGCTGGTCTCCAAATGCAACGGCGACTGGAAGAAGATTTTTATTGACGAGTATATTGAGAACGTTGACGCTCTGAGTTTCGGGCTGATGGGCCTCGGCGTGGGGAAAGGCGACAACATCGCCCTCATATCTTCGGACCGCCCCCTGTGGAACATCACCGACCTCGGAGTGCAGCAGACGGGAGCCGTGCTGGTTCCGATATACCCCACCATCAGCGAGGACGACTACCGCTACATCCTGAAGGATTGCGAGGTGAAATACTTGGTTTTGGAGAACGAGACCATGCTCCGCAAGGTGAAAGACATCATCCCCGAGCTGACGACGCTGGAGGGAGTCTATATGTTCGACAAGAAAGAGTCCGAGACCTCCTACCCCCCCATATCCGAACTGATGGAGAGCGGGCGGCGCGCTCCGCAGCCGGAGCGGCTGGCGGAAATAAAGGCCTCGATAGGCGCCCGCGATGTGGCGACGATGATATACACCAGCGGCACCACGGGGTTTCCGAAGGGCGTTATGCTGTGCCACGAGAACATACTCACCTGCCTCTACGGCGTGCAACACACCCCCAAGGCCCATTTCACCCGCGCCATGAGCTTTCTGCCCCTGTGCCACGTTTATGAGCGGATGATGAACTATTTCTACCAGTATATGGGCTACGAGACCTGGTATGCCGAGAGCATAGCGAAGGTGCAGGAGACCATGCGGGTGGCCAAGCCCCACATGATGACGGCCGTGCCGCGGTTCATCGAGAAGATGTACGACGGAATCTATCGCAAAGGCGAGAAGCTGAAAGGCATCAAGAAGAGAATCTTCTTTTGGGCCATACGGCTGGCGACCCGCTACGACCTCGACGGCATGACCTGGTGGTTCAAAGTTCGCCGCCAGTGGGCGAATATGCTGGTGTATAGCACAATCAGAGACGCTTTCGGAGGGCATTTGGAGATGTTTGTCTCGGGCGGCAGCGCCATACAGCCCCGTCTGGCCAGGTTCTTCACCTGCATCGGCATGAACATATACGAGGGCTACGGACTGACGGAGACCTCGCCCGTGATAGCCGTGAGCTCGGCCGCCCCCCACGGGCGCAAGCTCGGGACCGCGGGGCTTCCGCTGCCCGGCATAGAGGTGAAGGTGCTGGAAGAGACCAACGAAATAGTGTGCCGCGGTCCCAATGTGATGGTGGGCTATTATCGCCAGCCCGAGCTCACCCGCCAGGCCATAGACGAAGAAGGCTGGTTCCACACAGGCGACACGGGCGCTTTCGAGCCCGAGGGCCAGCTGCGAATCACGGGGCGCACCAAGTCGATGTTCAAAACCTCGATGGGCAAGTTTGTGAACCCCGAGGTAATCGAAGACAAATTCAAAGAGAGCCCATTCGTGCTCGACATCATGGTGGTTGGCGAGAACCAGAAGTTCGCCGCCGCCCTGATAGTGCCCGACTTCCAGTTCCTCAAAGAGTGGCAGGAGCGCCACCACATCCACTGCGAGAGCCGGGAAGAGATGGTGGCGGACAAGAAGACGCTGGCCCGCTACGCCAAGGTGGCGGATAAATACAACAAGACCTTGGGGTCGGCAGAGCAAATCAAGAAGTTCAAACTGCTCAACGACACGTGGGAAGTGGCCAACGGCTGCCTCACCCCCACCCTGAAAATCAAGAGGCCGGTCATTACAGCGCGTTGCAAGGCCCAGATAGACGACTTGTTCAAATAGACATCGAGAATATAGTTAATTCAATCATAATACAAATCAATATGGACTACACACAAGAGAAACAAGCCAGTTTTTTCCGATTCGAAGACTTGAGAATCTACGCCAAATCAACTGATTACTCGGCATGGCTCATTGCCAACCTGAAAGATGCGGCAAACGACCGCCAGCGCAATATCCTCACCTCGTTCTGCCATTCCTCTTTCGACATCTCCCTCAATATAGCCGAGGGTTCGTCGCGCAACAAGAGCCAGTTTGAGCATTACCTGAAGATCTCCAAAACCGCCATCCGCGAGTGCATAGTCTATACGAGGATTGCCGCCGCCGTGGGTCTGATGGACGAGGAGGCAGAGGAGCGTTCCCGCGAGTTGCTGATGGAGATGACCCGCATGATTGGGGCGTTGATACTCTCACTCCAGCGCGGTTCGGGCCGCAAGCGTTCCGATTTCGATACAGAGGCAGACGCCGAAGTTGACAACGACATCGAAGACGGCCTTTCCGACGAAGAGGAATCATATTCCACAGGACTTTAACATATGCAACTTAGACTTGAGAAACCAATAGTATTCTTTGACTTAGAGACCACGGGCGTAGCTGTGGGCTCCGACCATATTGTTGAAATCTGCCTCCACAAGGTCAACCCCGACCAGACAACGGAGACCCAGACCCGCCGGGTGCGTCCGTGCGACGCAAAAGGGCGCACGGTGCACATTCCCGAAGTCACCACCGCCATCCACGGTATTGCCGATGCCGATGTGGCGGGTGAGCGGTCCTTTGCCGAACAGGCGGACGAGATTGCCGCCTTTATCGGCGATGCCGACCTGGCGGGGTACAACTCGAACAGATTCGACGTGCCCATGCTGGTGGAGGAGTTTTTGCGGGCGGGACGCACGTTTGACGTTGCAGGGCGGCGTCTGGTAGATGTGCAGAACATCTTCCACAAGATGGAGCAACGCACCCTCAAGGCCGCCTACCGCTTCTATTGCGGAAAGTCGCTGGAGAACGCCCACAGCGCCGATGCCGACACCTTGGCCACCTGCGAGGTGCTGATGGCCCAGTTGGACCGCTATGCCGATGCCGAGTATGCGGCGCCCGACGGGACGGTGAGCAAGCCGGTGGTGAACGATATTGAGGCGTTGAGCCGCTTCTCCGTCCTCAACCCATGGGCGGACCTCTGCGGACACATCGCATTTGACAAGAACCATTGCGAGGTGTTCAACTTCGGCAAGTACAAAGGCATGACGCTGGAGTCCGTCTTCGCCAAGGAACCCGCCTACTACGACTGGATGATGAAGGCCGATTTCCCGCTCTCGACCAAGCAGGTGCTGACCTCGGTATGGAACCGTATGCGAGACCACAAGTTAGAGCAGCTCCGAATGCACTTCGGTTCGTCCCGATAGCCGATACCCCTTGTCCGCCCGCTTAGGAGCGGCTTCTTCAAGTTTCTGAAAGCCTCGGCCTATTTTTAGGCTGAGGGCTGTCTTGTTGCAAGATAACGCCGGATTTACCTTGCTGCTCTCCTACTTCGCCCCCGAGGCGGAAGCCCTCGCCAAGTCAAACGACATGACATGTG
>DCJB01000107.1 GCA_002317325.1 Bacteroidales bacterium UBA1711
GTCTCTCCCCCGTCTCTCCCCCGTTGCTCCCCCGTCTCACCCACATACAGCCCATTTCAACCGATTGTCAATTAATTCTAAATTCTTAATTATTAATTCTTAATTCCAAAAAGTACTTGCTTCTCGAAGAGGTCGCGTCGAATAAGGCGATAGTGCGGGGCATACGCCGCATTGAAACGGGCGCTGTGGTGCGAGACGTACTCCCCCCGCTCCAGCTGCCGCAGTATGGCGGCAGAGTCCTCCTCGAAGTTGTGGGGACGCGCCGACATCCCCGCCATCAACCCCATATAGCGAACCCACCGCGCACGCCACTCTGCAACGGGCATGGGCGAGGGTATGGCGGCGCTCTGCATAAGCAGCGACACAAACTGTCCCAGCGGCACCATCCCCTCGGCAACGACCCGCAGGTTGACGCGGACGAAGTTATTCTCCACGCCCACATACTCGAAGTCGGGATACCGATGGTCCGAGAGGTCCATCCGCGCTATCTCCCCGAGGATGTAGGCGGCGCAGGCGGCCGAGTCAGAGACCAGGTGCCCGGGACCATACACATCCTGAAAGCAGAATTTGTACACATCCCTGAGCTGGGCTTCGGGATAGCGGCAGACATACTCCTCCAACCGCCGCGCGGCGGCAGTGTCGCGCCCCGCCTCCTGGGCAAATAGTGCAGGCGACAGAACGCAGAGCGTCAAGAGGCAGACGAATGGAAGCCTTTTCATGCGGTTCTTTTGACGATGAGGATGCTGAGTTCGTAAAGCAGATAGACGGGCAGCGACACGAGGGCGAGCGTGACGGCGTCGCCTGTGGGGGTGATGACGGCCGCCACGATGAGGATGACCACCACGGCATGGCGGCGGTAGCAGGCCATAAGCGGAGCTTTGAGCAGCCCCACCTTGGCCAACAGCCAGCAGAGGATAGGCAGCTCGAACATCACGCCCATCAGCAAGCAGAGCAGGAGCAGCATATCGATATACGACGACAGGGCTATCCGGTTGGGCACCTCGGGACTCACCTGATAGGTGCCGAGAAAGCGGAACGCAAACGGAAAGACAACGAAGTAGCTGAGCGCCACGCCGAGGAGGAACATCACATACCCCCCGCCCACCGCCTTGACGGCGCAGCGGCGCTCGCCGGCATAGAGCCCCGGCGACACAAAGCCGAAAAGCAGGTACAGGAGGTACGGCGAAACCGCCAAGAGCCCCGCCATCAGCGAGACCCGCAGATGGGTGAGGAACTGCTGGGCCAGCTCGGGGTTGAAAAGGTCGATACTGCCTCCCCCCCCTCCGCCCGCCATGCGGTCGAAGAGCCTGTATGTGACGAAGTCGGGACTGGCCGGCGCCATGACGAAGGCGAAGAGCCGGTCCTTGCAGCAAAATGCCGTCGCCGCACCGGCCGTCACGGCGGCCAAAGCCTTGAGCATCCGGCTCCGCAACTCGTCGAGGTGGCCCCAAAAATCCATCGGCTACTCCTCTTTCTTGGCCGGGTCTTCCTTCTTGGCCGGTTCGTCTATACCGTTCATCCCGTCCCTAAAGCTCTTCACTCCTTTGCCCACGCCGCGCATGAGTTCGGGAATCCTCTTGCCGCCGAAGAGCAGCAGCACGACGAGGACGATAACGATTATCTCCCAAGTGCCTATGAAAAGTGTTGTCATATCGAAGGTGTTTAATGAATTTTCTCTATCATGGCCATGCGGCCGGGAATGTCTATCTGCTGGGGGCATTCGTGGAGGCAGCGTCCGCAGCCGATGCAGTGGTCGGCCTGGCGGTCTTTCTCCACCGCCCGGTCGTAGCTGCGCAAATACTCGCGGCGGGCCTTGCGGTACGCGCGGCGCTCCGCCCCCGCGGCGCCGTCGGCCGGCGCGTCCGTCATCATGCCCTCGTTCGCCATCTTGTTGTAGTGGGCGAATATCCCGGGAATGTCCAACCCGTAGGGGCAGGGCATACAGTACTGGCACCCCGTGCAGGGTATGAGGGGGAAACCCGCATAGCGGTCCGCCACGCCCAGCAGCATGGCCTCCTCGTCGGCCGCGAGGGGCTGAAAGGGCGAATAGGTGCGTATGTTGTCCTGCAGGTGCTCCATATAGGTCATGCCGCTGAGGACGGTGAGTATGCGGGGCTGGTTGGCCGCAAAGCGGAAGGCCCACGAGGCCAGGCTCTGCTCGGGGCGGCGGCTCTTCATTTCTTCCACCGCAAACTGCGGCAGGTCGGCCAGCTGCCCGCCGAGGAGCGGCTCCATCACGAAGACGGGGATGTCGCGCCTGGCCAGCTCGCCGTACAGGTACTCCGAGTTGGCGTCCCCCTCGCCCTCCTCCGACAGCGAAGCGGCATGGCGCCAGTTTACATAGTTGTGCTGGATGAGCACATGGTCCCAATGCACCCGGGGGTGCATGCCGAGGGCGTGGTCAAACACCCTCACGTCGCCGTGATACGAGAACCCGAGGTTGCGGATTCGCCCCTTGCCGCGCTGCTCCAACAGGAAGTCCAGCACTCCGTTGTCTATAAAGCGGCGCCTGAAGGCCTCCATCGGCTCCACCCTGTTGCCCTCCTCGTCGCGCCCCGGCAGCCCCACGCAGTGGAGCATATAGAAGTCTATGTAATCCACCTGCAGCCGCTCCATCGACTGCTCAAACATCTCCGCGCTGCCTTTCAGGCTCCACAGGGCGGGGTTCTGGTTCGACAGCTTCGTGCTGATGAGGTATTCGTCCCGCCGGTGGCGGCTCAGGGCTTTGCCCATGGCCCCCTCCGAGCGCGCCTTGCAGTAGCGCGGAGCCGTGTCAAACAGGTTCACCCCGTGGGCTATGGCATAGTCAGCCAGCTGGTTGATACGCTCCTGGTCCAAGTCCTGCTCCGACGCGTTGCCGTCCTTGCCCTCTTCCTGCGAAGGGAGCCTCATGCAGCCGTAGCCCAAAAGCGACACCCGCTCGCCGTGCGTTCCCTCGCGGCAGGTCATTTTGTCTGTCGGCACCTCGCCCGCCGAAAACCCCTCGGCCACGGCCTGGTTGGGCGAGTCGCAGCCAGCCGCTGCCGCGGCGGCCGCCAACGCCCCTGCGCCCATACTCTTCAAAAATTCTCTTCTGTCCATCTGATTGGGTATTAAGAGTTATTCCTGTCAGCTCTCTTCTTTTCGCTTTCTCTCCGGCCCGCACCCTCTCCTTTTCCGCTATTCCACCTCGGGGTGGGTGGCCGGCCTCGCTATTTCACGGTGATTAGGACGGCCCGGCGGCCCTCTTTGAATGTCAGCCTGTAACCGTACAACCGCTCCAGCAGCCGCTTCACCCACTTCAACGACTGGCTCTCGGGCGTGTCCTTCAGGGGAAGGGTGTAGATTTGGGACTCCGCGGTCGAGTCGGGCTGCAATACGTTCTCGGTGAAGAACTCGGCCCCGCTATAGGCCGCCAGCTCATGCACCGCCGACTCATACACCTCGCTCTCGAGGGTCAGCCGCTCCTCTCTCCCGTCGTCAAACACCAGCCACGGCTCCAGCAGCGCCACCGCCGCCGTGTCAAACTCCAATGGCCGGCCCCTGTAGTCGGCCGCCGCCTTGCAGTAGTCCTGCAGCAGCAGGGCGTAATCCACAGGGCGCGGAAGGCTGTATTCGGCGCTATACACTATGCGCTCCTCCAAGTTCTCGCCCTCCGGCCTCCAGTCAAAGTAGGTGAACTGGGCTGCGCCCTGCTTTTCGGCAAGCCGTACGGCCACTTCGGCCGGCTCGCCCACCATGCAGAGGCGGCATTCCTCCAGCGTGTCGCCCTCCCCCACCCAGATGCAGCCCGTCCGCCCGTCGCACTGTCCCCAACCGTCAGAGAAGGCGCGCACCGGCTCCAAATGAGTGGAAATCACCAGCGGCTCTCCCTCGCCGAACACCACATAGCGGTCGTTGTCCGCCGGCTCGGGCAGGAACACCAGCGGCAGCACTATGCTCAGCGTGTTGTTTAGCACATGCAGCAGCGGCGAAAACCAAAAGTTCAGGTTAAGAACCAGCCAGCACATCACCAACGCCATGCCGAAGATGTCAACCAGCCCCAGCGCCATGCCCGCCGACAACCCCTCGAAGCCGGAGATATGGCACAGGGCGAACCCCGCCGAGGTGGCCGCCGCATTGAGCCAGTTGCGGAGGATGTCATCCTTCACCAGCAGCCACACCGCCACAAAGGCGCCCACTACCAACAGCCCCCACAGCCCCAGTTCCGAAACGGCCCCCGCCCCCATCAGGCAGAGGCACACTATGGTGGTCCACATCTTCCCCACCGCCCACAGACGGAAGGAAAACTCTTCCAACACAGGCCCGATCAGGCACAGCACCAGCAGACACAGCACAGGCGCGGACTGGTACATTCTCTTGGCCATATCCACCAGCCCCCCCTGGCTTTCCACCCGGCACCCGGCCCACTCCAAGACAAGCGACACCAGCATGGAGCCCGCCCACAGGCCGAGACCCGCCCACAGCATGGGCAGATAGCGTTTGTCGAATCGTTCCAACTTCATAGTGTCAATTATTACGTGCTATAGAAAAGGCAGATGTCTGCCCCTAAAGCCTCCTGCAGCGCCGCTCAGCGCTTCTCGTGTTCTTCGCGGGCGCGGCGGCGCTTGCCGTTGTCGAGCCACAGACCATACACCTCGCTCACGTTGCCGGCGGTGGTGAAGGCCTGAATTTCGTTCTCTTTCAGAAAACCCATCAGCTTGCTGAACTCGTCCTTGGTGAGGAGGGCTTCCAGCTCTATCGACTTCTCGTTGGTGTAGCCGCCTATCACCTCATAGAGGGTGCAGCCGCGGTGCAGCGTGTCTATGATGTAGCGGCGGATGCGGTCATACTCTTTCGAAACCACGCACACCCGCTTGCGGTTGTTGAGCGTGGCGGTGAAATAATCCACCACCAAGCCGTTTATCCAAGTGCCGATAAGACCGATAACCACCATGCGGAAGTCGTTGATGAGGAAAGCGGTGCAGCAGATACAGGCGCCGGCTATGCTCACCGAGGCCCCGATGTCGAAGTGGAGGTACTTGTTCACTATCTTGGCAAGGATGTCCAACCCGCCCGTGGAGGCGTTGATACTGAACATCAATGCCTGCGACGCGCTCAGCAGCAGCACGAAGCAGCAGAGGTCCAGCCAGGGGTCGCCCATCACCGACGTGGCGCCGGTGGTGAGGTTCTCGTGCGCCAGCCGCTGCCAGGGCAGTATGGCGTCCCACACGTCGGTCAGCGGACCGAGTATCAGGGCGGTGTAGCAGGTCTTGGCGCCAAACTCATGACCGATGAGGAAATAGGCCATGATGAGCAGTATGGCGTTGATGGCCATGATGATGACCGAGAGCCCGACCTTCACCCCCATGGCATCGAATAGGTTGAAGAGGACGATGGAGAGACCCGAAATGCTGCCGATAATCAGCTTGCTGGGCACCAAAAAGTAATAGACGGCTGCCGCTGTCACTAACATTCCGAGGGTCATGACGACCAGCTCTCTCCAGAATTTTACGGTTTTAAGTACGCTGAGCGCTTTCACGAAGTAGAGTATTAAAGAGTTAAGTATAAAAGTTCTATCACACGCCCACGTGGACTTCGCGGCCTTCCACAAAGATGGCGGCAAAGGGGCGGACGGGGCAGTAGTGCTCGCAGGCGCCGCAGCCAATGCAGCGCTGCTCGTTCACCGCCACGCGGCGGTGGCCCGT
>DCJB01000083.1 GCA_002317325.1 Bacteroidales bacterium UBA1711
CCCCGTCCGTGCCGCCGCCCCCCCTTCCGCCCCCGCCTCCCAGCCCGTCCCGTCCTCCGCCCCATCCCCGTCCCCCGCCCCATTAACCGCCCCCGTCCCATTAACCGCCGCCTCTCCCGACCCCGACTTCGACATCCTGCGCGAGATTAACTCCTATCAGGAGGTGTCGTTCAAAACCGCCCCCAAGAGCGTTATTCTGACCAACTTTTTGGAAAAAGACGGCGGCATAACCCTTGATGACGGTGGCTACGAGCAGGTGTCTGTGCAAGAACTTGCAAAGAACAGTCTGCGTTCCGAAGGCGTCTTAGCCTCTGAAACTCTCGCACTTGTGCTCGAAAAGCAGTATAAGTATGCCCAAGCCATTGCGGTGTATGAAAAAATAATGTCCGATAATCCCGAAAAAAGTCGTACCTTTGCAGCCCGAATTGCCGAATTGCGCGCCCGCCTTGAGGCAAAGTGACACCAACGAGAGAATAAACATACAATAACAACACAACATGTACACTTTCATCGTAATCCTTATCCTGATTGTTTGCGTGGCACTGGCAGCCGCCGTGCTGGTTCAGAACTCTAAGGGCGGCGGTCTGGCCGCCAACTTCTCTGCTCCCAACCAGATTATGGGCGTCCGCAAGACCACCGAGACCATAGAGAAAATCACCTGGGGACTGGCCATCGCGCTGGTTGTCCTCTCCCTGGCCGCCACCGTCGCCATCCCCAACGGCAACGACTCCGCCGTAATGGCCACCGAAGTTGACATCAACGCCGCCAAGAACGTGAACGCCGCACCCGCCGCCCAGACCGTGCCGGTGTCCGCCGAAGCGGCTCCCGCCCCCGAGGCCCAATAACAAGAAATTCTTCAACTAACTCTTGAGTTCGGGAGATTCGCCCCTGTGGGTGGGTCTCCTTTTTAGCCTTTGGAACGCGCCGTCCGATACATTCTCTCCCACCTGCCCCACCACCCCACGGCCGGGCAGCAGAACGCCTGCCGGGCCGTGGCGGAGTTCCTCTACGACCCCGACCCCGCCTCGGCCTTCGTGCTTAAAGGCTACGCCGGCACGGGCAAGACCACCCTCGTGGGCGCGCTCATCCGCTCCGCTCCCGCCCTCGGGCTGAAAACCGTGCTGCTCGCCCCCACCGGCCGCGCCGCCAAGGTGCTCTCCTCCCTCTCGGGCCGCAAAGCCGGCACCATCCACAAAAAGATTTACCAGACCGCCACCGACGGCTCCGGGGCGCTGCGCGTCGTGCGGGCGCCGAACAAGCACTCCTACACCCTGTTCATCGTCGATGAGGCCTCGATGATAGGTCTCGCCGACGAACTCTCCCCCTCGTCGCGCAGCCTGCTCGACGACCTGGTCGGCTATGTGGCGGGCGGCAGCCACTGCCGGCTGATGCTCATCGGCGACAGCGCCCAGCTCCCCCCGGTGGGCGCGCCCGAAAGCCCCGCCTTAGACATCGATTTCCTCCAGGCCGCCACGGGGCTGAAGGTCCGCACGGCCGAGCTGACCGAGGTGGTGCGCCAGGGCAAGTCCTCGGGCATCCTCTACAACGCCACGCTCCTCCGCTCCCGCATCGCCGCCCTCGCCGAGGGCGAAGCCCCTCAGCTCCCCCTCTTCGACATCGAAGGCTGCGACGACATCGTCCGCCTCTCCGGCGCCGACTTGGAGGAAACCCTCAACCGCGCCTACGGCCCCGGCCCCGAGTCCGCCGCCATCGTCACCCGCAGCAACAAGCGGGCCAACCTCTTCAACCAGGAGGTCCGCAACCGCATCCTCTGCCGCGAGGAGGAGGTCAACGCCGGCGACTACCTGATGGTGGTGCGCAACAACTACTACTGGCTCGAACCCGACAGCGAGATAGGCTTTGCCGCCAACGGCGACATCGTGGAGGTCATGGCCGTCCGCCACCGCCGGCAGCTCTACGGCTTCCACTTCGCCGACGCCGCGCTGCGGTTTGTCGATTATCCCGAGTCCCCCGCCATCGATTGCAAACTCCTGCTCGAAACCCTCCACAGCGAGTCCCCCTCGCTCACCCGCCAGGAGTCCCAGCGGCTCTTCGACGGCGTGATGGCCGACTTTGCCGACCTCCACTCCAAAGCCGACCGCATGGCCGCCCTCCGCCAAAGCCCCTATTTCAACGCCCTCCAAGTGAAGTTCGCCTACGCGCTCACCTGCCACAAGACCCAGGGCGGCCAGTGGGACACCGTGGTGGTGGACCAAGGCTGCCTCACCGACGACATGGTGGACCGCGACTATCTCCGCTGGCTCTACACCGCCGTCACCCGCGCCACCCGCAAGGTGTACCTCCTCAACTTCGCCGACCGCTTCTTCTCCACTCCCGCCGCCCAATAGCCCCCCCGGCCGACAACAATTTTTTTGCCCGCAGAATAATAAAAGCCGCCGGGCGGAGTTAAGAATTATCGTCGGCCCCGCAAGAACGCCGCCGCCCCGCTTATGAAAAACGCCCAGCGACAGACCATGAAGATGCAGCAGAAGCTCTCCCCCCAGCAGCTGATGCTCATGAGGCTCGTGCAGCTGCCCGTCACCTCGCTGGAACAGCTCCTCAAAGAGGAGGTGGAAAAAAACCCCCTCCTCGAACCCGAGTCCGAGGGCGGCCCCGAACTCGAGCAGCTCCCCGACCGCGACGCCGACCCCGACCCCGCACCCGACGACTCCGACGAACTCCCCGACACCGACGACTACGACTACCGGCTCCGCCAGGAAGCCGACCCCAACGCCCCCCTCCGCTCCCCCGCCTACGCCGCCTACGAGTCCTTCTCCGAAAGCCTCCTGCGCCAGGTCGCCCTCAAGAACCTCACCGACCGCCAGCGGCTCGTCGCCGAGGAACTGCTCGGCAGCATCGACGACGCTGGCTATCTGAGCCGCAGCGTCGAACTGGTGGCCAACGACCTGGCCTTCACCCAAGGGGTAGAGGTCTCCCCCCGCGAAGTGGAGGAGGTGCTGGCCGTCGTGCAGGAGTGCGACCCCCCCGGCATCGCCGCCCGCTCCCTCCAAGAGTGCCTCGCGCTCCAGCTCCGCCGCGCCGAAACCAAGGACCAGCCCACCGCCGACGCCCTCCGCATCGTGGAGGACTGCTTCGACCCCTACGTGAAGCACAACTACGGCCGCATCGGCGAGCTGCTGCAGATGGACCGGGAACGCCTCTCCGCCGCCGACCGCCGCATTCTCCAGCTCGACCCCAAGCCCGGCGCCGGCGAAAGCGAGTCCGCCCACGCCCACTATATCGTCCCCGACTTCATCGTCACCCGCCACGACAACGAACTCCTCCTCACCCTCAACAACGGCCGGCTGCCCCGACTCCGGCTCAGCGCCTACTACCAGGATATGCTGCGCCAGTACGCCGAGCAGACCCGCCTGGCCCCCGCCGACCGCGAGGCGCTCGACTTCCTCCGCGACAAGAGCGACAGCGCCACACTGCTCATCGACACCCTCCGCCAGCGCCACGCCACCATGCTGCGCGTCATGCAGGCCGTCCTCCGCCGCCAGCGCCGCTTCTTCTTCTCGGGCAACCCCGCCCACCTGGCCCCCCTGCTCCAAAAAGACATCGCCTCCCAAACCGGGCTCGACATCTCCACCGTCTCCCGCGTGGTCAACAGCAAGTATGTGCAGACCGACTTCGGCACCCTGCTCCTCAAGGAGTGCTTCGTCCAGTCGCTCACCACCGACGGCGGCGAAGAGGTGGCCACCGAGGCCGTGCGCCAGGCCCTGGCGCAGGCCGTGGACCAGGAGGACAAACAGTCCCCCCTCACCGACACCCAGCTGGCCCGGCGGCTCAACGAACTCGGCTTCCCCGTCGCCCGCCGCACCGTGGCCAAGTACCGCGAAATGCTCGGCATCCCCGTGGGCCGGCTCCGCCGCAAGGTCTCCCTCCTGCTCCTGCTCCTCTCGCTGGCCCTGCCCCTCTCGGCCCAGCAGCCCCAGAAGGAGAGCTATTTCGACTCCATCATCAACGCCCGCATCCGCGCCGGCCGCGCCCAGGGCTCCGCGCCGCAGAAAGAGGGCGCCCCCGACGACAAACGCCCCCCGCGGCGCGCCATCGAGGAACACGCGCCCGAACCCGCCCCCACCGCCATCGACACCGCCCTCGCCAACGGCGACGACCTCATCGATGTGATGTACGACGCCTCCCTCCCCCCGCCCTCGGCGCTGTGGTACGGCCGCCGCTTCTCGGGCGACCGCGTGCGCATGAACTGCTTCTCCATGGACTCCCTGCCCGACGAGATTTCTTTCGCCCTCCTCAAGGGCGCCGAGAAGTTCTGCTTCCCCGTCAAGAATGTCAAGACTTCGCCCTACGGCTGGCGCTGGAACCGCCCCCACCGCGGCGTGGACATCCGGCTCAGCGCCGGCGACCCCGTCCGGGCCGCCTTCAACGGCGTGGTCCGCATCGCCCGCCCCATGGGCGCTTATGGCAACCTCGTGGTGCTCCGCCACTACAACGGCTTGGAAACCGTCTATGGACACCTCTCGAAGATTAACGTGAAACCCATGCAGGTGGTCCGCGCCGGCCAGACCATCGGGCTGGGCGGAAGCACGGGCCGCTCCACCGGCCCCCACCTCCACTTCGAGGTGCGCTTCCAATACGAGGCCTTCGACCCCGAGTGGATTCTCGACTTCTCCAACTACTCCCTCCGCACCCGACGGCTTTACCTGGACAAGACCTATTTCGGCATCCGGCGCCCCCGCGCGGGCGTCAGCGACGAGTACAGGGCCGACCGCAGCATCGTGCCCGAAGAACCGCCCCGCGCCGCCGCCAAACCCCTCTCGGGCCCCATCTACGCCACCATGCGCCAGGGCGAGAAAGCCCACGACTTCGCCCAGCGCCAGCACCTGACCATGGAGGAGCTGCGGAAACTCAACCCCTCGGTCAAAAAATTCAAGGGCGGCGCCCGTCTGCGCATCCAGTGACCCGCCCCCCTGTCAATCATCAACCATCTTTCACCCCATGAATCAAAAACCTGAGAAGAAAGTCAACCTCTCCCACTACGACCCCGCAACGGTGCCCGACGGCGCCCCCTACCGCATCGCCATCGTGGTGGCCGAGTGGAATCCCGAAATCACCAACGCCCTGCTCCAAGGCGCCTACGGCGCTCTCGTGGAACACGGCGTGCGCGAGGACAATATCTCCGTCCTCCATGTGCCGGGCAGTTTCGAACTGACCACCGGCGCCGACATCGCCCTCAGCGACCCCGCCTGCCACGCCGCCATCTGCCTCGGCTGCGTCATCCAGGGCGAGACACGCCATTTCGACTTCATCTGCGAGGCCGTCTCGCAGGGCGTCACCAATGTGTCGCTCAAGCGCGAGCGCCCCGTCATCTTCGGACTGCTCACCACCAACGATATGCAGCAGGCCCGCGAGCGGGCGGGCGGCCTCCGCGGCAACAAGGGGGTCGAAGGCGCTGTCACGGCCCTCAAGATGTGCGCCCTCAACGCCCGCCGTGTCCGCTGACCGCTGTCTCCTGTCCCCAAATTCCTGCCAATCAACTAACATATTGCCATTATGAGAGTTGTCTTCATGGGCACGCCCGACTTTGCCGTGTCGTCTCTCGCAGCCGTCTGCCGCGCCGGCCACGACGTGGCGGCCGTGGTCACTGTCCCCGACCGTCAGACGGGACGCGGACTCAAAATCACCTTCTCCCCCGTCAAGCAGTACGCCCTCGACCACGGGCTCCCCCTCCTCCAGCCCGAAAAACTGCGCGACCCCGTCTTCCAGCAGCAGCTGCGCGACTGCAATGCCGATGTGTTTGTGGTCGTCGCTTTCCGTATGCTGCCCGAGAGCGTGTGGTCCATGCCCCCTCGCGGCACCTTCAATCTCCACGCTTCGCTGCTCCCCCAGTACCGCGGGGCGGCGCCCATCAACTGGGCCATCATCAACGGCGAGCGCGAGACGGGCGTCACCACGTTCCTCCTCAACCAACATATCGACGAGGGCAACCTCCTGTTGCAGGAATCCGCCCCCATTGCCCCCGACGACACCGCCGAAACGCTCCACGACCGCCTCTCCGCCATGGGCAGCCGCTTGGTCGTGGCAACTCTCGCGGGCATCGCCGACGGCTCCCTGCGACCCCGCCCTCAGCCCCCCGCCGCCCTCTTGCGTCCCGCACCCAAGATTTTCAAACCCGGCTGCGCCATTGCCTGGAACCGCCCCGGCCGCCAGGTGGTCGATTTCGTCCGCGGCCTCTCGCCCTGCCCCGCAGCCTCCATGCTCCTCGCCGACCCCAAGGGCGCTGCCCACCAGTTCAAGGTCTTCCAAGCCGCCTTCGAGCCGGCGCCCGACAGCACTGTGGGTGAGGTCGTAACGGATAGGAAAGGAGTGCTAAAAGTCGGCGTTGCCGACGGTTTTGTCCGCATTCTGAGCCTCCAGATGAGCGGAAAGAAACGTATTTCGGTCGAAGAGTTCCTCCGCGGCTATGATGTAAGCGGTTGGGTAGTATCCCAATAGCGTGCGACGCCAAAAACAGGGGCCACTTTTTTTCTTACAAAGCGTTGCTATTTGAAAAAAAATACATAACTTTGCACCCGTATTTAATCATCTAAAAATCAGAACCCGTATGAACAAGACCAATTTGATTGACGCCGTGGCTTCCAAGTCCGGCCTTGCCAAGACCGACGCTGCCAAAGCCGTGGACGCCTTTGTGGGCGCAGTGAAAGAGTCCCTCGCTGGGGGTGAGAAAATCACTCTCGTCGGATTCGGAACATTTGACGTGACGGAACGTGCCGGCCGCAACGGCCGCAACCCCCGCACGGGTCAGGTCATCGAGATTCCCAGCAAGAAGGTGGTGAAGTTT
Organism: Bacteroidales bacterium UBA1711; assembly: GCA_002317325.1. Taxonomy (GTDB): domain Bacteria; phylum Bacteroidota; class Bacteroidia; order Bacteroidales; family P3; genus Colimorpha. The sequence goes on from DCJB01000083.1 coordinate 6,803, forward strand.
AAACCGGCCAAAGGACTGCTTTAATCCTCCCGCACTCAGTCACAAAGCCCCGGGCGGCAGCCGTTGGTTGCCGCCCGGGGCTTTCTATTGACGGGGTGGGGGAGATGCTGAGCGGCCGGCGCCCCGCAGGGGCGCCGGCCGCTCTTGGTGTCTGCCGGCCCGTCGGCGGCAGTCGCCGCTATCGGATGATGTCCATCTCGTCTATCAGGTTCTGCGCGTTGGCGTACTTGTCGATGACGAAGAGCATATACCGCGTGTCGAGGCAGATGCAGCGCTGCAGGTTCTCCTCAAAGTCGATGTCGCCCGACATCGCCTCCCCGTTGCCGTCAAAGGCCAGCCCGATGAGGTTGCCGTAGGCGTCCAGGACGGGCGACCCGCTGTTGCCGCCCGTGATGTCGTTGTTGGTGATGAAGCAGGTGGGCAGCTCGCCGCGGCTGTTGGTGTAGGGGCCGTAGTCTTTGGTGCTGTAGAGGTCCTTGAGGCGCTGGGGCACGTTAAACTCGCCGCCGGGGGTGGGGTCTTCTTTCTGCATCACGCCTTCCAAGGTGGTGTAGTAGTGGTACGAAACGCCGTCCCGCGGGTCGTAGGCCTTCACGTTGCCGTAGGTCAGGCGGATGGTGCTGTTGGCGTCGGGCGACATGAGTCTCTTGCCGGCGTTAATTTGCAGAATGCCGTCAACGAAGTCGCGCGTGCCGCGGGTGAGGTTGTCGCGGCTCTGCTGCGGCACACCCTGATACACCGTGCGGTACTGGTCGAGGATTCCCGAGCCATAGACATACATTTCGTCTTTTTCAAGCGCCTTGAGGTTCGGGTCTTTCAAGAACTTCATGAAGCGCTCCTCGTTGGCGAAGAACGACTGGGCGAAGAGGCGGTTGGTGAGGGCTTCAAAGTCGCCTTTATACTTGCGGTCGGCGTTCTTGAGGCACTCGGGCAGATACTTGATGTTGATATTCTGATAGGTGTAGGCTATCATGGCGGTCATCAGGGTCCGCTCCACGTTCTCGTCGTAGTCTTTGTAGAAGGTCTGGGCCTCCGAGCGGAGCTCCTCAATCATGGCAATGCGCTTGTCGGGATTGGTCTCGTTGCAGATGGCTTTGATGGAGCGGCCGAACAGGTAGGACTGGTAGAGCAGTTCCGGCCCCTCGAGGAGGCCTTCGTCAAGATAGATGAGGGCTTCCTGCAGCTCGCGGCGGTCGGCGTAGCTCCCCTCTATCAGGTCGAGGGCCTTCAGATATTTGGGGTCTTTGTCCTTCGCCCAGGCGCGGTACTCCGACTCGATGTCCAGTTTGAGGGCCATGGTGTTGAGCTTCTTGAGGGCGATGTTCTGCTCGTTGCTGTATTTCCAGTAGTTGGAGCAGCTGGCATATTTGGAGGCATACTTGATTTTGACGGCCTGGTCGCGCCGCATCTCTTGGCGGAGGATGTTGATTTTGACCGAGCGGATGTTATAGCGCAGGGTGTTGGACACTTCCATGGTCTCCTTCAATCCGTAGGAGGTGAGGAAATGGTTGGTGGTGCCCGGAAAACCCATCACCATGGCAAAGTCGCCGTCCTTGAGCTCGCGGGCGCTCACGGGCAGGTGGTGCTTGGGCTTCAGGGGGATGTTCTCTTTGGCGTAGGGGGCGGGCTTGCCGTCAGGCGACGTGTAGATGCGGAACATGGAGAAGTCGCAGGTGTGGCGGGGCCACGACCAGTTGTCGGTGTCGCCGCCGAACTTGCCCATCGACGAGGGAGGGGCGCCCACTAACCGCACGTCGCGGTAGATGATGTGGACGAAGAGGAAGTACTGGTTGCCGTTGAACATGGGCTTGACCATCGCGTCGTAGTCGGTGCCGGCCTTGGCCTCGTTGGCAATGCGCTCGCTTACGTTGGCTATGGCTTTGGCGCGGTCGGCCTCGCTCATGTCGTCGCTCAGGTTCTCAAGCACCCGGGCGGTCACGTCCTCCATGCGGACGAGTATGCTGGCGGTCAGGCCGGGATTGGGAAGCTCCTGCTGCATATTGTAGGCCCAGAATCCGTCCCTCAGATAGTCGTGCTCCACGGTGGAGTGCTCCTGCAGCTTCCCGTAGCCGCAGTGGTGGTTGGTGCTGATGAGGCCCTTCTCGCTGATGATTTCGCCGGTGCAGAAGTGCCAGAAGGGGCGCCCTTCGTTCCCAAGGCCCACTATCGCGTCCTTGAGGCAGTTCTGATTGATGCTGTAGATGTCTTCGGGCGACAGCTTGAAGCCCGCCTTCTGCATATCGGCATAGTTCTTGCCAATCAGCGAAAGCAGCCACATTCCCTCGTCGGCGCGCCCGGCCGCCGGAGCCAGCACCATCAGTGCCAGCGTGAGCGTAACAATTGCTTTTTTCATTTTGTTTTGTGTTTGTTTATGTGTTAATAAATGATTGATTGCTTGGTATTCGGAGTCTGTGCCGCCCCGCGGCGGGCTGGTTCTCTCTCCCGTCGTTTTTTCGGGGGCAAAGGGCTCACGTTGTGGCTGATATTGTCGGCGGGACTTGATACCTCAGCATCCCCGCAAACTCTTTGTCGCCTCTCGTCATGTCCGCTAACTTGTCTTCTAATAGCCTCTTCGCCTCCTGTATTTCTGCAGGAACTGTTCCAACTCGGGAACATAGTTCGAGAATGGAATGCAATTGTTTGTAATCTTTAAGCACCTCCAACCTTCTTGCCTTCAAGTCGGGTCGGTCGTTCAGTTTCAAGACACTTATCGTGGTCTCTCCTTTCTGTATGTCGTAGGGGGTGCTTCCGACGGCTACGGCAATTTCTCCCCGCCACCCAATGAAGTCTTCGGGCCGCTCAAAGGCTGGGTTGACCAGCAGGGGCTGCTCGTTGGCGATGTTCTGATGGCCTATGTCCCGCTGGCCCTCGTCATACAGGGGGAAGAGGGTGCGTTTGCACGACCTGTTGCACTCCGAACAGCTGAAAAGCAGGTTGTCCCAGTCGTATGCCAGCCAATGGTATCCATCATGTTCTTTCTGTCCGTCGGCTGCCTTATATTTCGTTTTGGGACGGTAATGCTCCACATCCCCATAATCGCCGTTGAGTTTTCGCTCGCAGTAGGCGCACTTCCCGTGCTGGTCGTCTTTCAGTTGCTGCTTTACGGCGGGACTCCCGTACACAGTCCCATCTATGGCGGCGGCATTGGTCGGGGCAGCGACATCCAGCGCGGCTGGGGCTGGGGTGGATTTGTCTAACTTTATCATAGCAAACCCTCTTGCGAAGCCCAGCTCAGCAGAGCCTGTTCTGCCCTCTGCTGGTCGTCAGTTGTTCCTTGCCTCGGCAGTCCATATACCTCGGCATTCAGTCTCCCCAGTTCCTCGTTCTCCGCCGGAGTCAGACTTCCCTGCCTCAGCAGTTCTTCTCTCCTGGCAAAGGCGCGTTCCACCCTCTCGGAATAGACCGAGGGCAGCGAGAAGGCCTCGCTCAGCAATATCAGGCTTACGTCGTAGTTCGACATATCTGTCCTCGAAATATCCTCGGCGCCGCTGCTCGTCAGCCTTATCAGCTGGACGCTGTTGTCGTTTGCCCCCAGCACCACCACAGGGCTGTGGGTCGTAATGACGAACTGCACGTTGGGGAATATTTGGCTGAGCTGGCTCAGTATCTGGCGCTGCCATCGGGCGTGCAGGTGGAGGTCTATCTCGTCAATGAGCACTATGCCCGTTTCCGACAGGGGGGTCGGTGTGTCGGGGTTGCCTTCGGCCATTCTTGCCGCCAAGTCGGCAACCATGGCAATCATCACCTTGTATCCCGCACTCAGCTGTTCGATACGCAGCTCCCTTACCCCATCCTCGTCCCGCACGTCCACCACAAATCGCAGCGGGCGTGTCTCAATCCGGGGGTGTGAGTAGTTCTCTCCCAACAGGGTGGAGAGCGCGGTCCGCACGGTCTCCAGCACGGGCGACCGATAGGCGCGGTCGCCGAGCCGGTCGCGTTCTCTCCGCTCCTCGTCTTCCATCAGGTCAAACCAGGCGAAGAACCGTTTGAAGTTCGTCGCCGACAGCATCGATGCCGTGTAGCAGTCCCACCGCTCGTAGGTCTTGGACGTATAGCGGCGGCGTTCGGGCCCCGCAATGTTGCCCCGGTCGGTGCCGTAGTAGGCCAGTATCGGAAGCCTGGCCCCGCTTTCCCCCGCCCTGATGGCATCGCCAAGCTCCCCGGCATACGCCCGCAACGCTTGGGTGTCGGACTTGGGCGCCTCCTCGCTCCCCTTGCGGTAGCGTCTCGCCACTGCCGTTCCTGTGGGCAGCCCGAATACCGCCTCTATCCCGAGGCAGGGCGCCGGTCTGCCGTCCGAAGCAAGGTGTACATCGCTGTCGATGATGGAGGAGTACGGCTGTCCGGGAAACTGGGCGATAAAGGGGCTCACCATATAGGCAATGCCGTCCAACAGGGTGGTCTTGCCGGCACCGTTATCGCCCATAACGAGGGTGATGTTCTTGTCTGCGGCAAAATCAACAGTCAGCGGGCTGGAACCGACCAGCCGCATATTTTCTATTCTTATCTTGTCCAACCGCATGACGCTTCCGTTTATGGGGTTATTTGCTTCCGACGTTTCTATCATGCCGGGTCTGTGAACAATTCCCTCTGATGTTATCCATCAAGGGAATAGAGGCCGTACGCCCCGTCTCCCGCTTTTCTATCGGCACAACAAATTCTGCGTGCAAAGATACGTTTTTTTTTTGGATTGGCTGCGGTGTGCGAGAAAAAAGTCTCGTCTCGGAGTTCTTGGACAGGTCGGGGGCGGGACCGGGTTTCGCTACCGCGGTTCGGATGTCTTGGGGGTGGGGCAGGGGCGGGCGGCGTAGTCGCGGGTGAGCATTTCGGCCGACAGTTTGAACCATATCAGCGCGCAGGGCAGGGCTTTGAGGGCGTATGGCTGCACATAGCGCTCTCGCAGGTAGGCAGGAAAGAGGTCGCTCGGCGAGAGGCTCGTCAGAACGAAGGCGAAGACCATCAGCCCCGCGTCCCACCCGCCGCGCTTCCACGGCGCCGACGCATACCAGACCACGGCGCCGGTGAGGGCGATGATGTAGCCGCTCGACTCGCTCCCCGAGCTGAACAGCACCACGAACAGCAGCGCCGAAGCCAAGAAGGCGAAGCGGAAGGCGAGGTGCTGCCGCTGCCGCCGCCGCAGGTAGGGGGCGGCAAAGAGGGCCGCTCCCGGCGCCATCAGCCAGAGGTCGTTGAATTGCAGCCCCGTGGTGCGGTGCACCAGCCCGAGAAGGGATATGTTCTGCATCAGCGAGCCGGCGTTGAGGCTGTTCTTGTCGGCAAGGCAGGCCGCCCACGCGCCGTATTGCTCGGCGATGTATTGCGGCCCGAAAGCCGCCATCGGCAGCAGGGCCAGCCCCGCCCCCCAGCCTGCGCACCACAGCGCGAACCGCCGCTTGTGCTTGGAGAAGAGGAAGAACGCCAGACCCGCCAGCCCGTATATCTTCACCAGCGCGCCCACCGCGATGAGCAGCGCCGCCCACGGCTCTTTCTCTTTCTCCACCAAGGCGAAAGCCCCCACTATCGCCGCCGCGACAGCTATGTTGAACTGCTGCATGAACAGGGCGGTGAGCAGCTCGTGGGCGCAGAACCACCACACGAAGACCTGCATTCCCCTGCCTCCCGGCAGCGCCTTGACGGCGAAGAACAGCGACGCGGCCAGCGCCGCCGCCCACAGCGCCAGCCCTGCGGGGTGCGGCAGCAGGGCGAATGGCGCGATGAGGAGGGCGAAGAACGGCCCGTAGAGGTTGTGGTCGTGATATTCGGAGGGGTAGTAGTCGTAGAGGGGCAGCCCGTGCGAGGCGTGGCGGAACACCCCCTCGAAGATGAGGTAGTTGTTGCACCGCTCGGGCGACATCTTGGCCAGCGCGGCCAGCACCGCCAGCAGCAGCCACAGCCCCAGCAGCAGGCGGGGGTCCGAAAGCAGCGGGGCGGCCGTCAGCCGCCGCAGTCTATCGGCAATACTCATGGCAGAATTGGCTGTAGGTTACAAACTCGGCCCCCTCGGCCCTGAGCGCCGCCACCAAGCGCTCGAGTCGTCCCGCGATGGCTTGCCCGCTGTTGTGGCGGATGATGAGGGGCATCCGATACTCGGGGTGCTCCCCTATGGCGAAGAACTCCCACGGGTGGAAGTAGGTGACGAAATAGCCCGTCTTGCGCAGCACCCGCCGCGCCAGCGCCCGGTAGAGCCGCTCGGGAAAGAGGTGGAGCGCCAGCCAGAAGAGCGGCACCCGCAGCCCCGGCGTCACCGAGGCGGGTATCTGCAGCACCCCCTCCCGCATGAAGCAGGTGCGCGGCGTGTCCAAGTGCATATAGCGGCCCGGGATGAAGGCGGGGTTGAGCGACGAGTTGTATCGGTAGCCCAAGCGGCGGAGCTCCCCGTCATCGACGGCAAACATCCGGGGCTGGCGGTAGCCCTCCGCCGGAGTGCCGCTGACGGCCTCGACGCGCCGTTTCGACTCTTCGTAGTCGGTGGGCTTGGGGCAGAAGTGGTCGCAGCCGTGGCAGGCCGCCTCGTGCCCCTCTTCCACTATGCGCCGAACCAGGTCGGGGGCGTTCTCTGCGAAGTTGGCCGTGCAGAAGAAGGTGGCCTTCACCCGCTGGCGCTTCAGTATGTCGAGGATGGTCTGCGTCCCTTGGCGGCTGACGGCCATCCCCTCTTCGAGCGAGAAATCGACCCCGTGTTCCCGCGGTCCGTCAAATTCTTCTGTGTCGAAACTGAGTAGTATCTTTTTCATTTCTTTATTATCTTCCCAAATAATTTCTCCATGTACTTCTCGTCATCCTTGAAGAGCACGTGGTTTTCCTCGAACTTCTCGTCATCGCCATCAAACCACCAGTCTATCTCGCGTGACTTGGTCTCGGAGATGATGTAGCAGTCAAGTGTGATGCTGGCGTCATTCAACGATGGTTCCACCTCTGTCTTCAGCAGATTGAAGAGCTGTATCTTCGGGTCATTCGGCCCATGCAGGTTGCGCAATCCCTTCGGGTCAATGAAGGTGACGTGCTGCTTCTCGCCATCGTTCACCCACAGGATGAAGTCGGGGTAGAAGTTGCTTGCCTCAAAGAAACCTATGCCCTTGCGGCTCTCGTTGCGGAGCAGATACACCTCCTTGCCAGCCAGCACATCGTCCTTGTGCGCCTCGTAATACTTGCGCGCCTGCTCCACAAAGGTTGACTCTCCTACATTCAAAGCCACGGGCGAAATCTTGATAAGTGGTTCGTTGGTGTATTGGTCGCGCAGAATCTTCTTGCCGTTGCTGTCCTTGTCTCTGAGGCACAGCAACGGGAAATACAGATGACGGTCGAAACGCAAAGCCTGAATCCAGCGTCCATAGATACTGAAGTCACGTTCCAGATTGCCCGAGAGTATCTGCTCTCTCAACTCCTTCAGCTTCTCTATCCATTCGTTCTGATCCTGGCGCACCTCCACGGTATATTCCTCAAAGAAGTTAGGGTCGTTCTGATCCACATAAACCGTCTCCATATACTGACTTTCCCATTTGCCCTTGTTGCGCTTGTAGGTACGGTCTATGTAGGCACGAAGCAATGCAATGGCAATCTCCTCCCATCGCGCCACATCACGTCCGAAGTCACGGAACTCAAGGTCAGCCTCCTGTATGGTCAGCTCGTACCATTTGGGATTCTGCATCAGCGTCTGCAGCATCTCCACGCTCAGTTCCATGTTCCACCAGCTGCGCTCGTTTTTCATCTGCTGAAGGGCAAAGAACACCTTCCTCCAGTCAATCAGCGACAGATGCTCCTTCGTGAGCTTTCCGAGCTTCGCAACAACAGCCGTCTCTACCCGCGCACCACCGCTGTATATAGCCTCCACCTTGGGTGTCCAGTCGAGCTTTATCAGCGTAGCGTCTATCATGTCCAATGGCTGCACCACCACCGTCTTCTTGAAGTCATAGCCCTTCTTCAGGCGCACCACTTTCAGTTTGGCATCGCCCAGCAGATTGACCGTAGGAATCTCGATAGGCACATACACCTCCTCGTTGGCTGGCAATCCTTCGTCCTCTAAGTACTTGCGGAAGGTGTCCATATAGTCGGCACGCACGCCGAAGATGTTCAGCGTCTCGATGTCGCGCAGGCCACGGGGCAGATTGCCGGGGTTGTAGCTGCTGTCCAACTTCGAGCTGCGCTTCAGCGAGTACTGGAAGCCCTTCAGTCGCACGCCACGGCCAAAGAGCTGGATGATCTCCGAACCCTCCGAGCGACCTACGTTCATAAGGCCCATCACACTCACGCGCCACGAACTCCAACCCTCGTTGAACTTTTTCGAACCTATCAGCACATTCACCGTGCTGTCCTCCTTGTTGATGCCTGAGAACAGCGACAACTGCCCGAACTCCTTTGTCTCGGTCAGCAATCCGTTCTCCTCGCACAAGGCAAGCAACTTACTGCTGTCACCCACGTTTATCACGCCGAAGTAATCGCCATTGCCTATGCGCAAGCCTATCTCCTCGTCGCCACCCTTCTGCTTGTCGATATGCAGACGCGCGTTGGGCACCTCGCTATGGAAGAGGCATTTCAGCATCTTGCGGTACGTCTCTTCAGCGTGCTTCTGCTCCTCGCCCAGGCACATGCCGTCCTTCACCATCATGAAGCTGTTGGCAAAGAGCGAATAGCCATGGCTGTTCTTGATGCCGTCGTCGGGATTGAGCAGACGCTTGATGTAGCCGATGAACTCCTCCGGATGGTCAACGAATGCCTGTATGAACAGCAGTATTTGCGTCACATCGCTGACATCCCTTCCTCGTACCGTGCGCACGGCATTCACCGAACCACCGACGAAGATTCCCAACGGCCGTGCGATGAGGAAGCGGTTCTTCACCAATGGCGAAGCCTCGTATGCCAATGTCTGTTCGTAGAGGCACAGCAGATAGGCGGTGAGGTACATATTCAGCAGCTCCTCATCGTCCCACGAAGCCATGTTCATGATGCGGTAGTCCTTGCCGTAGCCATCGTTGTAGAAGTAGCGGTAGGAATAGTCGAACAAGGTTGCCTTGCCGTATTCCTGCAGCAGAGCCGTACGTGCAGCACCACTCTGTGCCGCTATTGCCTGACCGAAGGTGGCGGAATACTCAAACGAGAAACCATCCTGCGTCAGTTTGTTGCGGTATCCTTTCCACACCTCGCCGCCCGAGCCGCGATGGCCCTCATCCACCAGCACCAGATTGTTCCCCTCGAAGCTGTCAACAGCCACCGTCTTGTCGCCATCCGTCTCCGCCAGTTTGTTCACGTCAATCACCTCAACGGAGTCCTTGCCCTGGAACAAGCCGCCTCGTCCTTGCTTCGAGAAGAGGAATGCCGTAAAGCCCGAAGCCGTCAGTTCCTCGATATGCTGGTTGCTCAATCCCTCGTTGGGCGTGAGGATGAGTATGCGGTTCAGCTTCTTGGCACGATACTTCTCGGCATAATAGAGGTACTGCTTGATGTTGACGTGCAGCATCAGCGTCTTGCCGCTGCCTGTAGCGCACCAGAAAGCGAGTTTGTTCAGGTCGTCCTCGGTGAAGTCGGGCATCTCGTGCCATGTCTCCTGCCGGAAGTTGAAGTCGTCCGTGAGAAAACGGTTGATGCCCGCAAGCAATGCCTGCTTGTCGGCAAAAAAGCGATCGAGATACACCTCGGTGAAGAGCAGGGCCAGGTACTGGTAGTACTTCCACGTAATCTTATCCTTGCGCCTCTCGTTTATCTCTTTGGTATGCTGCACGATGTGGCGGTCATACTCATAGAGCTGTGCCTCGTCTATCTTGTAGCCGGCATACAGATGTGCCTTCAGGGCATGGAAGATGTGGCTCGTGCCTTCATCGTCCACCCCCTCTAAGGCAGGATCCTTCAGGTCCTCGCTCATAGCCGCAAGGTCCTTGCAGCCGAAGAGGCTCAGTATGTATTTGAACAGCACCAGCGCCTCTTGCAGCTTTGGCGGCTGTTTGGTTTGTTTCTTTGCCATGATGACTATTCTTTCTTCTGGTCGTTTACACAATCAGCAGAGGCCTTCTGCTGAATTTCTTTCAGTTCTGCCACTGTTCTTTCCACCACCTCTTGCAGTTGGTATGTGGCTACTCCAAGCGGTTTGTTGATATCCTGCAGCGACCATTCTACAATGGTTTTATCATACGATTGGCAGATTATCAGTCCTACCGTAGCATTGTCACCCTCTCCGCGCAGCAGCTTATCCGCAGCCGTGACATAGAAGTTAATCTTTCCGGCAAACTCCGGGGCAAAACTTACTGCTTTCAGATCGACCACCACATAGCGTTTCTGTGGAATATGATAGAACACCAGATCGGGGAAATAAGACTGTCCGTCCGGCATACGCAGTTCCATCTGTCGTCCTACAAATGCAAAACCCTTACCCAGTTCAAGCAGGAATCGGGTGATGTTCGTTACCAATGCATTCTCCAGATCCTTCTCCTTATATCCCTGCTGCATGGTCAGGAAATTGAAGTTGTAGGGGTCCTTCAGTATCTCTTGTGCCAATTGAGATTCAGGAACAGGCAGACGTGACTCAAAATTGGTCACCGCATTCCCCATTCGTTTATAGAGCCCAGATTGGATGTTATCTTCCAGCATGCGTCGGCTCCAGTTTCCTTCTATGGTTTGATGGATGTAGAAAACGGCTTCCTCTTGGGTCTGAGTCTTGGTGAATATCAGCACATGATGAAACCAAGGAATACGGCCAAACATTTCCGGCATCGGCAATTGGTCAGCAGGCTGCTGACTAAATTGGTCACCAAGCTGGTGACTGATTGTATCTGCATGATAATAAAACTCATACCAGCGCTTCATGTACTTGATGTTGGTATCAGAGAATCCTGTCTCGCCTGGAAAGGCGTTGCGCATATCCAAGGCAAACTGGCGCACCACACCTTTTCCCCATTTCTCTTCCGGGTGAAGGGCCACAAGGTCACGTCCGATGCTCCAATAGAGTTCGAGCATAGAGGTATTGACCTGCAGAATGGCCTTGGCTTGTGCTTGCTTGACACGCGTCTTGACTTCAGTGAGCCACTTCACATACTCGCTGTCGGGTGTCATCCCTGTGCGGAACACAAATTCCGGTTTGTTCTTTTCTTCTGTTGCCATAGATTATGCCTCCTCAAACATACGTTTCGCAAATTCCTCTTCGGTCAGCACTACCTTCCAATGCTCTTCGTCACGACGGAGGTTGGGCAGGGTGTTGTCGCCATTCACATAGATAAGGTCGAACTCCGTGTCGCGGGTGCGGAAGTCCATACGCTCGAAGAACGCGTTCAGCTCGTCGTTACCAATCTCTTTGCAGTTGCGCCAAATGACGAGTGTGCGGAGGCCTTCGCGATGGGTGCGACCGGTCACCACGCAGATGTTGTCCTGGCGGTACCAGTCCTCGGTCTCTACGTTCAGGCCGATGAGGTAGTTGAAGGTCTCCACCATATCCACTTGTGTTGGAACAAGTTCATTGTCCTTGGTGGTCTTCAGCGTCATGGCAAACGGGTTCTCGAACATCTTCAGGTTCAAGAGCGAGTCGCGTGTCTCGGTGTCGAGCATGTAGCCAAGCATGTAGCTCTCCTTGAAGTGCGAACCACCTTCCCAGTTGGCCACCATCTGCTGTGGTGTCTTCAGCTCAAGGTTGTTCAGCGTGTCTTCGTATTGCTCCAGGCGGAGGTATTTGAAGCATTGGCTGATGCCTTGGCGAGAGACGGGCTTGCCGTCCTTCCAGTCGGGGGAGTAGATTGCTTTTTCCGTTCTTGGGCGTGTAGCTGTTGAAAAATAATTACCCATTTCACAAAGGATAAACTTACGATTCCCCTCGTCCTTTCTATTTAATTCTATTACCGCATGTGCTGTAGTTCCTGATCCGCCAAAATAATCCAGGATTATCTCATTAGGATTCTCTCTAACTGCCAATCCTATGCAATCTTTTACAGCATGGATCGATTTAGGGAATGAGAAAACTGGCTTATCAAACATTTTCGTTAGCAAGTTTGTACCATGCTCCTTAGCGCTATAAGAACTATCTGTCCATATCGTTTTATAATTAATAGCTGTTTTAGTCCTAATAACTTCAAGTAACTTTGTGTTTCTGTTTATCTTAACACTAAGTTCTGAAATAATATCCCCTACCGTATCATGACCAAAAAGCCATTTTCTTTCAACCCCTTCTCCATCAATTGGATAAATTGCAATTCTGCCATCTTCTTCAAGTTCATTTGCAGAAGAAGGATGGAAATCGTCATCACATACTTCACCAATTCCTACGACAAGGTTATTTTTTACATATATAGGATAAAAACATGTTTTACCACTTGTACGTAGATAATTACCACCCTCACCCTTTGCGCCATTCATAAAGCCACGAACATCTGCAGATTCTTCGTCTCGCAACTCTTTCGCAAGCATATTAGGCTCATCTTGGAAATAGCAATGTACGTATTCACCCGTTGTGGAAAAATTCTTTCCTTGTTGTCCTGATGGATTAATCAAGATAGATAAGTCTGCTTTTCCAGAAAAATCGCAGAAAATTTCGTCACATAAGTTCATTAGACGAGCATTCTCAACGTCATCAATAGCCACTTCAAATACTCCATCTGTTTTAAGTAAGTTTCTTCCAATAGTTAATCTGTTTTCCATTAAACTCATCCATGATGCATGTTTGAATGTGTTCTTATACAAAATTTCGCTGGATTTGGCATTGTAGGGAGGATCAATGTATGTACATTTTATACTATTACAATACTTCTCCTGCAACAACTCCAACGCCTGGAAGTTCTCACTATTTATCAGCAACCCATTACATTGCTCATCAATACCCTTGTCGCCAAGGTGGCTCACGAGCTTGTGCTTGAACTGCGGAGAGAAGAAGGCGGTATCGAGCACGAGGAAAGGATTCTGACGAAGGAACTCCTCGGTGAGAGGGACAGAATAAGCCTCGGTCATCATGTCGCCCTTTATCTCGTCGATGGCAAAGAGGCGCACCCATTCCTCACGCTGGCGGTCGTTGCTGCAGATGTCGGCATAGAGATCCTCAGGCACACGGTCGAGGGTGATGCAGTAGTCGCTTTGCACCACAAACTTCTTCTTCAGCCACAAACGTTTCTGGAAGTTCTCCAACTGCGCCAACATGCGGATAATCTTGTCGCCCACTTGCTTGATGGCCTTGATGATGATGAGCTGGTTCTGTATGTGCTCAGCATCGAGGTCGTCGAGCAGCATCACCTCGTTCTTGATATAGAAGTCCAGTTCACGATGCAGGAAGCCGCCAAGGTCCTTGTGGATGAAGTAGTCGAACGAGTTCTTGGCGGTATAGTCGGTAAGGTGCTTTTCCAGCAGGGTGCGGTTGGCATCCTTGGCAGTTGGTGCCTTGGTGGTGAGCAGTTCCATGAACGCCTCCGGCACTACGGGCTTTATCGCGGCAAGCGCCTCGGCAAGGAGTGCATCCTGCTTGGTGGCCTTCGGCATCAGTTCGTAGGTGAAGAAGATGCTCAGTTCGTCACCTTGCTGCTCGAAGCAAGGCTGTCCATCCACATTGTAGATGGCAAAGCGACGCTCCATGTTGTTTGCCGCCTTGTTGTTGTTCTGCTCGGTGGTGGCATCCTTCAGCACAAAGTGTACCTTGCGACGGCTCTCGGGCAACACGAAAGTATAGTCGCGGAAGTACTCGGATGACTTGATGTAGTACTGGTCGGCATTGGCCCAATGCAGCTTCACCTCTTCGCCATTGTAGGGGATGGCGTAGGTGTTGTCCTTGTAGCGACGCTTGCTGACGAAATCGCCATTGTCGTAGTAACGGCTGAAGAAGGTGACAAGGTGCGAGAACACGTCGTTCTGCAGGGCAGCCGTGTCGGTTGTCTGCTCCAGCTTTGCCTTCAGCTGCTGGTACTCGGGATTGCCCTCGGGCGAAGCGCCAAACGATGCTGCCTGTGCCTCAATCTCTTTCATGCGGGCTTTCAAAGCAGTGGTATCACCTGCTCCTGCACCAGCCAGTATCTGTGTGACCTGCGGCAGCAGTTCACGCTCTAAGAACTGCTGTATGTCCTGACGTTTCTGGTTCATGATGCGGTAGATGCCGAAGTCCAGTTCAGCATGATCCATCATGAATATCTCTTTCAGCTTGCGGACGAAACTGTCGTAATAGTTTGTTGCCATGTGTTATCTTTTATATTTGATTCCACAAAAAATCTATATTACCGACCAATGAATGGTGAATAGTGTTTCCTGTTTTGCTTCTTTATTCAGCGAGTCGTCAATCTGAGCTATCAGTTGGTCTCGCTTTGCTTCTATCTCATCTTCGAGAGCAAAGATATCGCGCCTCTTCTGCTTCAATGTCCGTTCCAGTGTCTGCAATTCGGACTGTATCTGTCTGCGTTTGCTGTCGTCGGTCTCCTTGCGGAATTCGTTGTTGCGCTCTTTTATCTTCTGCTTGGTGTCCTTCAAATCCTGTTCCAGACTGTTGGTCTGGTCTTCTGCCCATTGCTCAATCTTGATACTTTCTTCGTCGATAAACTGGCGGTCACGCTCTCTGATGTCAACATCCAGCTCTTTGCGTTTGGAAAGGACCAGCATCTGGAGTTTCTCTATCATATCCTCCTGTATTGGAGCCGCAATATCGGCTGTGGCTGTGACGGACATCAGCTTGTCAACAAAGTCCTCGGGCATGGCATTACCGACTGAATCAACAGCCACAGCAATGATTCTGTCCTCGTCCTCCTTGGGTGATTTGTAATGGACAAGATTCATCGATAGCACGCCCTTTTTCCCAATAGTTTCCTCTACCACTGACATTTTCTCTGGATGATGGGTGTAATCAAAAACTATGGTCGTGGCATCTGGCGTTTCGTTCTTCTTTGCTTTACCGATCACATACTGGGCCAACGGATGTCCCGAGCGATAGATATATGCTTTATTCACATCCTTGCCCATCTGATAAGGGCCGATGTCAAAATGGGTATCGCTATCCTTGGGAGAGGTACGAAGTCTGAATTTGTATTTCTTCTCATCAAGAACAGTAATGTTATTGTCCAGAACATTGATGGTCAGCTGCCATAGCAGTTGATAGAACATCGAGAGCGCCTGCTCATCAGATGCCTTACGAATGCGGAGTTTGTTGACCACATCGCGGTCGAAGTTTTCTATCAATCGATGCTTTGTCTCATCCATTGTAGCCTCGATCTGCTGGCGAAGTTCTTCCTGTAGAATGTCAAAGGCCTTATCAATCTCCTCGGTATTTCTACATGTACTGTAAATGTCAAGAACGCGATGTTCAAAATCGATACCGTCCATTGTGCTTCCCAGCACCTCATCGCTGCTGCCAAACACACCCTTGAAAAGATTATATTTTTGGTCGAGCAACTCGTACACACGCTGGTCGGCACGATTAGCCTTATTGATGAAGTTGATTACCACAACATCGTTCTTTTGACCATAACGATGACAACGTCCAATACGCTGCTCCACCCGTTGAGGGTTCCAAGGCAAATCGAAATTAACCAGGAGGGAACAGAACTGAAGGTTGATACCCTCGCTTGCCGCCTCGGTGGCTATCATGATTTGGGCCTCTTCACGGAAATAATCCACCAAGGCTTGACGCTTGTCGGCTGTCATTGAGCCAGTCACTCGTGAGGTGCCTTCGTAGCGTTCTTTCCATGCTTTATATATTTCCTTCGACTTGGGGTCTGTGTTTGACCCATTGAATAGCACTATCTTTCCTGCATACCCATTCTCTTCAAGAAGCTGACGCAGATAATGAAGAGTGCGATTGCTCTCCGTAAAGATTAATGCTTTCTCTGCCTGTCCGTTCTGTCTCTTGTCCTTGAAAGCGATATCCAATGCTTTCAGAAGACATTCTCCTTTCGTGTTGGTGGCTATTCCAAGTGCAAGGTCGTGGATGATATTCAGGTCGTTTATTTCGTCCTTCATCTCCTGAATATCGGCTGCGGTGTATTCTTTCTTCTCCTGTTCGTCCTCCTCAAACTCTTCATCATCCTCGTCGAGCCATTCTTCGTCGTACGCGTCGAGCTCTTCAATGTCAGCAGAGAGGTCCGACATCAGATTCTCATCTAATTCAGAATTGTCATCCTTATGCTCTTCCTCATAGTTCTTTACGATAGACACAAGGCGGTCGATGATGGTTTGCAGAGTGCCTGCAATAGCAAAAGTAGAGGAAGAAAGGAGTTTGTGGAGTACGAGGGTGATGAGGGAACGCTGTGAGCGAGGTAAGCCAAAGCACTCATCGCGTTGGAGGTATTCGTTGACCATTTCAGCGAGTGTCTGTTCGTCATCGCTCGGGTAATACTCCTGCACCATAGCCTTACGCTCGGTGTACTTCACGTACTCCTGAACCTCGCTTCTGAGTGTGCGGTGAATAATGGGCTTGATGCGTTCCCGCAACTCGTTATATACGGAATCTTGCCTTAACTCTGTCTTGCCATATCTGTCTGAAAATCCCTTAAGGCTACCAAAATAGCCATCGTCAATGATTGATATCAATCCATAGAGTTCTTTCACATTATTCTGCAAAGGAGTTGCCGTAAGGAGCAATTTTTTGGACTCTCGCAGGCCTTCCTTCAATACAATGGCAGTCTTATTGCTTGCCTTATATACATTACGCAACTTGTGGGCCTCATCAATGACCACCAAATCCCACTTTACACGGTTGATATGTTGAATCTGTTTCTTAGCAAACTGATAAGAGCAGATTACAATATTGTCTTTCTGATCAAAAGGATTGTGGTAAGTATCAGCAAGTATTCTGTTGAAATTTTTTGATTCCAAAATAACGGAAGGGAGAAAGAACTTCTCCTCAAGTTCCATACTCCACTGCTTTCTTAAGGTCGCAGGAACGATTACCAAGATATGGCGCTTGCGCTCTGCCCAATGCTGGGACATTACAATGGCTGCCTCCACCGTCTTTCCCAATCCCACTTCTTCGGCCAATATCGCACCCATGGAAAGGGGCGACTTAAATGCAAAAAGAGCTGCATCCACCTGATGTGGATTCAGGTCAACCTGAGCCTCAGCAAGTACAGATGTGAATTTATCGTCATCGCAGGAGCTGCGTTTTCGCTCTAATCTCCATGCAAGATATTTCTGCTGGTGGGGTGTTAGTCTAATGTGTGTAGTTTCGGCCATATATAAATAACGTCGCTATAGTCCTACTTACGACTGATTTTCCACCAATACTGGTACCGGAGGGCGGACTGGGAGGGTGCGGCAGGTCTCCCCAAAAGCGGCGGCTGCCACCTGACGGAGTACTGCTTCCGCCTTCTGTGCAAGCCCGACTTTCTTGCGTTCCACTTCATTGTTCCAAACCAAATAGTTGTTCAAATATTTGGTGGACACACCCTTGAACCGTGCAATGAACTTCTTCAGAGGTCATCGTTGGCCTCCTTCCTGCTGTTGTCGATCTTTTTGGCCAATTTGACGATTTCCCTCAGGTCTTCTTCCAATGAGGCATAGAAGTGGGAGACTTTCACCGTTACCCGGTCTGCCTGTCCCAAGTAGTCTTTTGCTTTCCTGACAAAGTCGGCCAGTTGGTCATCAACTCCGTCAGCCAGTGTGTAGGCATCGTCCAACGGAGTCCCTTCTCTGAATGCTTTGAGGGCGTCGCTGTTTCCCAATATCTGGTTGAGGAGTTCCAGACTTTTGCTGTCGCTCTTGATTCGTGTGACGCCTTGGTCTTGTCTGAAAGACCAGGTGACAAATTCTTTCAAGTTGCTTTCCTGTATGGCGGACGGCAGTCCCTCGGAGTCCGGCTGTCCGTTGAGGAGGAACTGGCGGATGTTCTCCCACGAAAGGCCGTCAACAAAATAATTCAGGTAGAAGGTGGTGTCGTCCAAATTGGGTATGGAATAATAGCCCTCGTCCTGCACTTTCAGAAACAGTTGGTACGAAATCAGCAGCCGCTGGACGTAGTCTCGCTTGCTGCCTATGGTCTTGGCAATCGCCCGTGTGTCTTCATCAAAGTTGTTGGTCTTGCACTCGCAGTACAGGTTGTGCAGATATTCGGCTTTTTGAAGAAGCCCCCATGGCTGTTTTCCCGTTACGTGGACAAAGCCTAAGTATTTGGTGATTTCCGACTTGCTCTGAAAAACGAGGCAGGGGAGTTCTGCTATCGGAAGTTGGGCGCGGCTGCTGGCTGCTATGGTGCGGACGGTCTCTTTTTTTCGGCTGGTGAGGCCCGGGTCGTTCAGCAGCATGACGGCGCAAAGCCTGCGGTTCCCCTCCACCACGGTGTAGCCGCCGTCTCCTCGCTCGGCAACCAAAAGCATCTCGCCTTCAAAGAAGCCGTTTTCACCGATGGCTTGCATGAGTTCTGCTGTCGCCGATTCCAGCACCAAATAATCGAGGATTTTTGTCTCGTCTTCTTGTCGGAGGGACTGGGGAATGCGTGGATTTCGGGAATCGAAGTGGAGCTCTTCGACAGGTATTCTTCTGAATGTGCTCATCGTTGCGGTCTTCTTTTATTTTAGTTGTATATCATGCCGTTTGGGCAGGTTGCGACCCTGTAGGTCTGTGCTGCGTCAGCACGCCTAAACGTGCAACCGCCAACAAACACGCTTTTGCAAAAGTACGCAAATTATTTTATTCTGCCGAAAAATAACGCTTCTTTACAGGGCAATGCCCCCGAAGGCGATTGGTGAGAAGTGGGTGGTTGCCATGCCGGCTGGGTCTTCATCCGCTCGTGGAACGCGTTGCCGAACTGCTCTGCCGTTTCGTGGGACTCGGCCCGCGCAGACGACGGTCGCCCCCCCGCCTGTGGACACCCCCTCTCTTGCCGCGCGTCGTGCTATCTTGCCGAATGGTTTTGCGCGTCCGCCCAAGAAAAATGTACCGAAAATGCTTGACGGGTCGAAAAATGTTCGTATCTTTGCAG
>DCJB01000084.1 GCA_002317325.1 Bacteroidales bacterium UBA1711
GCGGCGGAAGGGGCTACCAGTTGAGAATCCTCATGAAGTCGTAGTCCTCGGGATTAGGGACATAGCGGCGCGCCGCCTCATAGTCGGCGGGCGTGAGGTAGTCCATAATGTCGCGGATATAGGACTGCACCTTGTTGGACTCGACGTTCACGCAGCGGGGCGGAATCTTGCCCGTGGCGGGGTCTTGCAGGTCTTTGAGGTAGAGGGGCGACACGTTGCCCTGGTGGTCGCAATAGACCATGCAGCCCGTGCAGCCCTGGTTGAAGAGGGTGTGGACCCCCATGCCCATGAGGGAGCAGTAGGTGAGGTCAAAGGCGATGGGGGTGTGGCAGCGGATTTCGTAGCCCACCTCGACGGGGCGCGACTTGACCTTGAGGCCGAGGGCTTTGACCTTGCGCTCGAGGAGGTCGTTGAAGATATGGGCTTTAGAGACCTTGCCCAACTCGGGGTGGCCGTGGTCGTCGTAGGAGAAGTGGATGCCCGAATTGGCTATCTCCTCGTTGCTGAGGCTGTGGAACACGCCCTCCGAAATCATGGCGGCGCCGTAGTCGATGCCCATCAGCTTGCGCTTGATGATGCAGGAGACCACGAGGTTGACAATCTTATCGACGGTGATTTCGGTTCGGTTGAAGAACTCGGGGATAACCACCATGGGGTAGTGGCAGGCGCCGGCGATGCCCAAGGCCAGATGGCCGGCGGAGCGTCCCATGGCGGAGACCACGAACCAGTTCTCCGAGGTGCGCGCGTCCTCCATGACGGCGGTGCAGATGATGGTGCCTTGGGCCTTGGCGGAGTTGTAGCCGAAGGTGGGCGAGCTGTTGGGGAGCGGGAGGTCGTTGTCGATGGTCTTGGGGACGTGGATGTTGCGGATGGGGTAGTGCTTCGACTCCAAGAACTTGGCAATGCGGTTGGCGGTGGATGCGGTGTCGTCGCCGCCTACGGTCACCAGCAGCTGGATGTCGTTGTCCTTGAAGAGGGAGAGGTTGAAGCGCTTCTCGAAGTCCTCGTCGGTGGGCTTGAAGCGCGACATCTTGAGGATGCTGCCGCCCTTGTTGAAGATTTCGTCGGCGGTGCGGAAGTCGAGGTCCTGAGTGCGGGGGTTGTCCGAAAAGAGCGAGCCGTAGCCGCCATGGAGTCCGATGACGCGGAAGCCGTCGCGCAGAAAGGTCTTGGCGACCGAAGCCACCACTGTGTTCATTCCCGGGGCGGGGCCGCCGCCCGTGAGTATTGCAATACTTTTTCCCATATTAAAAGAGTTTTAGTGTTGAAGTTCCAATCAGGCCCCTGTGATGGGGAGGGGATGCGAAATGATTTGCAAAGATAAACAATTATTTTGAAACAACAAAAAGAGAATTTAGAATTTGGGGGGTATAACCTAAGTTCAACTAATAAATGCAACTATTACTGAAAACAAGGAGGGCGGGACGCACGGCAGGGAAAAAGTGGGCCTAGGGTGCAAGAAAATGCTGCGAGAGGGTACAAAAGGGAAAAAGCACGAGAGCAATAGTGTTGCTTTTTATTGGTTTTGATTGTGCGGGGGTGCCGGCAGGCACCCCCGTTTTTGGGGTATGCACCGACCGAATAATGTTTGTTTATTTGATAACTCAAGGCAGGCACCCCGTCTTTTTGTGCACACCGGCAGCGCCGACGGCACAGACTCATGCTGACCGCCGACCCTACAGCACCCCACAGAAAAAAGAGTCCACGGGTGCAAGAAAATGCCCCTAAGGGGTACAAAAAGGAAGAGCACGAGAGAAAGATTATTGCTTTTTTATTGGTTTTGAATGTGCGGAGGCGTCTTTCGGCGCCTCCGTTTTTTATCCTCCCGCACGACACGCTACCCACGGCGCCCAAAAAAAGTAGTCTCCACACCCACTATGTGGGAAAAAAAACATACCTTTGCCGTGGGAATATCCTGCGGCGGAGAGACGCACTCAACTGCTATACAACCCATTCCGCAGAACCATAAACAACGCAGCCACCGATGAGCCAGTTGCAATACGCCTTCCGAATCACCCACATCGACAACATACCCGATGTGCTGGTCCACGGCATCTGCCGCCCCAACTCGCCCAACGCCAACCCCTGCTATATCCCCATCGGGGAGCAGTCGCTCATTGAGACGAGACAGACGCTGCCCATACCCGGCACAGACAAGACCATCGGCGACTTCACCCCCTTCTACTTCGGTCCGAGGCAGCCGATGCTCTACAGCATACAGCACGGATACAGCGATACCATACGCCGCGAAGCGGGCGAGATAGTCTATTGCGTAGTGCGGCTGCGGGCGTTGCTTGACGGGCATTATACCGGCTGGTTCACCGACGGCCACGCACGGGCTGCAACGACCCGATTCTTTCCCCTCGAACAGATAGGCGAAGCAGACCAATTGGTGAGATACGAAGACGTCTTCCGCCAGCAGTGGGGGAGCGATGCCGACCCGACGGGCGAATGGCGGCGGCTGAAACAGGCCGAGCTGCTTATTGCAGAAGATGTGGCGCAGCACGACGTTGCCGGCTTTGTGGTGGGCGGCGAGTCGGCACGAGACCGGCTGATCTCCTTCGGCACAGCCCCCGAGCGGGTGGTGTGCAGACCTGACTATTATTTTTGATTCATGATTCACATAGCAACAGGCAACATATTTGAATCGGCGGCGGAGGCCATCGTGAACACCGTGAACACGCAGGGCGTGATGGGGAAAGGCATTGCCCTACAGTGCAAGCAGAACTATCCGCACAACTACTCGCTCTACCGCAAGGCCTGCCTTGCCGGCGAGGTACGGACGGGGCGGATGTTCGTGGTGGAGGAGGGCGACATGGCACAGCCCCACCGCCTCATCATCAATTTTCCCACCAAAGAGCGGTGGCAGAATCCGTCGCAATACTCCTACATAGCGGAGGGGCTCGAGTCGCTGCGGGCGGTAATAGCCGACCGCGGCATACGGTCGGTGGCCATTCCGCCCTTAGGGTGCGGCAACGGAGGCCTGGACTGGCCGAAGGTGAAGGCGATGATAGTCGAGGCACTGGGCGGCACAGACTGCGACATCACCCTCTACGAACCCGCCGCACACATCGCGGCACAAGAGCGGAAAGAGCGGGTGCGGCTCACCCCCGCGCGCGCCATGCTGCTGCGGGTGATGGCCGACGCCGAGTCGCAGGGACAGGCCCTTTCGGAGTTTGCGGCCGAGAAGATAGCCTACTTCCTGCAAAAGAACGGGGCCGAAGAAGCGTTCCGCCTCACCTTCAACAAGGGGCACTACGGCCCCTACTCGGGCAAGGTGCGGCACGTGCTTCGACAGATGAACGGCAGCTACGTGATGGGTATGTCGGACCTCAGCAACCGCCCCTTCGACGAGATATTCCTCACACGCGGCGCCGCCGCCGAAGCCCAAGCCTACCTCGCCCTCCCGCAGAACCGGCGCTACAAGGAAATAGCCGACGAGACGGCCCACTTCCTCGACGGGTTCTACACCAACTACCTGCTCGAACTCCTCGCCACCATTTCGTTTCTCGGCGACACCGACCCCCGCATGGAGACGTGCGCCACCGAGGCAGAAGCCGCAGCCCTGATAGGCGAAGACCTGATGGAATGGAGCGGGCGGAAAGTGCAGCTCTTCAACCAAGAGAACGCCATCCGACTGGCCCTCGGACACATAAGGAAGATGTGCTGATGGGCGCTTCCGCTTTCTTGAATGGGCGGGGGCTGACAACGGGCGGTTGAAAAGTTTTGGCGGGACGGGGGGCGTATCTCGCAAAAAGTTGGTATCTTTGCAAATCGGCAGCGGGGGGCGTTGCACCGCCGGGAACCGCTGTGCCGCACATAGTATGAAAAGAGGTTTGACAATCATCGTCCTGATAGCGCTGCTGACAGCCGCCGTCCCGGCCTCGGGGCAGTCGAAACGGCAGTTGGAACAGGACAAAGCCAAGATTGAGAAGGAAATCAGCCGTCTGAACCGCGAATTGGGCAAAGCCAAGAAAAGCACCAAGCAGTCGGCCCGCCAAATAGGACTGCTGAACAAACGGCTGAAAGAGCGAACCAAGCTAATAGACAACATCAACAGCCAGATGCAGCTAATCGACCGCCGCATAGCGCGGACGGAGGATTCGCTGCGGACGATGCGGCTGCAGATTGACAGCATGAAGAGCGAATATGCCCGCGTGGTGCGGACGCTCTACGGGCTGCGCTTCCGGATGAACAAAGAGGGACTGCTGTTCGACAACGAGAACTACAACCGCGACTACCTCAAGCTGAAGTACTTCAATGAGTACTCGCGCTACCGCCGCCACCAGTCGGCGACCATCCAGCGGAAGGAGAAGATCTTTGAGCAGACGAGCCTCGACCTACAGCGGCAGATGAGCGAGAAGAACTCGCTGCTGGCCCAGCACAACAAGCAGAAGGCGGCCCTCAGCCGCGAGCAGCAGCGCGAGCAGCAGAACTTAGACCGCAGCCGCCAGCAGGAGCGAGACCTGAAGAACTTGATAAGCCGCAACGAGAAGCAGAAGCAGCTGCTGCAGCAGAAAATCAACGAACTGATACAGCGGGAGGTGGCCAAGAGCGGCGGCGCCAAGCCCCAGGGCGACGACGGCGTCCCGGTCTATACGGACCGCGCGTCCAACGACTTTGCCGAGAACAAGGGGCGGCTGTCGTGGCCCGTCTATTACAAGAGCGTCACGCGCGAGTTCGGCCGCTACACCCACTCGTCGGGAGGACAGAATATGAACTACGGCATCGACCTGGCCTGCACGCCCGGCGCCACCGTGATGGCGGTATTCGGCGGCACAGTGGCCAGCGTCTTCGCCACCCCATCCGGCACCAAAGGCATTATCCTGCGCCACGGAGCCTACCTGACCGTGTATGCCGGCTTAGGGTCGGTGGCAGTGGCGAAGGACAGCAAGGTGAGCGCCCGCCAGCCCATAGGCACGGTGGCGACGTCCGACCAGCCGCTCTCGGAGTTCAGCTTCCAAGTGTGGTGCGGAAAAGACCCGCTGAATCCACGGAAGTGGCTTAGATAGTGAACGGTGAACAGTGAACAGTGAATGGTGAATGGTGAATGGTGAACAAATAACTCTAAACTCTAAACTCTAAACTCTAAACTCTAAACTCTAAACTCCTTATTGATGTCTTGGTATCGGTTCTTTTTTATTCTTTGTCTATCGGCGGCGGTGTGTCCGCTGAGGGCGCAAACACAAACTCAGACCGAATGGGTCGATTCGGTGATGCGGGGCATGACGCTGCAGCAGAAAGCCGCCCAGCTGATGATCATACGCGTGCCGATAGATATGAACGCCGAGGCGCAGGCCTCTTTCGAGGACCTGCTGTGCCGCACCGAGGTGGGAGGCGTGTGCTTCTTCGTGGGCACCGCACGGCAGACGCTGCCCCTCATCCGCCGCTTCCAAAGCCTGAGCAGCGTGCCGCTGCTGGTGTGCATAGATGCGGAGTGGGGCTTGGGCATGAGGCTCAAGGACTGCTACTCCTTCCCCCGCAACGCCGTGTTCGGACTCCTGCCCCGCGAAATGGACACCCTCGTCTATGCCATGGGACGCGAGATTGGGCGGCAGTGCCGCCAAATGGGCATTCACGTCAACTTCGCCCCGGTGGTGGATGTCAACAGCAACCCCCGCAACCCGGTCATCGGCACCCGCTCCTTCAGCGCCGACCCCCGGCGGGTGGCTGACCTCGGCGTGCAGTATATGCGGGGGCTGCAGAGCGAGGGGGTGATGGCGGTGGCCAAGCACTTTCCCGGCCACGGCGATACCGAGACGGACAGCCACTTCGACCTCCCCGTCATCAACCACACCCGCCAGTATATGGACACCATCGACCTGCTGCCCTTCCAGCGCCTGATTGACGCCGGCGTGGAGGGCGTGATGACGGCCCACCTGCAGGTGAACGCCTACGAGCCCGAGCCCAACCACCCGTCGTCGCTCTC
This sequence comes from Bacteroidales bacterium UBA1711, assembly GCA_002317325.1. Taxonomy (GTDB): domain Bacteria; phylum Bacteroidota; class Bacteroidia; order Bacteroidales; family P3; genus Colimorpha. Next base: position 5,930 of record DCJB01000084.1, read on the forward strand.
GGCCAACGTGGTCTCGGACTTGCTGCGCAAGCGAATGGGGTTCAACGGACTGGTAATCACCGACGGGTTGGACATGAAGGGGGTGACCAAGTACTACCACGACGGACAGGGCGAATTGGAAGCCCTCCTCGCCGGCACCGACATTCTGCTGCTGCCGCCCGACGTGCCGCAGGCCATCGAGACCTTGTGCAACGCCGCAGCGGGCGACCCCCACCTGCGTATGCTCATCGAACTGCGCTGCCGCCGCGTGCTGCGGGCCAAATACGACCACGGCTGCGCCGACCTCCACCCCGACCGATACCACATACCCGACGCGGGAGACAGCCTCCGCTGCGCCGCCATTGCCGAAGCCCTCCGCATGACCGCAGAGTCGAAGACCGACAGCATTATTGCCGACGGCATGGCGCGGAAGGCGTACCCCGGCTGCCAGTTGCTGGTGCTGAAAGAGGGGCGGACCATGTTCCGCAAGGCCTACGGCCGCCTCTCCTACGCGCCCGACGCGCCGGAAGTGACGATGAACACCGTGTATGACCTCGCCTCGGTGACGAAGGTCGCGGGCACTACCCTTGCCCTTATGAAGCTTTACGAGACTCGCAAAATAAGGCTCGACGACCCCCTCAGCCGCTACCTGCCCTATCTGCGACACACGGACAAGGCCAAAATCACCATAAGGCAGGTCATGTGCCACGTGGCGGGGCTGAAGCCCTTCGCCCCCTTCTGGAAAGCAGCGACGGCGAGCGACGACCCGCGGCAGAGCGTGATTGCCCAGGCGGCCGCCTCACCCGCCAAAGCTCCAGGCGAATACCAGTACAGCGACATCGGCTTCATACTCCTCGGCGAACTCGTAGAGCAGGTCTCCGGGCTGCCCTTGGACCTATTTGTAGAACGCCACTTCTACCACCCCCTCGGACTGTGCAACACCCACTTCCGCCCCTTGGAACACGGCATCGACAGCCTCCGCATAGCCCCCACCGAGGACGACCGGCACTACCGCAACTGCGTGGTGCAGGGACGGGTGCATGACGAGAACGCCTACGCCATGGGCGGTGTGTCGGGTCATGCGGGACTCTTCGGCACCGCCGACGACCTCGGCCGCATCATGCAGATGCTGCTCAACGGGGGGGAGTATGACGGTCGCCGCTACCTCAAGCGCGAGACCATCGACACCTTCAACACGCGCTGCTATGACGGCTGTCGCCGGGGGATAGGATTCGACAAGCCGCTCATAGGGGGCGGTGGACCGGTGTGCGGCGAGACCTCGCAGCAGAGCTTCGGCCACACCGGCTTCACCGGCACCATGGTGTGGGCCGACCCCGCCACCGGCATAGTCTTCATCTTCCTCAGCAACCGCGTACACCCCGACGCCACCCCCAACCGCTTAGCCGACCTCAACATCCGCACCCAAGTCATGTCCGAAGCCTACCGCCTCCTCGCCCCCTCCGCCGCCCCCGTTCCCGCCTCCTCTTCCCCCGCCGACCTCGGCAACTGAACTTCTCCCGCTGCACTGACGGAAATTGATTGCAGCCCCCACTTCCTGCGAGACTACTGTCGCTGCAACTGAGAAAAAGTCTCACTTTTTTTCGATATTCCGAAAAAAAGTGTTACCTTTGCAAATTCGATTAAGCAAGACACAAACACAAATGAATCCTCTTCTGCGTTTTACTGTTGAGAATTACAAGTCTATTGCCGGCCGAAAGACCATTCTGTTCACCCCAAGAAAAATAACAGATGAGCCGAAGACCAACGTAGTCTCCAATGGGAGAATCAAATATTTGCGAACCTGTGCTGTCTATGGAGCCAACTCGAGCGGGAAAAGCAACTTGATTGGTGCGATGGCTCAAATGAAGAATTTGGTACGAGGCTCTGTCAGACTCAACGATGACGACCCATTAGACTACACCCCCTTTATTTTGGACGAGGAATCTTTCCAGCGTCCGACGCTATTTGAGGTGGAATTTTCTATCGAGGGCAACATCTACCGATACGGCTTTAGCCATAATGCAGTAGAGATTTGCGAGGAATGGTTCTACATGATTAAGAAAACGGCAGAGAAACCATTCTTCATTAGAAACGCTGATGGCATTGGGATTGACGAGAAGCTCTTTCCCGAGGGGCACAACCTCGAAGAGAAGACCAACGGAAATCGCCTTTTTATCTCCCTCGTGGGACAGAATGGTGGTAAACTCTCAAATATGGTTCTTTCATTTTTTAGAAATGGCCTTAATTTCATTTCTGGACTCAACACTGAACCGCTTGACTTTTATTCTCAAAAATCCATTCAGAAAGACGAGGGTGTCTCTAATCGAATAAATAATTTTTTCGACAAAGTGAAGTTGGGCTTTCAGAATATCTTGATTGAAGAGGTATCTTTCGACCCCGTTTCTCTTCTATCTGATATGCCCGAACCACTCCGAGACAAGATGTTGTCTATGCTTGAAGGGAAGAAGACACTCAAAACATTTTCTGAGCACAATGTCTATAACGGAAAGGGTGAAATAGTTGGTAGAAGCACATTTGACTTTGACAGAATGGAATCTTCGGGGACAAAAAAAATATTTGAATTATCGGGGCCCATCTTCGACACTCTCGAAAGAGGAGCCGTAATAGTTATCGATGAACTCGATGCCAAGATGCACCCCCTGCTTTCGCAAGAACTGATTGCTCTGTTCAATAATCCGGAAAGCAATCCTTTGGGGGCTCAGCTGGTATTCTCAACCCACGACACCCACCTGTTGTCAAGTCACCTCTTACGTCGAGACCAGGTGTGGTTCACTGAGAAAGACGCACATGAACGTACCGATCTATACAACTTGATGCAGATTGTGCTGCCCGACGGCACAACGCCCCGCGGAGACGGCAACTTGGAACGCAACTACATACAAGGACGCTACGGTGCCATCCCTTACATCGGATAGTGGTCAGTGGTATGGGAAAGAAGCTGAACATTAGCAAATTTGCACCAAAGGTCGTCTATGAAAAAGTTGAGAAAGACGACAAACGCTTTGTTCATTGTCGAGTGTTGATTGTCTGCGAGGGCGAGAAAACGGAACCCAACTATTTTCGCTCTTTTGAGTTGATGAAAAACCACAGCGACTTGGTGTTTGAGTTGGCATTCGATGGCGGGGGCATCAACACGATGGCCGTAGTGAATAAGGCTGTTGAGCTGAAAGAGGAAGCAGAGCAACGTGGTAAGCCATACGATGCTGTGTGGGCGGTGTTTGACAAAGACAATTTTCCAGACCAGGATTTCGACAACGCTATCAACAAGGCAGAGCAGAATGGAATTGGTTGCGCATGGAGCAACGAAGCCTTCGAGTTGTGGTTTGTTTACCACTTCGACAACCGCACTACCCACATGAGTCGGGAAGAGTATCAGAGTGTCATCGTTAACCGAATAAAGATGT
>DCJB01000010.1 GCA_002317325.1 Bacteroidales bacterium UBA1711
TCCTCCGTTACTCCTCCGTTACTCCTCCGTCTCTCCCCCGTCCCCCCCCCCATTTGTCCGTTCACTGTTCACAGTTCACCGTTCACTGTCCACAGTTCACAGTTCACTGTCCGCTATTCACCATCCAACTGATTGTCAACTAATTCTAAATTCATAATTACTCCAATAACGGTGGACTAAATATCCTTCCCTTGCTCTTGCATCTCTTCGGGGTCGGGCAGCAGGTCGGATGCGGTGAGGTAGAGCCTTTCAATATTCGTCACCAAAGATAGTCCGATAGCGTTTATTCGGACAGCAAAGTTTCCGTCCTTGCAGTCCGAAATCAGGGTGCCTTGCATACCCTCGAATGCGCCGCCCGTGATGGTGGCGGTGGCGCCCTTGTGCAGTTCCAGCGTGTTATGGATGGCCAGTTCCTGCTTGGCGTCAATCAGGCGGCGGATGGCCTCAATCTCCCTGTCGGGAATAGTCTGATAGTTTCTCGGTCGCACGATGTACGCCACGCCATCGACTGAACGCACCGCCTCCGCCTCCTTGGCAACGATGCGTGCAAAGATGTAGGAGCGAATCAGCGGCTCGGAGACAATCTTCACCCGGTCGCTCCACACCCGACGGCGGTCTATCAGTGGCAAATAAACCTCCAACCCCAGTTCCTTCATGCGTTTCTCCACCGTCTTCTCGGCGCGTGAGGAAGTATAAATGGCAACCCATCTGGGCTTATCGTCAAGCATAGTAGTTAGTTACTATAAAGTTGCAAGGCATCGCCGCTGCTTTCGGCAATGGAAAATTCACGCTGCAAAAGTACGTATTTTTTGCGACACACATGAAAAAAAACGAACCCTCCACCGCCCGCTGTTGCGAAAACCAAGTCCATCAGCAGGTCGAACCCCCGCACCCGCAAATGCGGCTCCGAATCCAAAGCGTGCCACCGCCAAGAAATCCCGGCAGCGCTCCAGCCGAGGACATGCCAAGCTTTTTTGTAAAAATTTTGTGGACGGACGCAATATTTCGGAGTTTTTTATGTTAAAAGAAGCGAGACAAAACAAAAATAACCAAAAGAAACATGAATTTAGGCATTAAACTATTGGTCGCCGAGGACGACCTCAACCTCGGCACCATTCTGAAGGCTTATCTCATGCAGAAGGGGTTCACGGTCTGCCTGGCCACCGACGGACAGGCGGCGCTCGACACCTACCAGAAAGAGGAGGTGGATGCCTGCATTTTGGACATCATGATGCCCGTGAAGGACGGCTTCACCGTGGCTAAAGAAATTAGGCGTGTGGACAAGCGTACCCCCATCATCTTCTTGACCGCCAAGAGCCTCGAGGCCGACAAACTGAAAGGCTTCGAAATCGGCGCCGACGACTATGTGACCAAGCCTTTCAGCATGGACGAGCTGCTGGCGCGCGTCAACGCCACCATCCGACGCTCCTTCGACGACAGCAAACCCGACAAAAACCTCTTCACCATCGGCAACTTAGTGTTCGACTATTCGCACCAGACGCTGGTCTGCGGCGACGAGGTGAGGCGGCTGACCATGAAGGAGTGCGAACTGCTCCGTATGTTCGCCATCAACTTCAACCAGCTGGTGGACCGCACAAGCACGCTCCAAAAGATCTGGAAGGACGACAGCTACTTCGCCGCCCGAAGCATGGACGTGTATATCACCAAGCTGCGCAAATATCTCAAGATGGACCCGCGGGTGCAGATTGTCAACGTCCACGGCGTCGGGTTCCGGCTGACCATCAAGAACGACTGACCCCAAAGGGTTCCGCCCCCCCCAGGCCGCCGTACCGAACCCGGACCTGCCCCAAACCCGTCGCAGTCCTCCGCACCGGCCGCCCCCCCGCCGCCGAGGCCGAAAAACCATTTACTCCTGCCATCATGAAGCTTATTTTTTTAGGGACAGGCACTTCCATGGGGGTGCCCGTCATCGCCTGCGGCTGCCCCGTCTGCCGGTCGTCCGACCCCCGCGACCGACACCTCCGCACCTCGGCGCTCGTGGAGACCGGCTGCGGCCGCAACATCCTCATCGACATAGGCCCCGACTTCCGCGAGCAGATGCTCCGCGCCGGTGTCTCGCACCTCGACGCCATTCTCATCACCCACGCCCACCGCGACCACGTGGGGGGCTTCGACGACATCAGGCCGTTCAACTACGTCCAAGGACGCAAAATGGAGGTCTATTGCAACGCCGAAGCGCTCAACGCCGTGCGGCGCGACTATGGCTATATCTTCGACGTCCACCAATACCCGGGGCTGCCCGAGGCCGAGATGCACGAGGTGGGGGAGGCCCCCTTCTATGCGGCGGGCGAACAGGTGGTGCCGGTCAAAGCCATGCACAAGGACCTGCCCGTCCTCGGCTACCGCATCGGCCCCTTGGGCTACCTGACCGACGCCAACCACATCGCCCCCCAGGAGGTGGAAAAGCTCGCCGGGGTCGATACCCTCGTCATCAACGCCCTCCGAAAGGAGAAGCACTTCTCCCACTTCTGCCTTGCCGAGGCGCTGGAGGTCGTGGCCAAAGTGGCGCCGCGGGCGGCATACCTCACCCACGTGAGCCACGAAATGGGACTCTACGCCCAGGTGGAGCGCGAACTCCCGCCCGGAGTGCGCCTGGCCTACGACGGATTGGGCATCACTGTACAATAGGCCATGGAGACTGCCCGAATGCCAAACCCCGCCCCGCCGACGTCCCCCGCCCGCCAAACCCGCCCATCCCGCGCCGAGGAACGCCACCTCCACGTGGTGTCCTTCGATGTGCCGTGGCCCGCCGACTACGGCGGGGTGATAGATGTCTATGGCCTGCTGGTCGCCCTCAAGGCGGCGGGTGTCCGCACCCACCTCCACTGCTACCTCTACCACCGTCCCCCGGCGGCCGAGCTGGAGCCGTTGTGCGCCGAAGTGCTCTACTACCGCCGCCGCACAGGCATGGCCAGCCAGCTGGGCCGCCGCCCCTACATCGTGCAGTCGCGCCGCGCGGCGCAACTGCTGGCGCGCCTCCGCCACGACCGCCACCCCGTGCTTCTCGAAGGACTCCACAACTGCTGGCTGCTCGAACAGCTGGCGGCCGACGGCCGCACGGTCACCGTGCGCGCCCACAACGTGGAACACGACTACTACGGCGCCCTCGCGGCGGCGGAGCCCCGCTGCTGGAAGCGCCTCTTCTTCCGCATCGAAGCCCATCGGCTGCGCCGCTACGAACCCGTGCTGCGCCGCGCCTCGGCGGTGATAGCGCTCTCCTCGGCCGACGCGCAACACTTCCGCGCCATGGGCTGCCGCGTGCTGGAAGCCGGCCCCTTCCACGGCCACCGCGCCCCCGACCCCCGGCCGGGCAGGGGCGCCTACGTCCTCTACCACGGCAACCTGTCGGTGCCGGAAAACGCCCATGCCGCCCGCTACCTCATGGAGCAGGTGATGGGCGGCAGCCCTGTACCCTTTGTGGTGGCCGGCCGCGCCCCCGGCCAAGACCTGCGCGCCCTGGCCGACAGGCTGCCCAACGTGCGCCTCGTCGCCGACCCCGACGACCAAACCATGCACCGCCTCATCGCCGAAGCCCAAGTGAACCTGCTCGTCACCCACCAGCCCACGGGAGCGAAACTGAAACTGCTCAACGCCATCTACGAAGGACGCTTCTGCGTGGCCGACAGCAATATGCTCCACGGCACGGAGTTAGCCTCCGCCTGCGTCGTGGCCGACACCGCCGAAGCCCAGCGGCGGGCGGTGGAGTCGCTCATGAGCCGCCCCTTCGCCGAAGCCGACGCCGCCTACCGTCGCCGCCTCCTCGCCGACAACAATTTGAGCCAAGAATTTTTAGATATTGTGCTTAAATGAGTTTTTTTTCGTAACTTTGTACTTCATTATGTGCTATGGCAAGAGTGTTCAGACGATATAAATCAGTGATTTATGGCAACTACCGCAAGGCGGCTGCCATAGATGGCGCCATTGCGGGAGCCGTCATGGCGGTCGTAATGCTGGCGCGAGACCTGCTGGCAGCCGCCCCCGCGCCCGCCCCCGAAAACTACATCACCGAACTGGTGCTGGCCGTCGCCATCTTCTGGTCTTCCTACCACTACCGCAAAGGCTTGGACGACGGCCGCGTGACGCTCAAAGAACTGCTCCTCCTCGGTATAGGCATCGGCATCGTGAGCGCGGTGGTGTATGGGCTGTGGGTGTGGCTCTACTGCGGCTGCATCGACCCCGCCCGCACCGCCTACTACTGCCAGCAGCGGGCGGCCGTGATGACCCCCGCCACCGAAAGCCCCGAAGCGCGGCGGGCGTTAGAGCTGGCCCTCGGCTACACGGCGGGCGACTGGGGCTTCATCGCCGGATTCCGCTCGGCCGTAATGAGCGTAATCATCGCCTTCTTCGCCGCCCTAATTCTGCGCACCGAAAAAAGCCCCCTCCGCCAACCCCCCAAATAACACTTCACAACTTCACAACCTCACAATTCACAATTCACAACTTCACAACCACACATCTTCACCCCCATGCAAATAACAATCATTGTACCGCTTTTCAACGAAGAAGAATCGCTGCCCCACCTGGCCGAGTGGATCGACCGGGTGATGGAAGAACACCACTTCGACTACGAGGTCGTGATGGTTGACGACGGGAGCAAAGACCGCTCCTGGCAGGTCATCGAACAACTCCACGCCAAAAACCCGAGATACAAGGGCGTGAAGTTCCGCCGCAACTACGGCAAGTCCGCCGCCCTCAACGTCGGCTTCGCCCGCGCCGAAGGCGACGTGGTCGTCACCATGGACGCCGACCTTCAGGACAGCCCCGACGAAGTCCCCGAACTCTACCGCATGATCAAAGACCAAGGCTTCGACCTCGTGAGCGGCTGGAAGAAAAAACGCTACGACTCCAAACTGGCCAAGAACATACCCTCCAAGTTCTTCAACTGGACCACACGCAAGATGAGCGGCATCAAGCTGCACGACTTCAACTGCGGCCTCAAAGCCTACCGCCGCGACGTGGTCAAGAGCATCGAGGTCTATGGCGAAATGCACCGCTACATCCCCGTCATCGCCAAGTGGGCGGGCTTCGCCAACATCGGCGAAAAGGTGGTCCAGCACCGCAAACGCGAGTTCGGCGTCACCAAATTCGGCCTCGACCGCTTCGTCAACGGCTACCTCGACCTCATGAGCATCATGTTCATGTCCAAATTCGGCAAACAGCCCATGCACTTCTTCGGGCTGGTGGGCTCCGCCAACTTCCTCCTCGGCTTCGTCGCCTTCGTCGTGGTCTGCGTCATGCGCATCTGCGGCAGCATCTCCCTCACCAACAGCGTCTGGTTCTACGTCTCCATGCTCTTCATCCTCATGGGCATGATGCTCTTCCTCGCCGGCTTCATCGGCGAACTGGTCTGCCGCAACAGCACCACCCGCAACCAATACCTCATCGAAAAGGAGGTGGCCCAATGAGCCTCCAATGCGGAATTGTGGGGCTGCCCAACGTGGGCAAATCCACCCTCTTCAACTGTCTGAGCAACGCCAAGGCCCAGGCGGCCAACTTCCCCTTCTGCACCATCGAACCCAACGTGGGCGTCATCACCGTGCCGGACGAGCGCCTTGCCAAACTGGTCGAAATGGAACACCCCGCCAGCGTCGTGCCCGCCACCGTCGAAATTGTCGATATTGCCGGACTGGTGAAAGGCGCCTCCAAAGGCGAGGGCTTGGGCAACAAGTTCCTCGGCGACATCCGAACCACCGACGCCATCATCCACGTCCTGCGCTGCTTCGACGACGACAACGTCACCCACGTCGATGGCGCCGTGAACCCCATCCGCGACAAGCAGACCATCGACCTTGAATTGCAGTTCAAGGACTTGGAGACCATCGAAAACCGCTACGACAAAGAAGTGAAGAAGGCCAAGGCCGGAGGCGACCCCAAAGCGCGCAAACTGGTGGAGCTGATGGACCTCTACCGCGCCGCCCTGCTCTCCGGCCGCAGCGCCCGCACGGTCAAAATCGACGAAAGCCAGCAGGAAGCCGCCAAAGACCTCATGCTGCTCACAGCCAAACCCATCCTCTATGTGTGCAACGTCGATGAAGGCTCCGTGGTGTCGGGCAACAAGTATGTGGAAGCCGTCCGCGAGGCGGTGAAGGACGAAGAGGCCGAGGTGCTGGTCATCGGCGCCGGCATCGAGTCCGACATCGCCGAACTGGAGACCTACGAGGAGAAACAGATGTTCCTCGAAGACTTGGGCCTGAAGGAATCGGGCGTCAACCGCCTCATCAAGGCCGCCTACCGGCTGCTCAACCTGCAGACCTTCCTCACCGCCGGCCCCAAGGAGTGCCGCGCCTGGACCTTCAAGAAAGGCATGAAGGCGCCGCAGACCGCCGGCATCATCCACAGCGACTTCGAGCGGGGCTTCATCCGCGCCGAAGTCATCAAATACGACGACTACGTGGCCTTAGGCAGCGAAGCCAAATGCCGCGAAGCCGGAAAGATAGCCGTCGAAGGAAAAGACTACGTCGTCCAAGACGGCGACATCATGCACTTCCGTTTCAATGTATAAGAGAGTGTGAAAAATGAATTGTGAATAATGAATTGAAAGCCCCCCAATTGTCACTTCACACTTCACACTTCACACTTCACACTTCACACTTCACAATTCACAATTCACAATTCACAATTCACAATTCACAATTCACACCTCACGTCTCATATCACTCCTCGCCGCCGTGGCGGTGCTGGCCTCCTGCTCCACACAGAAGGCCAAGTGGGGCAACATCGCTTTCCACAACACCACCACCCACTACAACATCTGGTGGAACGGCAACGAAAGCCTCAAAAAAGGCGTAGAGAACCTCAACAAGAACGTAAAGGACGACTACACCCGGCTGCTGCCCGTCTATAAGCTCGGCACCAAAGAAGAGTCCATGGCCATGCTGCCCGACTTCAACCGGGCCATCGAAAAAGGGGTCAAGGGCATCAAGAAGCACAGCATCTTCGTCGACGGACGCGAACACGTCCCCTACATCGCCAAATGCTATCTGCTCACGGCCCAGGCCGCCTTCTACGAACACGACTACGTCACGGCGGCCAACACCTGCCAGCTGCTCATCTCGCAGTATGCCGGCCAGCCCGTAGCCGACGAAGCGGCGGTGCTGATGGCCCGCTGCTCCACCCAGGAGAAACGCTACCGCGAAGCCGAGACCGCCCTGGACGAACTGGTCGTGGCCGACGGCAAAGGCGAGTTCGACAAATCCCAGCGGCTCAACCTCGCCCTTGCCATGGCCGAGTGCGCGCTGCCCCAAGAGAAGTACAAGAAAGGGGTGCAGTTCCTTAAACAGGCTCTCGAACAGAAGCCTCCGGCAAGGCAGAAAGCCCGCATCTACTTCATCCTCGGACAGGTGTACCAGCAGCTCGACAAACGCCCCACCGCCGCCAAATACTACGAGAAGGCGCTGGCTTGCGGCCCCGACTACGAAATGGAGTTCAACGCGAGGCTCAACATCGCCTCCTGCGCCGACCTCCGGCACTCCGACATCGGACGGCTGGAAAAACTGCTCGACAAAATGCTCTCCGACAAGAAGAACGAGGAGTTCGCCGACCAAATCTACTACGCCAAGGGCGAAATGTATCTCGGTATGCGCAAGGTGAAAGAGGGCTGCGCCATGCTCCGCAAGTCCGCCGCCGTCTCTAAAGCCAACCCCGCCCAAAAGGCCCGCTCCTCGCTGCGCCTCGCCGGCGTGCTCTACGACAAAATGCTCGACTACGACAACGCCCAGCGCTACTACGACACGGCCATGAGCCTCATCAAACCCGACTACCCCCGCTACGCCGACATCAAGTCGCGCCACGAACTGCTCACGTCGCTGGTCTCCTACACCCGCGTCATCGCCAGCAACGACAGCCTCATCGCCGTCGCCGAACTGCCCGAAAAGAAGCGCGACGAACTCATCGCCTCCAAGATTGAGACACTCATCCGGCAAGAGAAGGAGGCCAAGGAACGCGAACTGCTCGAAGAAATGGCCGCCGACGACAAAGCCCAGATGAACACCCTCAAAGGCGACTGGTATTTCTACAACAGCAACATGGTCTCCAAAGGCAAGGAGACCTTCCGCCAGCGGTGGGGCGCCCGGGCGTTGGAGGACTACTGGTTCCTCTCTAACCGGGGCCTGCTGGGCATGAATATGCTGGCCCTTGCCGAACCCGACAGCCCCGACACCCCCTCCTCTCCCGATACCGCCCAGGCCGAGGCGGGCGACGCAAAGGCCGGCGGCGAATCCGAAAAGAACAAGCTTTCGGGCAACCCCGACGACCCCCACGACCCGGCCTACTACCTGAAATCCATCCCCAAGTCCCAAGCCGAGAAAGACTCGATGCTGCAGGAGACCTCCATCGCCCTGCTCAACGCCGGCTACCTCTACTACGAGGGCGTCGCCAACACCGCCAAGGCGCTGGAATGCTACCTCCGCATGGCCAACAGCTTCACCCGCAACCCCGAGATTGTGCAGGCCTTCTTCATGCTCTACAAAATCTACGACAAGCAGGGCAACACCCCCAGCTCTAACTACTACAGAGACATGGTGCTGATGGGTTTCCCCGACAGCGATTTCGCCAACCTCATCCTCGACGAGGACTACTACAAAGAAATTCTCCGGCGCGGAAGGATGGTCCGCGAGGACTATGCCGAGTTGTACGCCCTGGCGCGCAAAAAGAAGTACGACGACGTGCTGCGGGCCGCCGCCGCCGCCAAGGAACTCTACCCCGGCGACCCCATGCTCTCCAAATACCGCTACTGGGAGGGCATCGCCTACGCCAAGATGGACAACCGCCAGCAGGCTGTCGCCGCTTTCGAGGGCATCCTGGCCGACTACCCCGCAACCGACTCCATCGTGCCGCTCGCCCAAGCCCAGCTCGACTACCTCCGGGGCGGCGGCGAACAGATGGTGCTGAACAGCGGCGCCGAGCTCATGGACCAAAAAGCCGTTCTCCCGGCCGACCCCGCCGACAAAGCCGGCGCCTATGCACCCAAGGCCATGAACCCCGACGACCTGCCGCCCGAGGCGCAGCTGTTCCGCTTCCGCGAGTCTATGCCCCACTTCGTCATCATCCTCACCCGCGAGGGACGAGTCAAGGCAACCGACCTCCAGGTCAAGGTGGGCGACTTCAATATGCAGTACTACGCCAACGCCGGCTTCAAAGTCAGCCCCCTGCTCTTCACCGACACCCTGCAGATGATCACCATCACCAGCTTCCCCGACGCGGCCGCCGCCATGGACTACTACCGACACCTCTTCCGCCCCGAAAGCCCGCTCTCCGACTACGGCATTGAGCAGTTCCGCATCTTCGCCATCTCCAAGCAGAACTACACCACCTTCTACAACCGCAAGAAAATCGATGCTTATCAACAATTCTTTGATTTATATTATTTGACCAAATGAGCGAGAAAGACAACAACCCCATCAACTCCATCACCGCCGGCACCGTCATCACCGGCTCTGTCACAGCCAACGGCGACTTCCGCCTCGACGGCTCTTTGGAAGGCGACATCAACCTCACAGGCAAACTCGTGGTCGGCGAGAAAGGCCGTGTCCGCGGCAACGTCATGTGCCAAAATGCCAACATCATCGGCACCATCGACGGCAACCTGACGGTGAACGACTTCCTCACCCTCTATGCCACCGCCGTGGTGAAGGGCGACATCGTAGTGAACAAACTGGCCATCGAGCAGGGCGCCCTCTTCTGCGGCACCTGCCGTATGCAGGACGAACTATCGGCCGCAGAATGAACGACACCGAAGCGGCCGTCCTGCGCCTCTTCGAGTCGTGGTCGGGCCGCAGCTCCGACAGCCTGCTCTCCCTCGGCGCCAACGGCAGCAACCGCCGCTACTGGCGGCTGTCCTATGGCGGCAGGTCCTGCATCGCGGCCTTCAACGACAAGGTGCGCGAAAACGAGGCGTTCTTCTACTTCGCCCGCCAACTCGCCCTCCGCGGCGTGCGCGTGCCCGAGGTCTATTCCATCTCGCCCGACCGCCGCTTTTATCTCCAGCAGGACCTCGGCGACACCACGCTCTTCTCTCTCCTCTTCGAGAAACAGAGGAACGGCAGCGGTTTCGACAGCGAAATGGTCGCCCTCTACCGGCGGGCCTTGGACGACCTCGCCTTCATGCAGGTGGCGGGCCGCAACCTCGACTTCTCCATGGCCTATCCCCGCCCCGCTTTCGACGCCCGCTCTATCCACTGGGACCTCAATTACTTCAAGTACTTCTTCTTGAAACTCAGGCACGTCCCTTTCGACGAAGATCTGCTCGAAGACGACTTCAACCGGCTGACGGACTACCTCCTCGACGCCGAGGACGAGTTCTTCATGTACCGCGACTTCCAGTCCCGCAACATCATGCTCTCGCAGCACGAACTCTTCTACATCGATTTCCAAGGGGGTAGGAGAGGGGCCGCGCAATACGACGCCGCCTCGCTCCTCTACAGCTCCAAAAGCCGCCTCTCCGAGGCGGTGCGCCAAGACCTTCTCGACCACTATGTCCGCTGTCTCGGCAGCCGGTTTGCCGTCAATCCTGCCCAATTCAAAGCCCGCTACTACGCCTTCGTCCTCACCCGAATCATGCAGGCCATGGGAGCCTACGGCTACAGGGGCTACTTCGAGCGTAAGGACTCCTTCCTACAGAGCATCCCCCCGGCCGTCCGCAACCTCAAGTCGGTCATCGATAGCCACCCGCTCGACATTCGGCTGCCCCAGCTAGAAGAGGTCTGGCGGCGGATTGCCGACGCCGAAGAGGCAGCCGCCCCCACCCGGCCCGCCGGCCTTACCGTCACGGTCACCAGCTTCTCCTACAAGAAGGGTCTGCCACACGACAACTCGGGCAACGGCGGAGGCTTTATCTTCGACTGCCGCGCGCTGCCCAATCCCGGCCGCTGCCCCCAGTACCGCTGCTACACCGGCAAGGACCGCCCCGTAATCGACTTCCTCCGCCCCGACCCCGAGGTCGAGGCCTTCCTCCTCTCAGCACAACGGCTCGTGGACGCCTCGGTGGAGAAATATCTCGCCCGAAACTTCACCAGTCTCGCTGTGGCTTTCGGCTGCACGGGCGGACAGCACCGCTCCGTCTATTGCGCCGAACAGACCGCGGCGTGGATTCGCAAGCATTATGATTGCCAAGTCATTATACAGCACCGCGAGCAGGACTGCTAATTCTTTTCATTTTTTTTGTCTCCACTTGATAGTTTTTTCGTATCTTTGCAAATCAAAACGAATAATATAAACTGCTACATAACATGAAGAACAAAACCTTATTTCAAATCATTTTGGGAGTGGTTGCCGCAGGTCTCGCCGTCTGGCTTTACCTCAGCATCGTGAAGCCCGTGAAATTTGATAACGAATACACCAAACGCCGCGACGCTTGCGCCGAAAGCCTCAAGGCCATCAGAACCCTCGAGGATGCCTATAAAAACACCTACGGCTGCTTCACGGGCAGCTTCGACACCCTCTTCAGCCGCCTCATCAACGAGGACAGCCTCAAAGTGGTCAACAAGAAAATCAACTACGACAAGATACCCGAAGATGTGGACGTGAACGAAATGACCGAATCCGAAGCCCTCAAGGCCGGCTATATCTCCCGCGTCACCGAGTTCGTCAACCCCATCGAAAACCTCCGCAACAACAAGAAACTCAACCTCACCAACGAGCAGATTCTCAACTTGCGCTATGTGCCTTATCCCCGCGACGCCAAGAACGAGTTCCAGCTCCAGGCCGGCTTCATCGAGAAGAGCGGCTACCAGATGCCCGTGTTCGAGTGCTTGGTCATGATGGAAGACCTACTCTCCGACCTCGACCACCAGCTCGTTGTCAACAAAATCGCCGAACTCATTCAAAACCAGCGCTTCCCCGGCTGGAAGGTCGGCGACATGACCCAGGCTGTCACCGACGGTAACTTTGAGTAAGTCGTCCAATGCCGGACTGCATCACCACACTTGTCTCATCCGATGCATTAGTGGAGAATAGAGAGAAAAGATTATCCATTTGCCTTCGGTCAAATGGATTTTCTTTTTCTGTATGCTCCGCCGCCGAGGATGATGTCCTGTACCAATTCGGCCAGGCCCAGTGCGACTTCGCCAAACCGTTGGGCCAGCTGGCCGCTTCGCTCAAAGGCCTCTTCGCTCAACTCGAAATCTCACCTTTCGACTTCAAGCAGATGTCCCTCGTCTGCCCCTCCTCCTGCTTCGCATGGGTGCCGCGCCGCCTCTACAATCCCGCCATGGACAGGCGCTATCTCAGCCTTCTCGCCAAAGTGGATGCCGGCCATGGCGTCTTCAGCTGCTTCGTCCCCAAACTCGACTCCTACATCGTCTTCACCGCCTCCCCCGAGGTGGCCAATGCCTTCAAGCTGGCCCTGCCCGGCATCGACCTCTGCTGCCAGCACTCGGCATTGGTCAACAGCGCCCTGCTGGCCAAAAGCGAACAGCGCCCCGTCATCCTGATGAATGTGCGCGATGGGGTGGGGGACTTCGAGGCGCTCTTCAACGGCCGGCTCCTCTTGAGCAACACCTTCCCCGCCTCAACCGATGACGAACTCCTCTATCACGCGCTCGCCATCATGAAGCGCCTCCGCATCGAAACCCCCGATTTGGAACTCTCCATCTGCGGCGCCGTCTCCCGCGGCCTCTTCGCCCTCTTGGGCAGGTATTTCCCTAACGTCACACTCTCCACAGGCCGCAAATACTCCTTTGTCTCTTCTAATTTCGACTCGTTCCACATCTATAAACACGCCCTCCTGCTGTCATGAGAATCATCGCCGGCTCCTTGAGGGGGAGGAGGCTCAACCCTCCCGCAAATCTCCCCGTCCGACCAACCACCGATATGGCGCGCGAAAGCCTCTTCAATATCCTCAACAATTATGTTGATTACGAAGATTGCGCGGTGATGGACCTGTTCTCGGGCACGGGCGCCGTGTCGTTGGAGTTCGTCTCCCGAGGCTCCAAGGAGGTCACTTCGGTGGATATTAACGTCCAGTGCGCCGACTTCCTCAAAGCCTCGGCAAAACAGTTCGGCGTAGCCAACCTCCACGTGGTGCGGGCCGACGTGTTCGACTTCCTCAAAAGGGCCTACAAGCAGTTCGACATCATCTTCGCCGACCCCCCCTATGCCGCCGCCGACCTCCAAAAACTGCCCGACCTCGTCTTCGAACACCGTCTGCTCACCGAGGACGGCATCTTTGTGCTCGAACACCCTAAGGACTACCATTTCGAGGAACACCCGCACTTTTGGCAGCACCGAAACTACGGCAAGGTGAACTTCTCCTTCTTCGCCAACAAGCTGGACCAGGACTAACGCCTCCCAAGCCAACGGGCGCTCCCTCCCAATCGCCCAAGGCCCGCTTCCGAACCCTTACTCATTTTTCAATTCACTTTATACCATTCACTTTTCTCAATATTACCGTTCAAATGAAAGCTGTAGTAAAAACCAATTTCTCTTTCCCCAAGCAGAAGAGTCTCTATGTCGGCAAGGTTCGCGATGTTTACAACATCGACGACAAGTATATGGCCATGGTGGTGAGCGACCGCATCAGCGCTTTCGACGTGGTCCTGCCCAAGGGCATCCCCTACAAAGGCCAGGTGCTGAATCAAATTGCCGCCAAGTTCTTGGACGCAACTGCCGACATCGTCCCCAACTGGAAGATGGCGACTCCCGACCCCATGGCCACAGTGGGTCTCAAATGCGAAGGCTTCAGGGTGGAAATGATTGTCAGGGGCTACTTGGCCGGCAGCGCCTGGCGCGAGTATAAGGCCGGCGCCCGCACCCTCTGCGGCGTCCCCCTCCCCGAAGGCATGGCGGAAAACCAAAAGTTCCCCACCCCCATCGTCACTCCCACCACCAAGGCCGACCAAGGACACGACGAGAATATCTCCCGCGATGAGATTATCCGCACAGGCCTCGTCTCCAAAGAGGATTACGACCAGCTCGAACAATACGCGCTCGCTCTCTTCAACCGCGGAACCCACATGGCGGCCGAGAAGGGCCTCATCTTGGTGGACACCAAATATGAGTTCGGCAAACACGACGGCAAAATATACCTGATTGACGAAATTCACACCCCCGACAGCAGCCGCTATTTCTATGCCGATGGCTATGAGGAACGACTCGCCAAAGGCGAACATCAGCGCCAGCTCTCCAAAGAGTTCGTCCGCGAATGGCTCATGGACAACGGCTTCCAAGGCAAAGCCGGCCAGCAGGTGCCCGATATGACCGACCAAATCGTGGCCAGTATCACCGACCGCTACATCGAGCTTTATGAGCATATCACGGGCGAGAAGTTCCAAAAGGCCGAAGACTGCGCCGACGTGGCCGGACGTATCGAGAGCAACGTCACCCGCTATCTGAACGAACTCTAACACCCTTTGCCCTTCCGACACAATCCTCACCAGCCCGTTTCTTGACCCGATGGTTGACGCGCGGACTGGTGAGTTCCCTTTTTTCTGCTATGGAGATTGAAAGAAAGTTTTTAGTGCGCCGGATGCCCGACAACTTGTCGCAGTACCGCCGCGTGGAGGTGGAGCAGGCCTATCTCTGCACCTCGCCGACCGTGAGGGTGAGAAGGATAGGGGAGGAGCGCATCCTCACTGTCAAGGAACACCTCGCCGCCGAATCCTCCACGGCCATCCACAACCGCGAGGAGGAGTTCCGGCTGAGCGAGTCCGCCTTCCGCCAGCTTTTGTCTAAGGCCCAGGAAGGACGGGTGCAGAAGACCCGCTATTTTATCGACCTCAGAAGCCAGACGGGCGACGGCCTCTATGTGGGGCTGGTGGCCGAACTGGATGTCTTCCATGGCCGCCATCAGGGTCTCGAACTGGTCGAGGTCGAGTTCCCGAACACACAGGCTGCCGACGCCTTCGTACCCCCCGACTGGTTCGGCGACGACGTGTCTGCCGAACCCTTCTATCGGAATAGTTTCCTCGCCGCTATGCCCTGACTAATTGCACTTGCCTTGAAAAAAATACCGCACACTTTCACCATTGTCTTCGCGCTGATTGTCCTCGCCGCCGTCTGCACCTGGTTCGTCCCCGCCGGCGAGTTCGAACGCCAGCAGGTTCAAATTCTCCAAGCCGACGGAAGCGTCTCGGCGCGCGAGGCTGTCCAAAACAACTCTTTCCACTTCGTGGAACGCCAACCCCAAACCTGGCAGATTTTCTCGTCTCTCTTCAACGGATTTGTCGATAAAGCCGACATCATCATCTTCATTTTGATGGTGGGGGGCGCCTTTTGGATTCTCAACAACAGCCATGCCATCGACGTGGGCGTGATGGCCTTCCTGCGCAAGGTGATGCGCCTCAACCGCTACAAGGCCATCCGCTTCCTCGGTGTCGAGAACATCATCATGTCCATCATCATGCTCATGTTCAGCCTCTTCGGAGCAGTGTTCGGCATGAGCGAGGAGACTATCGCCTTTGTGGTCATCTTCGTGCCGCTGGCCATTTCTATGGGCTACGACTCTATTGTGGGTGTCTGCCTCTGCTATGTGGCCGCCCATGTGGGCTTCGCGGGCGCCATGCTCAACCCCTTCACCATCGGCATCGCTCAAGGCATCGCCGAACTGCCCATCTTCTCGGGCATCGAATACCGTTTCCTCTGCTGGATTCTCCTCACCGCGCTCTCTATCGTCTTCGTCCTCCTCTACGCCCGCAGGGTCAAACGCAATCCCCAGTGTTCGCCGGTGTTTAAGCTCGACAGCTACTGGAGGGAACGCTCGCAGAGCCAAATGGGCGACACTGTTGTCTATCATACCCCTACTTCGGCGTGGGTCGTCTATGTGCTCCTCTGTCTCGTGTTTGTCGCTTGCTCCTTCTTGATGCCTTCCACCTCCATTTCTTTGGGCGGAACATCATTCTCCATCCCCGTCTTTCCCGTCCTGGCCGCACTGTTCGTCCTGCTCGGATTCCTCTCGCTCCGCAAATCTGTCCACTTCTTTATCCTCATTATCCTCCTCTTCACCATCGCCACACTCATTGTCGGCGTACTCGGCTACGGGTGGTATGTGATGGAAATTTCGGCCCTCTTCCTCGCTATGGGCATTTGCAGCGGCCTGGCCGACAGCCAAGGAGCCGACAACGTGGCCAAACTCTTCCTCAGCGGCTGCAAGGACATCCTCTCCGCAGCCTTGGTCGTCGGACTGGCCAGCGGCATCATCTTCATTCTGCGCGACGGAAAGGTGATCGACACCATCCTCTATGGACTCACACGCTCCTTGGCCGAAACAGGCGAAGTGGCATCCGTCGGGGTCATGTACCTCTTCCAAACCCTCCTCAACCTCATCATGCCGAGCGGGTCGGCCAAGGCCGCACTCACCATGCCCATCATGGCCCAGTTTGCCGATCTGATTCATGTCAGCCGCCAAACTACCGTCTTGGCGTTCCAGTTCGGCGACGGTTTCACCAACATGATTACCCCCACCAGCGGGGTCCTTATCGCCTGTCTCGGCGTGGCCAAGATTCCCTACGCCGTCTGGGTCAAGTGGGTGTGGAAGTTCATTGCCGCACTCATCCTCATCGGCTTCCTCCTCATTTTGCCCACATTATTCATCAATTTCCCCGGTTTCTGATTATGAAAAAAACCTCTCTGCTCATCGCCTTTGTCCTCCTTTCCGCGCTCAGCGCCTTCCCGCAGGACACCTCCTATGTGAGACATATTATCAAAGAACTCTCCTCGCAACGTATGTATGGGCGGGGAGCCAGCTATCACGGCGACTCGGTGGCAGCCGCCTTCCTCGCCGATCAGTTGGCCAAACTCGGCGTCCGTCCGCTCTCACCCGGCTACCTCCAGCACTACCGATACAGCTGCTACACCAACGAAGGCCCCCTGTCGCTCACCATCAACGGCGACACGCTCACGCCATTCTCACACTACCGCATCTATCCGTCCAAACGCCACCTCCAAAAACGGTTGGAATCCGCCTCATGGAAAAAACAGCTCAAAGATGGCACTTGGCTCATCGGCGTAAACCAACTCGACACTTACAGCCCCATCGTAGGCGAACTCGAGTCCAATCCCGTCTTCGTCGAAGTACTCGACTCCCTCATCCCCAAAAGGGTCAAGAAAGTGGACCTCCATCTGCCGCTCCAATACCGCGAGAACTACCGCTCCCAAAATGTGGTCGGCTATGTGCCCGGTATCATCGATTCCATGGTGGTCTTCACCGCCCACTACGACCATTGCGGAATAATGGGCGACGGCATCTATTTCCCCGGCGCCCACGACAACGCCAGCGGCTCCGCCGCCGTACTCGACCTCGCTCGAATGGCCACACTGCAAAAGCCCTACTACACCATGGTCTTCATGCTCTTCAGCGGCGAGGAATCAGGCCTCACAGGCTCTCGCCACGCCGCCCAAAACCCGCTCATCGACTACTCCAAAGTCAAGCTGCTCTGCAATATAGATATGTTCTGCGGCGGCGACGAAGGGCTGATGGTCTTCAATGCGAATGCCGACAACACACAGCCATTCGTCAACCGGCTCATCGCTGCCAACGAACAAAGCCATGCCGCACAAGTCATCAAATCCAGAGAAAACTCGCCCAACAGCGACCATTACTATTTCAGCAGCCTCTGTCCGTCCATCTTCATTCTCACCATGGGCCAGCGCTACGGCGGCTACCACAACCCAGCCGACACCTGCCAAGCCTGCGGCCTCGACCACTACAACGACTTCATCAAACTCATCCTCTCAATCATCACCGACTAATCCTTCACCCATCCCTCCAACCTCCGCCCATTCACCAACCACCGCCCGTTCACCAACCT
>DCJB01000105.1 GCA_002317325.1 Bacteroidales bacterium UBA1711
CCCTAAATTCTAAATTCTTAATTCTACATTCTAAATTCTCCCCCGTTGATGTTCCGGAGTTTTGAGTTTTTGGGGGGGGTGAAGTATTGGGTGAAGTTGAGGGTCATCGTCAACTTGTGGTGAGCCTGTCGAACCATTGTCATAAGTCATCGTCAATGGTCAAGGTTTGTTCCTTTGGGAAAACAATATCGGCCACCAATGTGACATGAATGACCATAGAGGTTTTATGCCCAAATGACGTGCTAAAGTATTAATGGGCATTATTGTAATATCACATGGACATTATTGTTCAAGAAAGAGCATCCTGTTCTTGTGGAACACAGATTGAACGAATGGTTTCTCTGCGGACCTTGCCGATTCTGCGTGAGATATTGCGATACTTACCCCCTTGGCCCGTCACACTCTCTCTATCCGGCACTCATGCGTCTTCTCCTTGCGGTCGTAACTGATGCCTGCCAGCAACAGATTGCCCGAATAGTCAAGGAGCTTGTCGGGATAATTCCTGAGGTGAATCTGGTCGATGGCAGTATCAACCGAGGTGTTGTATTTCAACTCGATGACGATGGCGGGCTTCTCGCTCTTCTTGCGCGGAATCATCACCAGGTCGGCATACCCTTTGCCGGTGGCAAGTTCACGATGGATGACATACTCGTTCCTCGCCCAGATATAGGCGATGGCCAGCACGCACGACATCGAGTTCTCGTCGTTGTAGCTCAGTATGCTGACATTCTCCGTGTGCGCATCCTCTATCGCCCTGGCCACATACTCCTCGTCGCACCTCCATGTCGCCTCCATCAGTTTCTGCGAGTTCTGCAGCAGCTTGGTGACCTCCGCCCACGAAGTGCCTTCAACCGCATTCTGAAACTGCTCGGCAACCTCCTTGTTCGGTATTCGGCAGGTCTTGGTGTCGAAATCGTACGAGAGGTATCCCAAGTGAATGAGCACGGTCAGCACATCGTCTTTGCATTCGACGACTCTCATATCATTGGTGAACCTCGTTGTGTTCACATAAACGCTCCCCCCCGCCAGCATATCCAATACGTCATCTTTCAACCCCTCGAAATTCATCTGGATATAAGTCGATACCTTTTCGTATGAACCAGTTGACTGCCAGTAGCTCTTGCATCTGTGGCGTTGCAATGCCAGCATCACGGAATATGGATTGTACATTGACTGCTCGTCACCTATTGCGTACCCGTCATACCACATTTTCAGGTCATCGACTCCGACTTTGTATTTCGAGGCAAGCATTTCGACCTCCTTTGGCGTGAATCCGAAAAATGGAGCAAGCACATCCGGGTCAATCATCGAATATTCGCGGAAGTTGTTCAGCGCAGACTCGGTGTTGTATTTTTTTATCGGCAATATGCCGGTCATATATACTCCGACAAACACCTGGGCGGACAATCCGCCCTTGAACATCCTTCTAAGCATATCCACGTATCTGTCCATCACTCCATCCACATTCTCAAAGTCACGGCAGATGATGTCCCACTCGTCAATGATCATTATGAAGCGCTCCTTCGTGTGAGCTGCCACCTCGAACAGCACGTCCATAAGGTCGTAGGTGTCTTCCATCTCAATGTCGGGGTAGATTTTGCCGACATCCTTGATGATTGTCTGCTGAATCAAACCGACTATCTCTTTCTCGCCCTTGAACCTTGTCGCAAAATCCGACATATCTATAAATATCGTCGGATATTTGTTCAGGTTCTCCTCGAAGGAGGGCATCTTCGCAATCGCCAAGTCCTCGAAAAGATGACGGCTGTCGCACGACTTGTCGTAATATGCGTACAGCATTTGTGCCGCCATCGACTTGCCGAATCTGCGGCAACGGGTCACGCAGGTGCAGCGCCTCGGAGTGTCCAGTGTGTCGTTGATCACCTGAATCATGGCCGATTTATCGACATATTCGTCTTTGCGTGCGGAAGTGAAATCCAAGTTGCCTTTGTTCAAGAATCTACCCATGGTATTGTCAATTTGTGGTGAGCCTGTCGAACCAAATAATCGGTGGAAAAGATGGCAATTGTTTCCTCTCCTCAACGCTGAAGGGATGAATTTATTGCCCCAGTTCGGCGACTATTTCAATAGGGGTCAACGGGACGTCCTTTGCCCCCTTTGTGCCCCCCCATGACCTTCTCTGCCAAGTGTGGCACATTGCACACCTTCCTTCTCCCGACGCCCTTCCAAGTAACGGTGACAATCCCCCTCACAACCAAACCGTTTGTTGAACTTAGGTCTTAATTCCCCCCGCCCCCTAAATTCTAAATTCTTAATTCTTAATTCTTAATTCTTCCTACTTGAACTTCATGCCGATGGCCTGGCTGATGTTGATGATGTAGTCGCCCGTCTTCTCGTAAAGGGCGTAGAGCGAGCTGTACGCGTTGCCTATGGCGTAGTCGTAGGCGTGCGTCTTCAGCGATTCGAGGTGTTCGGCTCTCAGCTTGTCCCGATACTGGTTGATGGCGGCCTCGGCGGCCTCGGCCTCGGCTATTTCCACATCGCCATAGTCCGAGTTGAGGTTCTTGTCCATCACGTCGAGGGCCTTCTGAACCAGCTCGGTCATACCCTGCAGGTTCTGGTTGAGGTGGTCGTCGAAGTGCACGGCGTCCTGCCGCTTGTTTCGGCGGGTGGCGGCTATCTGGTATATGCTGTCGCCCACGCTCTCGAGGTTATCCACAATACGGAGCATCGAACTGATGAGCTGCGACGACTGCTGCGACACTCCCCCCTCGGCCACCCGGGTGAGGAACTTGCCTATCTCTATCTCCATGCGGTCGGTTATCTCTTCGTATTTCTCTATCCGCTCCATGATTCTGTCAAACTCCTCATCGTCTTTGGCGGTGCGCAGGTCGGGCAGAAAGGTGAACATCCGCACTACCCGCTTCGAGAAGTCCTCTATCTCCTTCTTGGCAGCCTCGATGTTCAGTTCGCCCGTGCCGGTCAGGCCGCCGCTGATGTATTTGAGCTTGAACACATACTCGTCGTCTTCGGCCTTGGCGGGCACCATCCATTCCACTATCTTGATGATGACGGGAATGAACCAGACGAGGATGAGGGTGTTCACCACGTTGAAGAAGGTGTGGAAGAACGACAGGGCCAGCGGTATGCTGCTGGGGCTGTAGCCCGCCGTGCCCACGGGCAGGTAGGGGTCGCTCCCGCACATCCCGGTGGTGATGTTGGCAATGAGGCTCATCACGGGGCGGAATACCACGAGCGTTATCACCACGCCTATCACGTTGAACACCAAGTGGGCCCGGGCGGCCCGTTTGCCGTTGGTGTTGGCCACCATCGCCGCAAGGTTGGCCGTGATGGTGGTGCCGATGTTCTGCCCCATCACCAGTGCCACCGCCGCGTCAAGGCCTATCCAGCCGTTGTAGCACATCACAAGGGTGATGGCCATCATGGCCGCCGAGGCCTGCACCAAGCAGGTGAGCAGCGCCCCGATGACCACGAAGAGCATGATGGACCAAAAACCGTAGTCCGACAGGCGGGCCAGGGCTTCGAGGAACTGGGGATACTCTTCCAGATTCGGCATGGCCTTTTGCAGAAACTCCATGCCCACCAGCAGCAGGGCCAGGCCTATCACGAACTCGCCGATGGACTTCAGCCGGTCGCGCTTGGCAAACATGAACAGCAGCGACACCGCCCCGAGCAGCATCGGAAGGCTGAACGCGCTGGCGCTCTCGCCCAGTCCGAAGAGGGTGATTATCCATGCCGTCACGGTGGTGCCGATGTTGGCCCCCATGATGACCGCCACCGACCCGGACAGCGCCAGCAGCCCCGCATTCACAAACGACACCACCATCACCGTGGTGGCCGACGACGACTGTATGGCCGTGGTCACAGTCGCACCCGTCAGTATGCCCCGCACCGGGTTGCTCGTCACCTTGCCCATTATGCTCCTCATCTTGTCGCCCGCAAACTTCTGCAGGCCCTCGCTCATCAGTTTCATGCCGAAAAGGAACACCGCCAAGGCGCCCGCAAAGTTCAGCAGTACGATGAGTATCTCTCCAAATGTCATATTCTCAGATTGTTTTTAGTGTTTGTCGGTCTTTCTTTCGGTCTGCAAAACTACACAAGGTTTGCCGTCGGGCAGTTACAAATCGGTTGCATTATTGTTGCGTTTTTGTTGCGGCAGGGTCCGACGGCCACGCTCTGCGTTCTTTCTCTGTCTGTTGCAAAAGGGCGGGACGCGAAGTCACTCGGTTTCTATCCCGTCGGCCAGTTCGCCCAGCAGCGCCCCGCAGCCCTCGGCTATGTCGGCATAGCACCGCTCAAAATCGCGCGTGTACCACGGGTCGGCCACGTCGCGGTCCAGCAGCCGGCGCACCTTCCCCTCGGGGTCGGCGGCGATGATGCGTTTCAGCTCCCGCAGGTTGGCCCCGTCCATCACCACCAGCAGGTCGAAGCGGCCGTAGTCTTCCGCCGTCACCTGCCGCGCCCTGTGGCAGGCCTTCTCTATGCCGTGCCGCCGCAGGGTCTGGAGGGTGGGCGGATAAATGGGGTTGCCTATCTCTTCGCTGCTCGTGGCGGCCGAGTCGGCGGCTATCTGCGACGACAGCCCGGCTTCCTCGGCCAAGCGGCGCATCACAAACTCGGCCGTCACGCTCCGGCAGATGTTGCCGTGGCAGATGAACAATATCTTCTTCATGGCGTTGTTCGGCGGGTCATATCTTCGCGGCCAGGGCCTCCGCCTCGACTGTGTAGCCCGCGGCCGCCGCATCGCCCGGCTCTTTCACCCCCTGGGCCGCCACGATGCCGAGGTTCTCTATCCCAAAGTGCTCCGTCAGCAGGGTGTATTGCAGCCGGATGGGCTCGCAGACCTGCTCCCTCCGCGAGGCGGCGGCCAGCAGCAGGAATGCCTTCTTGACGTGGAACGTGTCGCGCACGGGGTTGTGAAGGCGGTGGATGGCGGCGGCTATCTGGGCGCTGATGCCGTAGAAATAGACGGGCGACGCAATGCCCAGCACATCAGCGTCCCGCAGCTCCTCGATGACCGACTCCATGTCGTCCCGCTGCACGCAGCGGTTCCCCTCGCCAAAACAGGCGTTGCACCCCCGGCAGGGGGCTATGCTGAGGTCGGCCACCCGTATGATTTTCACTTCGTTCTCTCGGGCCGCCCGGCGGGCGAAGGCCTCGGTCAGCAGGTCCGAGTTGCCGCCCCGGCGGGGGCTGCCGGCCAGTATCACTATTTTGCTCATTATGCTTTCGCAGTTTCCCCCATTAACGCCGTCCCGCCCCCTTTATTGCCACATCCCGCCCAATCGGCTTTTTTTGCGTATCTTTGCGCCATCGTTCCTTGTGGGTCTTTTGACACAATATGCTGATGATTAAAAATTTGCTTCTTGTAGGCATGGGAGGCGCCCTGGGCTCTATGCTGCGCTATGGGGCAACGCTCCTCTGCGCCGCCCTCAACTGCTCTTCCAACTGGGCGACTCTCTGCGTCAACGTGGTCGGCTCTTTCGCCATCGGCGCCCTGTCGGCCGCCCTGCCACCGGGCGGGTGGCTGCTCGCCGCCACCGTGGGATTCTGCGGCGGCTTCACCACCTTCAGCACCTTCTCCGCCCAGTCGGTCGCCCTCCTCTCCCAAGGACGCATCGCCTCGGCAGCGGCCTATATCGCCGCCACCCTCCTCCTCTGCATCGCCTGCGCCGCCCTCGGCTGCTGGCTGGGCCGCCGCCTCGCTTAGGGCGCCTCGCCCCGTGCCCGCCGCCCCGCCCGCCGCGGTTTGAGTTTTTTTTCCGCCTTTCAAAAAAATATCCTATCTTTGCAGACGGAAAATAACGCTAAAAGAATAGTCTATGATGCCCTTACTGTCTGTTACTCAGCAAAATTTTATTGGCAACATACCCGAGCTCATCGGCTGCCTCCATTCAAACCCCATTCGCATGAGCCTCACGGCGCAGGTGTTTGTCATCTTGGCCCTGACGGTGGTCATGGCGATTTTCAACTACCAGATTCGCCACAAAGACAAGCGGCAGTATTACCCCGTCCTCTACACCCTCTTCTTCCTCAGCCTCGTCTCCATCTACTACTACTGCTTCAATAGCCAATTCCCCATCATCGACAACGGCTTCGGCGCCGTCGAACCCAACCTTGCATGGTTCTGCGCCCCCCACCTCGTGGGCTGGCTCCAGGCCATCGTCGGCGGCATCGCCCTGGTCTTCGTCATCTACAACGTCCTTTGTGCCGTCATGCAGGTGACTGCCGAAATGACCCTCCGCGCCAACATGGACAAGATGAAGAAGTGGAAAGAGTGGAAACTCGTCTCCGGCTTCGTCCTCTTCGCCTGCGTCATCATCTGCCTCATCCAGTTCATCGCCCCGCAGGCGGTCCGATGGGCGCTGGTGGCGTTCCTCGTCCTGCTCCTCGCCGCCGTCGTCGCAAAGGCCGTCTCCGACATACGCCACTGCAACAACGTGCTATACCCCGTACTCATCAGCCTCACCTATCTTGCGGGCATCATAGCCGTGGCCATGCTCACCATCGGCTGCCTCTACAGCTTCTCCGTGCTGCTGCTTTTCCTCGTCTTCATCTTCAGCCGGGCCAAAGCCAGCCGCAAAAATGTCACTCCCGACAAAAAGTGACCCCGCCCCCCTCCGCCCCTTTTTTTCATGTTTTTTTTTCTCTCACGGCCCGCCCCGGCGGGCCGTTTCCCATATCCCCCCCGCCCCGTCCCCCCC
>DCJB01000093.1:0-3851 GCA_002317325.1 Bacteroidales bacterium UBA1711
GACGTGGCCTCCGCCGAGCGGGGCATCGTCTTCATCGACGAGATAGACAAGATAGCCCGCAAGGGCGACAACCCCTCCATCACCCGCGACGTGTCGGGCGAGGGAGTGCAGCAAGCCATGCTCAAACTGCTTGAAGGGGCGGTAGTGAATGTGCCGCCCAAAGGTGGTCGCAAGCACCCCGAGCAGCCCATGGTGCAGATTGACACCCGCAATATCCTCTTCATTGCGGGCGGCGCCTTCGACGGCATCGACCGAGCCATCGCCTCCCGCCTCAAATCCAACGTCATTGGCTATTCGGGCACCAAGACCCGCGAAGACCTCGACCGCAAAAATATGCTCCGCTATGTGCTGCCGATGGACCTCAAGCATTTCGGCCTCATACCGGAGCTGGTGGGCCGCTTCCCGATGCTCACCCACCTTGACCCGCTGGACCGCGAGGCGCTGCTCCGCATCCTCACCGAACCCAAGAACGCCCTCGTCAAACAGTATGCAGAACTATTCGGCATGGACGGCGTGGCACTGGAGTTTGCCCCCGACGCGCTCGACCTCGTGGTGGATACCGCTGTAGAGTATAAGCTGGGCGCCCGCGGGCTGCGGTCTATCTTGGAGTGCGTGATGACTGACCTGATGTTCGACTTGCCCAACCGGGAGAAGGGTTCCGTCATCCACATCACCCGAGACTATGTGGGCGAGAAGCTGTCGAAATCCACTGTCAACCCCTCGCTCCGATAGCTGAGGAAAAGAAATGCCGATTCACAATTCATCAAAATACAACACAGTTATGAAAAAACTATTCCTATTCGTAATCGTTATGACGCTGTCACTTACCGGCCTTCAGGCCCAGAAAAAGAACGTCCCGTCGGCCGACGGAAAAGCCCCGCAGGGGATTTCGTCGGTTGCAGCCGAGAAAGTAATCAAACTGCCCATGCCCGAAGTGGGGCTGGATGGCGAGTTTCGCACCGCGCTGAAGAACCGTGCCACTACCCGCGACCTCAAGTCGGAAGAACTGCCCATGGAGATTATCTCCTCGCTGCTATGGAGCGCCTACGGCTTCAACCGCCCCGAGGAGCAGAAGCGCGTGGTGCCTTCGGCAATCAACGTCCAAGAGTTCGACATCTATGTCTTCCTCGAGCAGGGCATCTACCTCTATGACGCGCAAAGGAACACCCTCAACAATGTGGTGGAGGGCGACCATCGTGCTGAGATTAGCAAGCAGAAGCATTTCGCCGTTGCCCCGTTCTCCATTGTCATTGTGGCCAACTACGACCGAATGACCAAGTTCAAAAACACCGAAGACCGCGACTTCTACGCCGCAGTAGATTGCGGCTACGTGAGCCAAGAAATATACCTGTTCTGTGCCATGAACGACCTCGGCACCGTGGCCTGCGGTGGCATAGACCGCGACATATTGAAGAAGCTCTTGAAGATAAAGAACGGGAAAGCCATGCTGGCGCACCCTGTAGGACGCAGATAGCCATGATGCTGAGACTCACCAAGCAATTTGTCTTTGAGATGGCTCACGCCCTGCCGGGCTATGAGGGCAAATGCCGCAATGTGCACGGTCACTCCTATCGGCTGTCGGTGACGGTGGAGGGGGAGCGGAGGCAGCAGCCCGGCACCTCGTCCGACGGCATGGTGGTTGACTTCAGGCTAATCAAAGAGGTGGTCAACCGGTGCGTTGTCGAGCCATTCGACCACGCGCTGGTGCTGCCCCAAGCCGGAGTGTCCGAAAGAGAGGCAACGGTCGCAGACGCAGTTCCAGTCCAGTCGTCGCTTGGGGGCTACGAAGCCAAACTGATGCTGGCCGACTTCCAGCCGACGACAGAGAACCTGCTGCTCCATTTTGCTCGACTATTAGAGGGGCAGTTTCCCGAGGGAACCCGTCTCTATTCACTTTCGCTCTCCGAGACCGACACCTCTACCGCCGAGCTCATTCTATGACCTAAGGAGTCAGAAAAACAGGCTCTTTCGAGTTCATTTTCTTTCCAAGCCGCACACATTTTCTCTTTTTTATACTCCAGCTGAAAGGGGGGTACTTCATAAAAATGGAAATACAAGATACGTTTTATCAACCATTTGTAATAATTGCATATCTTTTTGTTCAAAAATGTTTTTGTATTCAAAAAAAAGTTTATATCTTTGCGGTCTGAAAACAAACAGGAATCGTAAAACCTTAGCATTATGACAAAAGCAGACATTGTAAAGAAGTTGCATGAGAAAATTGGGGTGGAGAAGGATGCCGCCCAAGTAATTGTAGAAGAGTTCATGTCGGTGGTGAAAGAATCGCTGACGAGTGGTGAGAACGTTTATCTCCGCGGATTCGGCACCTTTGAGGTGGTGCGCCGGGAAGAAAAGACAGGCCAGAACATCACTAAGGGCACCTCCATCACCATCCCCGCCCATTATACTCCCAAGTTTAAGCCCTGCAAAGAGTTTAAGGATATGCTCAAGTAGCCTTCCATTGTCAGGAAGCGAACTGGATGGCACGTCCCGAATGTATCATAGAGCGACATTCGGGGCGTTCTTTTTTTGTGCGAAAGCCGTTTTGCAGGGGCTTATTTGCGTTGTGATAGCCGACAGAGCCGAGTACGGGGAATAGCGTGCCTCAGGAGAGAGGTTGAGAGTGTGATAGTTTGTAAATCTGAACATTATAATGTTATTATCTATTCCGCAATATCATAAAAAAGAGGGCGTTTTTGGGTAGAGGGAGAAAAAAGTTGCTCAGTTTCGGAAAAATTAGTAATTTTGCACTGCTTTTTGGAGTGTAAAAAGGTGTCGTAATGGCTGACATAGAAAACACGGTCGCAAAGATTGAGGCAAAAGTGGGAAGGCTTTTGAAGGAGAACAGTCGGTTGCGTGCCGCGGAGGCGAAGTCGACCGAGCGATGCAGACAGCTTCTTGAGCAAAAGCATAATCAAGATATAGTAATTAATAAATTAAAAGAGCAAAACACAATATTAAAACTCGGAAACTCGCTGGCTCAACAGGGCGATTCGACAGAGATAAAGCATAAGATAAACCAACTCATTCAAAGCATAGACAAGTGCTTGGCATCCTTATGAACGAACTCCCATCCACGGTCCATATACTTGACAGAACGTATAAACTGAAAATTAGTCCGGCCAATGAGCATTTCCTCCGTGCAGCGGCGGAGCTCATAGACTCGCAGGCCAGAAACTATGGCAAGATGTATAGTGACAAGGACCGCCAGGACTTGTTAGCGATGGCGGCGCTTACGCAGATAACGCGTATGCTCCAACAGATAGACACCCAGCAGAAGAAGGAAGCGATAGCGGAGGAGG
This sequence comes from Bacteroidales bacterium UBA1711, assembly GCA_002317325.1. Classification (GTDB taxonomy): domain Bacteria; phylum Bacteroidota; class Bacteroidia; order Bacteroidales; family P3; genus Colimorpha. The sequence goes on from DCJB01000093.1 coordinate 3,303, forward strand.
GTCTGGGCAGAATTGAGAAGATGTTGGCTTCTGTTTGTTAGACCGAAACACCTGCTCCAGTCCAAAACAGTTTGTAAACTCAACACCATTTACAAACCGAGCAAGCTCAGGGGTGGGTAGGCTGTATGGCTGAGACACCCGGCTCTCAAATCCTATCAGTACAGAGTTTATCATAACTCCCGGAGGGCTGGAAGCAGGTTTTTTTGAGGTTTGTTGGAATCAAGGCCTCTGCGCGGTTGGCGGTTTCCCCTAACACACACTTACAACCATTATGATAGTACTATTTATCATCATCGGAATCGCAGTGGGCGGTGGAGTGGGCGTATGGCTCACCACTGGTCTGCTGCGCGACAAGCTGCTGGCCAAGAGCCAACAGGTATTGAAAGATGCCGAAGAGAAAGGCGAAATGATTAAGAAGGACAAAATCCTTCAGGCAAAAGAGAAAATCTTGCAGCTCAAGAGCGAGCACGACAAACAGGTGAACGAGAAGAACAGCGTCATCCGCGAGCAGGAGCAGAAAATCAAGCAGCGCGAGCAGTCGCTCAACCA
>DCJB01000093.1:4002-4400 GCA_002317325.1 Bacteroidales bacterium UBA1711
ATGACCGCCGAAGAGGCCAAGCAGCACTTGATTGATTCGATGACCGAGGAGGCACGGGCGGAGGCGTCGAACAGCATAATAGAGATTGTGGAGGAGGCTCGCATCACAGCCAACGAACAGGCCAAAAAGATAGTCATCCAGTCCATACAGCGCACCGCCACCGAGAATGCCATTGAGAACACCGTCAGCGTATTCAACCTTGAGAACGAGGAGGTGAAGGGCCGTATCATCGGTCGCGAAGGTCGCAATATTCGTGCCTTAGAGTCGCTCACCGGCGTGGAAGTGATAATCGATGACTCGCCCGATGCCATTATCCTCAGCGGCTTCGACCCGGTACGCCGCGAGATTGCCCGCCTGTCGCTCCACAAACTGGTGACAGACGGACGTATCCATCCCGC
>DCJB01000093.1:4499-5517 GCA_002317325.1 Bacteroidales bacterium UBA1711
GGAATCAACAATATGAACCACGAACTGATGCGTATGGTGGGACGTATGAAATATCGTTCTTCCTACGGGCAGAACCTGCTGCAGCACAGCCGCGAAGTGGCCAACCTTGCCGCTACAATGGCTTCGGAACTGGGTCTCAACCCCAAACTGGCCAAACGTGCCGGTCTGCTCCACGACATCGGCAAGGTGCCCGAGACCGACCCCGAGCTGCCGCACGCAATCTTCGGCATGAAGTTGGCGGAGAAGTACAAAGAACACCCTGATGTGTGCAATGCCATTGGCTCTCACCACGATGAGACCGAGATGACCAACCTCATATCGCCCATCATACAGGTGTGCGACGCCATCAGCGGTGCTCGTCCCGGTGCTCGCCGCGAGGTAGTCGAAGCCTACATCAACCGTCTCAAGAAACTGGAAGAAATGGCGATGACTTATCCTGGAGTGGTGAAGACCTACGCCATTCAGGCCGGTCGGGAACTCCGTGTGATAGTGGGAGCCGAGAAGGTAAACGATGCCGAGGCCACCAAACTCAGTTTCGACCTCTCGCGACAAATTCAGAACGAAATGACCTACCCCGGGCAAATCAAGGTTACGGTCATTCGCGAGACCCGCGCCGTCAACTACGCAAAATAAAACAATCCTTCGAGCCGCAGCCTGTCGCCCTCACCCGGCTGCAGGCTGCGGTTCATTAATCACACATAGCCATGCTGCTTCACTTCATCCATTGGAACGTTGACCCCGTGGTGTTTCACATCGGTTCCTTCGGGCTGAGATACTATTCGCTCGGCTTCGTTTTTGCATTCGTGATAGGGTATGTGGTGATGTCCCGCATTTTCAAGCGCGAGAAGATTGCCAATGGGCTGCTCGACAATTTGGTTCTTTGGATTTTTGTATCCATGCTGGTGGGGGCACGCTTGGGGCACTGCCTTTTCTATGAGCCTGACTACTTCTGCACGGCCGACCATTGGCTTGAGATAATACTCCCCATCAACATTCAGACCGGCCAGTTTACAGGCTA
>DCJB01000093.1:5696-7451 GCA_002317325.1 Bacteroidales bacterium UBA1711
CCACGACGCTGCCTTGGGGATTTGTATTTGAGCAGAATGGCGAGACGGTGGCCAAACACCCCACACAACTATACGAGTCCCTCAGCTACTTCATCATCTTCGGCGCCACATACGCCGTCTATTGCAAGAAGCAGGGCCGACTGCACAACGGGCGCCTCTTCGGCTGGTGGTTAGTGGCACTGTGGGGCGTGCGTTTCCTTGTTGAGTTCATCAAGGAGGACCAGGTGGGATTCGAGGACGGAATGACCCTCAACATGGGGCAGTGGCTCAGTGTGCCGCTCATTCTCCTCGGTGCAGCGCTCGTTATCGCCTCCCACAGGGGGCTGCTGAAAGAGGACACCTATATCAAGCAAACAAAAAACAAATAACAACAACCATCCGGAGCGGCAGACCCCTGTCGAAAGGTGGAGCAATAGAACAACCACGATACACATGAAAAAACTTATCCTTGTTCGCCATGGCGAAAGCGAGTGGAACAAAATGAATCTCTTTACCGGCTGGACCGATGTTGACCTCACCTACTTTGGCCAGTGTGAGGCTTATCAGGCGGGACGACTGCTGAAAGAGGAGGGCTACCGCCCCACGATGTGCTACACCTCCTATCTCAAACGAGCGGTGAAGACCCTCAACCAGATACTTGATGCCATGGATATGGACTACCTGCCAGTGGAGAAGAGCTGGCGGCTCAACGAGAAGAGCTACGGTGCTTTGCAGGGCAAGAACAAAGCCGAGACCAAAGAAAAGTATGGCGAAGAGATGCTGATGAAATGGCGTCGCAGCTATGACGTGCAGCCTCCCGCACTGGCTATGGACGGCAAGGGGAGCCCCCGCCGAGACCCTCGCTACGATGAGATACCCGATAACGAGCTGCCCCTTACCGAGGCTCTCAAAGACACCATCGCCCGACTGATGCCCTATTATGAGGGCACCATCCTCAAGGCATTTGAGAAGAACGACGAAGTGCTGGTGGTGGCCCACGGCAACAGCCTACGCGGCATAGTGAAGACCCTCAAGGGGATGGGCGATGATGAGATTGTCGGTTTCAATATACCCACCGCGGTGCCTTATATTTTTGAATTTGACGACCAGATGAACCTCCAAAAAGACTATTATCTCGGCAATCAGGAGGAGATACAGAAGAAGATAGACGGTGTTAAGAATCAAGCGAATAAGAAATGAGTTGCACAGAATTGGCTTCAAAAGTGCATTATTTTTTGTCTAATTGAAAAAAAGTTCGTAACTTTGCAACCGATTTCGCAGAGGGAAAGTGAAGACTTTCACAGAAATCGCACAGCTACGGAGAGGTGGGTGAGTGGCTGAAACCAACAGTTTGCTAAACTGTCGTACTCGATTAGGGTACCGGGGGTTCGAATCCCCCCTTCTCCGCCAGAGAAAGAAGACGTCTGAAAGGCGTCTTTTTTTCGACAAGGGTCTTGCTTGCGGGATATAGCGAAGTCCGGTTATCGCGCCTGCTTTGGGAGCAGGAGATCCCCAGTTCGAATCTGGGTGTCCCGACAAAGAAGTGCTGGTTCCGTAGCTCAGCTGGATAGAGCAACTGCCTTCTAAGCAGTAGGTCCTGCGTTCGAATCGCAGCGGAATCACCCCAGCCCCGCCATGTGGCGGGGTTTTTTTTTGTCCGTCGGTGGACGCGAAGGTGGCTGTAGGCCGTTCACGATTGGTACTTGCCTGAGGAATGGCGGATACGATTTCGCTCTGTTGAGAAGTCATCGTAACCTTGGAGCATTTGACAGTAAG
>DCJB01000093.1:7462-19033 GCA_002317325.1 Bacteroidales bacterium UBA1711
TAAGAATACATGGGCAGCAGGGTATAGTACAATCTGCAATAAATCAAGATCTATGCCGTAATAGACTGCCGTTAGGGCGGCAGGTGTTCCTGTAGGGGTGAGTGGTACGAGGTGAGGCTTGAAGCAACACGGACTGAGGGTTGCTGACGTTACGATGGGGAAGAAAATTTGGTCGGGTGGTGGAAAAGTCGTATCTTTGCAATCGAAAATAGCGACAAGAAGAGTGTATGCAGCTGAGAACAGAAAACATAGTCAAGAAATACCGTTCGCGGACGGTGGTGAAAGAGGTCTCTGTCAGCGTGGAGCAGGGCGAAATAGTGGGTCTGCTCGGTCCGAACGGGGCGGGCAAGACAACAACATTCTACATGATTGTGGGCATCATCAAACCCTATTCGGGGAAGGTGTTTCTCGATGACACGGAACTGACCAAGATGCCCATGTACCGCCGTGCGCAGTTGGGCGTGGGCTACTTGGCCCAAGAGGCCTCGGTGTTCCGCCGGCTGACGGTGGAGGACAATATTCGCTCGATACTCGAGTTTCGCACCGACTTGGACAAGCAGCAGCAGGAAGAGAAGCTGGAGTCGCTCATCGGCGAGTTCGGCCTGTCGAAGATTCGACACAACAAAGGCATACAACTATCGGGCGGCGAGCGCCGACGGACAGAGATTGCCCGTGCCTTGGCCAACGACCCCCGATTCCTGCTTCTTGACGAGCCCTTTGCCGGCGTGGACCCCATCGCCGTGCAGGATATTCAGGACATAGTAGCCCATTTGAAAGACCGAAACATCGGTATTCTGATTACCGACCACAACGTGCACGAAACCCTTTCCATCACCGACCGGGCCTATCTGCTGTATGAGGGCAGCGTGCTGCACCACGGCACCCCGGAGGAGATGGCTGCCGACCCGGACGTGCGGGAGAAGTACTTGGGCCGCGACTTTGAGCTGCGGCGCGCCCGCACCGAGAACTTGAACTTTGAGAAGTAGCCTGCCCTGAGAGGGGCGGCTGCAACGACTCTGATGTAGCATCCAAAAGATAGCCGAAAGCAATGCAGATTCTTCTCGACACCCCATGGTACTGTGTGCCCCTCTGCCTGATGGCGGGGGCGCTGTGGGCGGGGCTGCTCTACGCTTTTCCGGGGCGTGCCGCTGTTGGCGGCCCGCGGCTGCGGAGGTGGCTGGCGGGGCTGCGGTTTGTCGGCGTGTCGCTCATTGCCTTCCTGCTGACGGCGCCCATGACCAAGCGGCAGACCGCCGAGAGAGAGAAGCCCATCGTTGTGATGGCCCTCGACCGCAGCGAATCGACGGCAGGGCTGCTGCCCGAGTGGGTGTCCGACCCGTGCGGGCTGGACGACTATGAGGTGGTTGCGGACACCTTTGGCGGCAGAAGCACCGACATAGGGGCCGAGCTGCGTTCCATTGCCGAGCGCTATGCGGGGCGGAACCTCGGAGCCGTGGTGCTGGTGTCGGACGGAATCTACAACCATGGGGCCAACCCGCTGGGCGAGGCGGCGCGCATGGCTGTGCCGGTATATGCGGTGGGTTTGGGCGACACCGCCCACCGCTGCGATGCGGCCATAGTCCACGTGCGCTGCAACCACACGGCCTATCTTGGCGACCGCTTTCCGGCGGAGGTGACGCTGCGGGCCGACCGGCTCAAGGGCTGCCGCCCTGTGCTGACGGTGACACGGGACGGGAAGCGCCTCTTCGTCCAAGAGATGCCTATCGGCAGCGACGACTTCAGTGCCACCGTACCGCTGACTATGGAGGCCGACAAGCCCGGGCTGCACCATTACGTCATAGCCCTAACGCCGCAGCCGGGCGAGCGGACAGCGGAGAACAATCGTGTGACGCTGGCGGTAGAAGTGGCCGACGGGCGCGAGAAGATAGCCATCCTCTCAGCAGCTCCCACGCCCGATGCGGGCGCCCTGCGGCGGGCGCTGGAACGCAACCCCAACTATGAAGTGAGCGTCCTCGGTGGCGAAGAGTCCCTGCGTGCCGACGCCTACAGCCTGATAGTGCTGATTGGACTGCCCGACGGCCGGCGAGAGTGCGCCACCGGCGAGACACCCACGCTCTACGTCTTAGGACCCACCACTGACCTCGGGCGGTTCAACGCCCTGCGCTGCGGGCTGGAGATAGCGGCCAAGACCCGCAAGACCGACGAAGTGACGGCGGTGCATAACGACCACTTCACCCTCTTCGGCCTCGACGACGAGTACTGCCGCCTCATAGAGCAGCTGCCTCCGCTGCGGGCTCCTTTTGGGGAGTATCGTTTGGCGGGCAGCGGCCAGTCGCTCTTCACCGCCCGCATTGGATCCGTGAGTACGGAGCGGCCGTTGGTGGCTTTCGTCCAGCAGAACGGAGTGCGGCGCGCCTTTGTGACAGGCGAAGGGCTGTGGCGCTGGCGGCTGCAATGCTTTCAGATGACGGGCAGCCACGAGGCTTTTGACCGTTTGGTAGAGAAGATGGTTGTATATACCTCCATGCGCGATGCCAAAGAACGCTTCCGGGTGACGGTGCCGCGCATCATTGCCGAGGGCGACAACGTGGTTGCCGAGGCAGAACTGTATAACGACAACCTCGAGCCAGTGAACAAGCCGGACGCCCGCCTCACCCTTGCGGCGGAACGGCAGCCCGGCCGCGCCTACGAATTTGGCCGCCGGGGCACAGGCTATGTGCTGAACCTTGGCAGCCTACCGCCCGGCCGCTACCGCTATGAGGCCGAGACCCGGATGGCCGGCACCCGCTTTGAGGCGGCGGGCAGTTTTGTGGTAGAAGATGCCAACCTCGAGCAGGCCACCCTTGTGGCCGACCACGCCCTGCTGGAGGCCATTGCCCAATCGACCGGGGGCGAGCTGCTCCCCCCCGATGGGGAGAAGCGCCTGGCCGAGAGCCTTGCCTCCCGAGGCGACCTGAAGCCGCTCCTCAGTTCACATTACCGATACACCGAACTGCTGTCGCTTCCGCTGCTGCTGGTGTTGCTGCTATTGCTCTTAGGAGCCGAATGGGGGCTGCGCAAGTGGGCGGGCGACTGTTAGCCCTGCCAATGAAAAAACGCTTCCGAAAATGCCCAAGCAACCGCACATAACCAGACTGTTGAAAGAGTCGGGGACGCTTCTTTCGGGCAGCATGGCGGCTCAGGGGGCTGCCTTTGTGGCCTACATAGTGCTGGGGCGCCTCTTCACCCCGGGGGACTTCGGGCAGTATTCGGTCTTCTACAGCTACATCGAGGTGCTCATCATCCTCTCCACAGCCAAATACGAACTGGCGATAGTGGCGGCTGACTCCGACGGCGAGGCCCTGCTTCTCTCCCAGGGGGCGCTGCGCCTCAACCGAACGGTGTCGGCGCTGCTGCTGTGCGCGGCCGCAGTGCTGGCGGCTGCCCACGCCGCCCCTTCGGCACTGCCGCCCGCCTTGATGCTACTGATTCCGCCCATGGTCTATTTCTGCGGCACCACGCGGGTATATACCCACCTCTGCAATCGGTTTCGCAACTACAAGTCCATTGCGGCAAGCGAGGTGGTCAACTCCCTCTCGTCGGTGGCGGCGCGAATAGGGTTCGGCCTCCTAAACACTGTTGTGGCCGCCCTGCACACGTTGGGTCTGCCCTTGGGCACCGTGGTGGGCAAGATGGTGGGCAACCTCTATTTTCGTCTGCGGCTGCGCCGCAGCCCCGAAGTGAATCCCGTTCTGTCGCGCCCTCCAGCCTTTGGCGCCTTTGCCCCCCTGCTGCGCAAGCACCGCAACTATCCGCGCTATGTGATGACCAAAGACCTGCTCACCAGTTTCTCGGCCAACCTCCCCTTTCTGTGGCTGAGCCTCTATTTCGGCGAGGCGGCACTGGGGCTTTTCGGTCTGGCCTTCACCTTCACCCAGCGGCCAGTGAACATCCTCAACGGCATATTCGAGAAGGTATTTTACGCCGATTCGGTGGAGCGGAGACGCCGCGGCGAGCCGATAGGTCCCGCTGTGCGCCGTTTCCTGCTGGCGACCAATGCTGTGGCGGTGCCGCTGTGCGTGGGGGGATACTTTGTGGCCGAACCGCTCTTTGTGTGGCTGATGGGGCCCCGCTGGGAGGGTGCGGGATACTATATCCGCTGCCTGCTGCCATGGCTGCTGGCCATGCTCTCGTCCAACTCGCTGATGTTTGTGAGCAACCTCTTCTCCACCCAGCGCGTCGAATTCTGCTTCCAGCTGGCACTGCTGGTGCTGCGGGTAGCCGCTCTCGGAGCCGGTATTTTGGCGGGCAGTTTCCGGCTGGCCATCTTGCTGCTCTCGGGCGTAAGCACCGCCGTGCTGCTTATTCTGCTTGGGTGGTATCTCCTCCAAATCAACCGCTACGACCGCAGTCTGCGGCAGCCGTCGGCCCCCACGGCTCATTCATGAACCAGCTCCGGCATTTGAGCGGTGAGGGCATAGCAGCCAATCACTCGTCAGGAAAAAACACTTCACATCGGAGCTGAGACGTAGCTGTATTGAAAGGACGGAGGAGGTTTTGGCGGGGCGACGGGGGCAAAAAGGGGGGAGCCTCGTTGGGAAGTATTTGGACGGGCTGGGGAGGGGGTGGAGAAAAAATGGAGGCAGGATGGAGAGAGGGCGGAGACAGTGCGGCGGGGCGGAGGAGGAAAAATGTGGCGGAAAAGCGATATGTTGGTTTTTTTTGCTATATTTGTAAGTTAAACTGCGAGCAGTATGCAATTCAAAGATATTGAAGGACAGGAGGTTTTTGCGAATCGCCTGACCGAAATAATCGATTCGGGACGGGTGAGCCACGCCCAATTGTTCCTTGGTGCCACCGCCGGAGGCAGTCTGGCATTGGCGCTGGCCTACGCCCAGTACCTGAACTGCGAACACCGCCGCCACTTTGACGATGGTCCCCTGCGTGCCGACTCGTGCGGCCAATGCCCCAGCTGCCTCAAGTACGGGCAGCTGATGCACCCCGACTTGCACTTGGTCTTTCCCACTTTCACCACGACGCGGGTGACGAGTAAGCCTTGCGCGGAGGAGTTTGAGGAGGAGTTTCGGGCTTTTCTTGCCGACTGCGGCCAGCGCGGGACGGAGACCCAGTGGTACGCCGCCCTCGGGGCTGAGAACAAGCAGGGCATGATAAGGGAGCGTGATGCGGACAACATAGTGTCGGCGCTGTCGCTGAAGCCATTTGAGGCTGCATACAAGACGCTGGTGGTGTGGATGGCGGAGCGAATGAACCCCGCCGCCGCCAACACGCTGCTCAAGACGATAGAGGAGCCTTTGGGGCAGACGCTGATAGTGCTGGTGTCGGAGAGCAGCGAGCGGATGCTTCCCACCATACTGTCGCGGACGCAGCAGGTGGTGGTGCCGTTGCCGCAGGAGCGGCTGGCGCAGCCGCAGGCGGAGCAGTTTGCCGGGCTGTTTGTGAGTTGGATGCGTTTGCTCTTCAAGCTGAATATGCAGCCCCTATCGGGCTGGGTGGACGGCATAGCCGCTCTGGGGCGCGAGACGCAGAAGCAGTTCCTGCTCTATGCCGAGGAGGCGGTGCGTGCCTGTCTTCTGAAGACGGCGGCAGGGCTTGCGCTGGGGGACCGGCTGCAGTTTGGCGATGAGAAGTTCAACGCCTCGTTTCCCGCCATGATAACCCCCAACAACGCAGAACAGATATGCCGGGCGATGAACGAGACGCTCTATGCCATAGAGCGCAACGCTTACGCCAAGATTAGTTTCATGCAGCTCTCATTTAAGATGAGCAAATATTTAAAGAACAGATAGGCAATACCTTCAAGAACTATGGAAGAGAACAAAGAGAAGAAAGCGGCAGCCCCGCAAGAGACTCCGACCGACACCCCGACGCCGCTGCCCAAGGCGCAGCCTGAGGCGGCAGCCGACGACGATGTGGCCACGGCCGAAGAGATGGAGGCCTTCATCCGCGACCGCCGCGAGAAGGAGCGGCACGAGAAGCGGGAAGACAAGGTGGATGTGTTTGGCGAATATACCGCTCCCGAGAACTCAATAGACCCCTATATAGAGCCCGACCCCACCCTGCCGTGGGTGAAGTATGAGGAGGGGCCTTTTCTGAGCCGCGGCTGCTGTCGCTGCCCCGACCCCTACTTGCCCGTGACGGAGACCGAGAACCGCCGGTGCAGCAAGGTGACGTCGTGCAACTGGATGCGCGGCATCCGGCAGCCGGGCGGGAAGCCCTTCGACTGTGTGGAAGTGAGATTCAAGAATAACCGCAAAGAGTTCTTCCGCCTGCCCGACGGGCTGGAGGTGACAGAGGGCGACGTGGTGGCCGTGGAAGGGCTGCCCGGCCATGACATCGGCATCGTGAGCCTGACAGGCGAGGTGTGCCGCCTTCAGATGAAGAAGCGCAAGGCCGACCCTGCCAGCGAGAGCATTCACAAACTCTTCCGCCGTGCCAAGTCTTCGGACATAGAGCGGTGGGCGGAGAGCATTCGCGAAGAGGACAAGTCGCTCATCCGCACCCGCCAGATTGCCTCCGGGCTGGGGCTGGAAATGAAGATAAACGATGTGGAGATTCAGGGCGACCACTCGAAAGCCATCTTCTACTACACGGCCGACGACCGGGTGGATTTCCGCACCCTCATCAAAATGCTGGCCGACGAGTTCCACGTGAGGGTAGAGATGAAGCAGATAGGCGTGCGGCAGGAGGCGGGCAAGGTGGGCGGCTTAGGCACCTGCGGCCGCGAGTTGTGCTGCAGCACCTGGCTGACCAACTTCAAGTCGGTGACGACCAGTGCCGCGAAGGTGCAGCAGATAGTGCCCAACCCGCAGAAGCTGGCCGGGCAGTGCGGCAAGCTGAAATGCTGCCTCAACTTCGAGTGCGAGACCTACGCCGACGCGCTGAAGAACTTCCCGCCCGCCGGCGTGTCCATACGGTTCAAGAAGGGGCTGGCCCTGTACAAGAAGACCGACGTGTTCAGAGGCATCATGTGGTACGCCTACGAAGGCGAGAACGAGCTCTACGCCATTCCCGCCGAGAGTGTGAAGCAGATAATTGAGCAGAACCGCCAGCAGCAGTACCCCGAGAAGTTGGAGGACTTTCAGGTGGAGCTGATGTCCACAGCCGCTTTGGCGCAGGAGTCCACCTCGGCCGAATATGAGCGTGAGCTCAGCCGGATGTCGGACGACACGGGCGACAGCAGCCGCAGCAGCGAGCCGGGGAGCGACTCGGGCGGCGAGGGCCGCCGGGACCGCCGGGGCGGCGACCGTCCCCGCAACGGCCGTCCCGACAAGGGCGACAAAGGCGACAAGTCCTCCCGCGGGGAACGCGGGGAACGTGGGGAACGCCGCGACAAGAACGAGCGCCGCGGCGGCGACCGACCGCGCGGCGGCGAACACCGCCAGCCCAAAGAGGGCGACCGACCCAAAGAGAACGACCGACCGCGCAGCCGCCGCAGCCAGCCCCGCCGCAGCGGCGACAGCGACCAACCCCGTCGCAGCGGCGACAACAACCGCCGCAGCTGAGGCCTGACCTTTACCACCATTCATCAAGCACCACGCCATCATGAAAACAACCTTGCAATCCCGCCCCACCCGCTGCCGCCGAGAAGGACGGTCCACGTTCCTCCGCCCCGGCGCGTTCGGACTGGCCTTTGCGACCGTACTACTGCTCATCGCAGGCTGTGACCGCCGCGTCTATTACTCCTCCGAAGCCGATGTGGACGAAAAGGGGTGGAACATTGCCGACCCTGTGTCATTCGACGTGGAGATTGAAGACACCCTCGATGTTTACAACTTCTACATCGACCTGCGAAACAACACCCACTTTGCCACGGCCAACGCCTTCCTCTTCATCACCACCACCTTTCCCGACGGAAGTTATGCCTACGACACAATGGAGTGTCCGCTGGCCGACGTAGAGGGCCACTGGTACGGCAAGCGCACAGGGCGCTATATAGATAACCGCTACTACTTCCGCAAGCACGTGATATTCCCCCTCTCCGGCAACTACCACTTTGAGATAGCCCACGGGATGCGCGACACCAACGTGGTGGGCCTCAAGAGCGTGGGAATGCGGATAGAGTGCATAGACATCAACCGTTGACCAGCAATCAACCCCCACTGACAATATGAAAAAGAAACAAAACGACACCATACGCAAAGCCTGGAAGATATTCGCCTACCTTTGGGCTGGGGTCTTCCTGTTTTTTACGCTGCTTTCGTTGGGTTGGCTGGGGTTCATGCCCTCCTTCGAGGAGCTGGAGAACCCGCAGAGCAACCAAGCCACCGAAGTTATTTCGGCCGACGGCGAGGTGATAGGCTTCATCGGCATAGAGAACCGATCGGACGTGACCTACGAAGAGTTGTCGCCCAACCTCATCAACGCCCTCATAGCCACCGAAGACGTGCGGTTCTACAAGCACTCGGGCATTGACCCGCGGAGCCTTTTCCGCGTGTTTTTCAAGACCCTGCTGGGCCGCCACAGCAGCAGCGGCGGGGGCAGCACCATCACCCAGCAGTTGGCCAAGAACCTCTTCCCCCGCACCCACAAGGGAGCCATAGGCACGGTGTTTTCCAAGTTCAAGGAGTGGGTGGTGGCCGTGAAACTGGAGCACAACTACTCGAAGCAGGAAATCATAGCCATGTACTTCAACACCGTGGATTTCGGCAGCAACTCTTTCGGAATCAAGACTGCGGCCAAGACGTTCTTCGACAAAGCCCCGTCGGAGCTGTCGGTACCCGAAGCCGCCATGCTGGTGGGGCTTCTGAAGGCCCCCACGGCCTACAGCCCCGTGCTGCACCCCGAGAACGCCTTAGAACGCCGGAACACGGTGCTGGCCCAGATGAACCGCTACGACTACCTGAGCGACGAAGAGTTTGAGAAACTGAAGGAAACGCCGGTGGATATGTCGCACTATTCGCTACAGACCCACAACGACGGCATGGCCACCCACCTGCGCGAGTATATACGCAACGAGATGAAAGAATGGTGCAAGCACCACCGCAACAGCGAGGGCGAACACTACGACGTGCATAAGGACGGTCTGCGGATATACACCACCATAGACTCGCGTATGCAGCGGTATGCCGAGGCGGCCGTAAAAGAGCACATGAGCAAAGAGGTGCAGCCCCAGTTCGACCGGGAGCTGAAGGGCCGCAAAGGCAATCCCTTCTGCGACATAGACCCTGCTGAGCAGGAGCGAATCCTCACCCGCGCCATGAAGGACTCAGACCGCTACTATCGCCTGAAAAAAGAGCAGGGGATGAGCGAGAAAGAGATACGCCGCGTATTCAACGAGAAGGTCGAAATGCGTGTATTCAGCTGGCGGGGCAACATAGACACGGTGATGACCCCGTGGGACTCGCTAATCTACTACAAGCGGTTTTTGAACGTGGGCATGATGTCGGTAGAGCCCGGCACGGGCCACGTGAAGGTATATGTGGGCGGCATCAACTACCGCCACTTCAAGTACGACAACGTGCGGTCGCTGCGGCAGGTGGGGTCCACCTTCAAGCCCTTCGTCTATACCATGGCCCTGCAGGACCTGAATATGTATCCCTGCACCGAGGTGCCCAACTCGCAAGTATGCTTTGAGCAGTGGGGGCAGCCCGACTGGTGTCCCAAGAACTCGACCCACGAGCGCGAGGAGGAGATGGTGACGCTGAAGTGGGCCCTCGCCCACTCGGTGAACTGGGTGTCGGCCTACCTGATGAAGCAAGGGTCGCCGGAGCAGGTCATCAGCATAGCCCGCAAGATGGGCATCACCAGCGACATTGACGCCGTGCCGGCCATCTGCGTAGGCACCCCCGAAATCAGCGTCTATGAAATGGCCGCAGCCATGGCCGCCTTTGCCAACAAAGGCGAGTATGTAGAGCCCATCATCATCACCCGCATCGAGGACAAGAAGGGAACGGTGCTCGACCGTTTCTCCAACGAGCGCCACGAAGCCATCAGCGAGCGGACGGCCTATATGATGGTAGAACTGATGAAGGGCGTGGTGCACAGCGGCACGGGCGTGCGGCTGAACTACAAGTACCACCTCAGCGACTACAGCTCCGCCATCGCCGGCAAGACCGGCACCACGCAGAACAACTCCGACTGCTGGTTTGTGGGCATCACCCCCAAGTTGGCCACCGCCATTTGGACGGGCGGCGAGGTGCGCAGCATCCACTTCCGCAACATGACCTTCGGACAAGGCGCCGCCCAGGCCCTGCCCATCTTCGGCCTCTTCATGAAGAGCGTCTATCAGGACCCCACCCTGCACTTCCCCCGCGGCGACTTTGAGCGTCCCAACGTGCCGTTAGATGTGGAACTGGACTGCTCCAAGTTCCAGCAGGAGGTTATGCAAGAAGAGGCGGAGTATGACTTCTGACCCCCGAATGGGCACGCCATGAACAAAATGAACCTTTTGGGATGTTCGCTTGAGGAACTTCAGCGGCTCTGTGCCGACGAAGGGCTGCCCCGCTTTGCCGCCAAGCAGATGTGCGACTGGCTGTACGCCAAGCGGGCGGAGACCATCGACGCAATGACCAACCTGTCGCTCAAGGCCCGCAGCCGGCTGAACGAGATAGCCTGCATAGGCCGCAGCGCCCCCGTGGGATGCCAGATGTCGAAAGACGGCACAAAGAAGTATCTGTTCGAGTGCCGCGCCGGCACAGAGCCCCAGTATGTGGAGGCGGTCTATATACCCGACGACGACCGCGCCACCCTCTGCATATCGTGCCAGGCTGGGTGCAAGATGGGCTGCCGCTTCTGCGTCACCGGCCAGCAGGGGTTCCACGGAAGCCTCTCGGCGGGCGAAATCCTCAACCAGGTCTTCTCCATCCCCGAGTTTGACCGCCTCACCAATGTCGTGTATATGGGCATGGGCGAACCGATGGACAACCTCGACAGCGTGCTTCGCAGCACCGAGGCGCTCACCTCCGACTGGGGGTTGGGCTGGAGTCCGAAGCGTATCACGGTGTCGTCGGTGGGGGTGATTCCCGGGCTGCGCCAATTCCTCGAACAGAGCCAGTGCCATTTGGCTGTGAGCCTCCACAATCCCTTTGCCGACGAGCGGCTGGAGCTGATGCCCATGCAGAAGCCCTACCCCATTGCCGACGTGGTGGCGTTGCTGAAAGAGTACGACTGGAGCGGGCAGCGACGAATTTCCTTCGAGTACACCATGTTCCGCGGGCTGAACGACGACACGCGCCACGCCGTCGAACTGGTCCGACTGCTGCGAGGGCTGGACTGCCGGGTGAACCTCATCCGTTTCCACACGTCGCCCAACAGCCCCTACCGCACCGCCACGGCGGAGGCGATGAGTCGCTTCCGCGACTATCTGAACGGCCACGGCATCACCTGTACCATCCGCGCTTCGCGGGGCGAAGACATCATGGCCGCCTGCGGGCTGCTGGCCGGCCAGTGCCGATAGCGGGTGTCGGAGCGAGACCGCTGCTGCAACATCTTTATGATGGCCTTCATCTGTGCCAATTGCTGACACTTGCGTAATAAATCAGTCCGGGGCGCACCGTAAACGCATAGCAGCGGCGGCTGTAGTCGTTCACGCCCTGGCTGCCGCTGTAGAAGTACAGGTTGCGGGCGAGGCTGGCGTAGCCGCTGTTGCGCGTGGCCGACCAGTAGGACCCG
>DCJB01000103.1 GCA_002317325.1 Bacteroidales bacterium UBA1711
AGCCAGCATGGCGTGGTCTTTGGGGTCGAAATAGCGGAGGGCGTTGCGGAGGGCCAGTTCTTTCTCGGCCTTGGTGAGGATGTCTTTGCGCTTGGGGGCGTGGTTGACAGTGGTGTCGTAGGGCTGGGGCGCCGGCAGCGGATTGGGTATGCCCGCGCGGAGTTCGTTTTGAAATTCTTGCAAAGTCATATTGTATATTTTTAAGTTGTTACTTTTCATCTGCTTTTGTGTGTGGTTTCCACCTACAGCGACAGCTGCAGCCCCGCCTCGAAGCGGGGGAGGTTGATATAGAAGTTGCCCGGCTGCCACACGGCGGGGACCATCTGCGAAGCGCCGATGTCGGTGAGCCTGTAGCGGAGAAAGAGGGCTATCCACTGATAACCCACCCGTGTAGTGATGCCGTAGTTGAACGCCCGCCGGTCGAGGAACTTGGGCGAGCGGTAGGTGTACAGCTCTTTCTTCACCGAGGCTCTCTCGCCAAGCGTCCCCTTGCTCCTGATGATGTAGTTGTGTATGCTTCCCGAGACATAGAAGCCCAAATCCCAATAGAGGCCCTTACCGCTGGCAGGGAGCAGACGCACGCGCTGGAAGAGTTCTAACGAGAAGTCGTCTCTCCGCAGGATTTTGCGTTCCGGCACCCCTTCTATCGAGGGATTCAGCATCTCGTCCAACTGGTTTTGCACGCTCGGGTCAAATTTGTATTTGTGCCGCCCCCACTCTACCCCGACGCCAAGTGAGTAGTCTTTCGACAGCCCAAACGCTCCGCGGAAGCCCAAATGGGTTGTCACAGGCCAGCCGTGGAGGCGCTGCTCTGCCGTGGCGGTGCGGAATGACGAACCCAGCTGGAAGTAAACCTCAGGCATGAACTGCGGACGTCGGCCGGCCCTCAAGTCGTCGGCCGGGGTGCGGAGGGAGATGTGGCGATGGCCATTTTCCAATGACGCGGCAAAGGGGCGGAAGTCGGCCGCAGAATCTTGATACCGCAGCCGGTCGGCCTCGGACAGGACAAAGGAGTCCGTGTAGCCCAAGTACGAGACATTCAGCCGGCAGCTGTCTAACGCGGCCTTGCCGAAGCGGAGGCAGCTGCTGTCCGACGAGACCGCTTCAAAGTTGCCGTAGCGGTCCAGCCGGCCGTCGGGACGCTGGCGGTTGAAGAAGACGTTGGCGTACTCCGACGCAGGGCGCGCCCGCAGCCGAACCAGCACATACTCGGCCGTATCGACAAACTCGAATGTGGGTTCAGACGGACTTTTCGCCCCCATGCCCGCCAAGAAGTACGAGGCCTGCGGCACACCGTAGCCCATGGCATAGTCGAAATAGGGGTAGCGGTCGGCCGACTGCCGGATGGCCCGGTACATTTCGGCGCCGGTCTTGCCGGGCGAGGCCTGCCAGGCGCAGGCGGCAAAGCCGGCCACCAAGGGACAGCTGAACGACGTGCCGTCGGCGCTGGCCACCTTGCTGTCCGACAAATTGCTGGCCACTGTCGCATGACCGTAGGCCGCCACATCGGGCTTCACCCTCCAGTCGGCGGAGGGCCCGTAAGAGCTGAAACTGATATGGATGTATCGGTTCTCGGAGGCGCTGATGCCGCCCACGCACAGCACCCCGTCGGCATCGGAAGGGGTGACGATGGTCTTCCACCGCTTGTCGGTGCCTTCGTTGCCCGCCGAGCAGCACACCAGCATGCCCTTCTCGGCCGCCATCCCGGCCGCCTTGGCCACGTATGAGGTGCCGTCCATCTGGTCGCTGTAGTAGCGCTCTTTGCCGTAGCCGAGGGAGCTGCTTATGATGTCGGCGCCCTGCTTGTCGGCTCTCTCGGCCGCCATGGCCCACCAAACCTCCTCTTTGAAAGGCTCGGTCTCCACCTCGGTGCGGTAGAGGAGGAACTCGGCTCCCGTGGCCATGCCCAACCGCTTGCCGTCCATCATGCCGGCAATGCAGGAGAGGGTCATCAGGCCGTGCGCGTTCCAGCCATAGACATCGGCCTTGCCGTTGGGGAAGTTCCAGGTGTCGATGATGCGGTTGCTGTCGCGCAGGTGCCGGAAGGCCTGGTGGGTGTTGACCCGCGGAAAGCCGGCGTCGAACACGGCAATACGTATGCCCCTGCCGTCAATGCCCCGGGTTTGGAAGAGGTCGCCCTCCATCCTCGCCACCTGGGGGTAGAACGAGGGGATGTCGCCCGCACCTGCGGCCGGCTGCCCGCAGCCGGCCGGCTGTCCCTCGGAGGCGACGGGGCGCACCTCCCGCACGAAGGGGAGCGTCGCCACCCGCGCTATCTCGTCGGGCGTGGCCTCCACCGCCACGGCGTTGAGCCACCGCGACTGCCCGAAGTCCTCCTCCACCAAGGCATCCACCGCAGCCACATAGCGGCCGCAGAGCGGATAGTTGGAACTGTCGCCGAGGTCGGCGCCGCACTGGCGGTAGCGGGCAACGGCCTTGGCGTCAAAGTAGGCGTAGGGGTCAAATGTGGCCCCCTGCTTGTCGGTGAAGGCCACCCAGTAGCACGACTGCCCGACGGCTTGCGCCCCAACGCATAGCAGCGCCAACAGGAGCATGAGGGACTTCGTTTTTTTCATAACTGGCTTATTATCGTTTTGAAGCTGGCAACAGGCTGATGATACATCTGAGGGGGCTTCCGCTCATTCGAGTACGGCGTGGAGGATTTCATGGGACTTGAAGTCCCGGAAATCGGATAGGTGGATACGGTAGTAGTCTAACAGCCGGTTGACGAGTTCGGTTCGCTGGGCCAGCGGCACGGCGGGACAGGGCTGTGCCGAGCGGAGCGACAGCAGGTAGTCGTGGAGCAGCACCGAGGCAGGACCGTCGAGCGTCTGCTCTCCCGACGAGCAGAAACGGCCTTCGGTCAGGCTGAACAGCGGCTCTCGCGCCGAGTAGTTGTCCAAAGGCTCTATGCCGAGAAACTCCGACACGGTCAGCAGGTATGTGACAGGCAGGTGGGCAAGCAGTGTCGGCGGGGTGAGGAAACAGACGCAGCGGGCCACATAGTCGAAGAGCGCGGGCATGGGCTCCGCCTCGCGGAGGGTCTTGTGCAGCACCTCGGTCATGAAGAACTTGAGCGCGTCCTGCACCGGGCGGAAGCTTCGGTCGGGAGCCTCCTGCGGAAGGTCCTCTATATGGAGGGCCATCTCTTTGATGTAGTTGAGGCGGGTGCGCGGGTTGTCATATACCACCAAGTCGAGGTGGCTGAGGGGCTGCAGGAGGTTCTGCTTGGTGCGGCCGGCTGCTGTCCGCACACCCTTGATTATGTAGGAACGCACCCCCATCTGACGAGTGAAGATTTTGGCTATCACCGAGGTCTCCGCCCATGGTGTGGTGTGGAGGACAAGTGCCGTAGTGCTGAGGGTGGCGGACATGAGCTATCGGACAATCAGTATTTTGGCAACGGAACGCATCTGTCCCTGCGCGTCGGAGGCAAACACGAGGTAGGGGCCGCTGGCGGCCTTCTCGCCGTTGAGGGTGCGGCCGTCCCACACCGCCTGCCCGCCTAAGGCCTGGGTGGCATAGACCACGTGGCCGCGCACATCGGTGACATGGACCAGCGCGTCGCGCGTAAAGCCCTTGATGGCTATGGGGCCGTCGTAGCCTGGCTTGACGGGGTTGGGAAACACCTTGATGTTGCGGTCGGGCTCAGTCCCCGCCGCCGTGGCGGTGGAGCGGTAGGCCTGCAGACACTTGTCGGTGCCCACAAAGAGGATGCCCGAAGAGGGCTGCACCGCGAGGGAGACCACCTTGTCCGAGGCCAGCGGGCTGTTGGCGGTGGTGAAGTGCTCTATCTGCTCCCGCCCGTCGGCGGCAATCAGGTAGAGGCCGTTGTTGGCGGTGCCCACCCATTTGCGGTTGGCCCCATCTACGGCCATGCAGGTGATGCTCTCGTAGGCCATGAGGTACTCGGTGATGCCGTCGGCGTTGAAGAGAATGTTGCTGCAGGTGACGGGGGCAAGCCCGCCGCTGCCGTTGGCAAAGGCGCGGTAGCCGTCGTAGATGACCTTCAGCCCCTTGTCGGTGCCAAACCAGATGTCGCCCGACCGGTCTTGTACGATGCAGGTCACCGTGTGGGTCTCCAGCTTGCTGCCGCTGTTGGGGTCAATGTAGGCCTGCCGGTCCACTCCGTCGTGAACATATATGCGGTTGGCGCGCCCGATGAACCACTTGTATCCGTTGACGCTGTCCCAGATGATTCGGTCTATCTCGCGCGAGACTTCCGACCCCTGCACTATCGCGGTGGTGTTGAAGCCTTTCCATGTGCCGTCCTTGTAGCGCACCACCAGCCCCTCGTTGTTGAGCGAGTTGGTCATCCACAGGTTGCCCTCGCCGTCGTAGGCCAGCCCCGATACGCGGTAGTGGACGAATGAGCCGTCGATATAGGGTGTCAGCACGCCGTCGGTGTTGGCCTTGGTGTAGAGTGTCTGCACGGTGTTGTCTTTCACGTCGAGGAGGCCGCAGCCCCACGCCGAGGCGCTGATGTGGTCGGGGTCGGTGGGGTCGGCGGCCACATAGAGCACATCCTTGAAGGTGCCGAGGTGTCCATCGTTGACGAGGGCGGTCCAGCCGCTCCCGTCGTAGGTGTATATGTTGCCGTCCATATTCACGCCCTCGTAGGTGGGGCGCTTGCCGCCGGGGGCGAGGTAGAGCTTGTCGGACGTGGCGGCAACGGAGAAGACGTAGTCGTCGGAGTGGGGGCCTTCGGGACAGTAGCTCTTGGGGTCGTCGGAACGGAAGGGCAGACGGATGAGGCCGCCCCAAACGTGCCCCATCCACAGGGTGCTGTCGGTGTCGAAGTCGGCGTCATAGACCACGGCGCCATAGCCCGGCAGGTCATCCACATGATGCACCAGCCGGTAGTTGTCGCTATAGACCTCTATGCGGCCGTAGCGGCTGAGGACGATGCGGCCGTTGTGCGAGCGGAGCGACCGGATGCTCCCGCCCCCCCAAGTCCCCCAGCGGTCGTTGTCGGAGTCGGTCTGGAAAAAGGCGGTCAGGCTGTCGGGGTTGTTGGTGCAGGCCAGCGCCACAAGCCACTTGTGGTTGGGGTTGGTGACAAGGGTGCGTATGGACCAGCCGGCAAGCAGCGACACGGTGTCACGGTGCCACTCGTCGTAGATGCGGAGGCGGGGCGAGTCTTTCCGGGCGCGGAGGAGGCCGCGGTCGGTGCCGGCCACCACCAAGCTGTCGGTGAAGGCCACGTCATACACGACGGCGTGATCTCCCTCGTCGCCAAGGTAGTAGGTCTCCCGCACCTCGCAGCGGTCGGGATCGACCACCACTATGCCGAAGCCCGTGGCAAGATAGGCCAGCCCCGCATTGAAGCGGACGTGATATATCTGCTTGTCGCCCCCGATACTGCTGTTTTTGATGTCGGGCAGATGCCGTATCTGTCCGTCCTTGCGGATGTCAACACTGGAGTTGGTGTAGGCTATCACTAAGCAGTCGCTCTCATCGTCGTAGCCGAAGGTGCTGATGCCCACGTCCGAGAGGCCTTTCACTTTGGTCATGGTGTTGAGGGAGTAGTCGTTCTTGTCGTAGTAGAACATGGCCATGCGGGTGGCGGCATAGACGCGGTCGGAGGCCACGTGCACGCAGCGGACCGTCGAGAACGAGTTGAGGTCCTGCCACTGGCCGATGGCTATCTGAGCCGCGGAGCACCCGCAGGCGGCCAAAGCCATCACGGTCATCAATAACTTCTTCATATAGGCGGGGTATTTGGTCACTTCTTGTTTTGGGGGATGAGCAGCTGCATGAGGAGCATCAGCGCCCAAGTGAGCAGCGTGCTGAGGACGATGGAGAGCAGCACCGGCCAGAAGTTGCTGAACGAGAATGCCTCCAAGAGAAAATAGACAGCGCAGTAGATAAGCGACATGACAAAGAGGTAGCCGGAGAACTGGGCAAACGGCACCGAGTGGACGCTGGGAATGTCTATGTCGGCGGGCTCGTCGCGGGTGAGCATACGGTTGCCGAACAGTATGCGGGCGAAGGCCAGCAGGGTGCAGCAGAAGGCGTGAAATCCCAACACATTGCAGAAAATATCCACCAGCAGCCCAGCGGCAAAGGCGATGACGAGGGTGGGAATCTTGCCCAACCGGGTGGGGAGCATCAGCACGGCCAGCACATAGACGAAGGGGAGCATATAGCCCCCAAACGACACGAAGTTGAGCATCAGAATCTGCAGCAAGATAAGGATAAAGAAGCGGAAGATGTTGCTGACGACCAAGTTGTTCATTTCTCTTCCTCCATTATTGATTTGGCCATGAGCGAGTCCTGCTCGGCCTTGAAACGGTTGTCCACCACATAGACGTGGTCCAGTTTGTTAAACTCGGTGGCCAGCTGCACCTTGATGCGGTAGAAGCCCGTCCCGCGGTCGCTGTAGGTGCCCACCACATAGCCCACAAGCACCCCTTCGGGGAAGTCGTTGGCCATGCCGCTGGTGACCACGGTGTCGTTCTTCACCAACTTGTGGGTCTTGGGTATGTCCTCGACGGCGGCAAAGCGGTAGTCTCCGCCATACCACACGAGCGAACCGGCACTGTTGGTTCGCTTAATCTTCACGCTGTTGCGGCTGTCGGAGTGGAGCACAGGCATCACGGTGGCGAAGTTGGCGGTGGTGTTGACCACCACGCCCACAATGCCCTGGGGCGAGAGCACAGCCTGATCGACCTTGATGCCGTGGAGCTGGCCCTTGTTTATCATAATGTAGTTGTCCCGCTGTCCCCAAGTGTTTTTCACCACCTGGGCCTCGGTGTAGCGGTAGCGCTGTTTATATACGGTGTCGTTTTTGATGAAGGTACGGCGGTCGAAGCAGACGTAGGACGACTCAAGCTGCGCCCTGAGGCGGGCGTTCTCGGCAGCCAGCAGGTCGTTCTCGCGGCGCAGCCCGAAGTAGTCGCCCACCGACGAGACGGCCGAATAGCACTGGCCGGCAACGGCGTTGCCCGCCTGCACCAGCCTCGAGCCTTGGTAGTTGCTGTTCTTCGAGATAAGCACGACAGCCACTATCTCCAACAGGAGGAAGAGGAAGACGTAGTCAAATCGCTTGAGGAAGGCTAATAGAGCATCCACTTGATGGTGTTGTTTTTGTTAGTTCGATACGGTCGGCCGCAGCCCGGCGGCGGGGCGGAGTCCTGAGCCGCCCCGGGTGGGCTCAGTCCAGCGGGGCGGCGAGGTATTGCTTGATGACGGCCTCGGTCTGTTCCACCGCCCGGGCCAGGTCGTCGTTAATGATTGTTACGTCGAAACGGTCGCTCATGCCCAACTCGGCGGCGCTGCGGGCCAGCCGCTTGCTGATGGCCTCTTCTGTCTCGGTGCCGCGGCCCCGCAGCCGCGCGGCCAGCACCTCCACGCTCGGCGGCTTGACGAAGAGCGAGAGCGCCTTGTCGCCGAAGTATTTCTTGATGTTCATGCCGCCGTTGACATCCACGTCGAAGATGATGACGTGGCCGTTGTCCCAAATGCGGTCAATCTCGCTCTTGAGAGTGCCGTAGCAGGTGCCGGCATAGACCTCCTCCCACTCGAGGAACTCCTGCCGTCCCACACGCCGCACAAAGTCGTCGTGCGAGAGGAAATAGTAGTCAACTCCGTCGGCCTCGCCCGCCCGGGGCTGGCGGCTGGTGGCAGATATGGAGAACTCAAAGCAGTCGAACCGCTTCAGTATCTCGCGTATGATGGTCGTCTTCCCGCTGCCCGAAGGAGCCGAAAAAAGAATGGCTCTGCGATTGTCCATGAGTTAGAATTTACGGTCGAATATTTTGTAGAAGTTCTTCACCGCCACCGAGTTTTCGTCCCACTGGTAGGCTTTGGCCTCCTGCTCCATATAGCCTAAGGCCTCTTCGCGCGACGTGGTGGCGTTGAGTTTGAGTATGAAGTCGTTGTAGGCCTTCATGTTGTTGCGGAACAGTTCGCACATGAAACTGAATTTGTCGTTGATGTTGATGACGGTA
This sequence comes from Bacteroidales bacterium UBA1711, assembly GCA_002317325.1. Classification (GTDB taxonomy): domain Bacteria; phylum Bacteroidota; class Bacteroidia; order Bacteroidales; family P3; genus Colimorpha. The sequence goes on from DCJB01000103.1 coordinate 7,953, forward strand.
CGGAGGTCGGTCACTTTCTTGGGCGCCACCTGCTCGTCCACGCTGCGGGTGGGACGGCTGAAGGTGTCGGCTATGGTGCGCACCCGCGGCTGCTCTTCGGCGTGTTCTACTTGCAGGAACTCAAGGAGCGAGGTGCCGGCGGCCTTGGGGGATTCGGGGGCTTGTTTGGACTCGGGCTTAGAGGCCTGCTTGGTTTCGGGAGCAGGGACTTGTTTGGACTCGGGGGCGGACAGTTCTTCAAAAATCTCGTCGTTGGGTCGCCCCTCTATTTCCTCCATTTCGGGAGCCGGAAGGGGTGCTTCCTCCTGCACCGTGGGCTCCTCGGCAAAGATGGGTGCCGGCATCTCTTCCGCAGCCTTCTTGGCAGC
>DCJB01000012.1:0-1480 GCA_002317325.1 Bacteroidales bacterium UBA1711
AATACCACACCAGCCAGGGCCGCATCGACCTTGTCGTGAAGACCCACAAGTCCTGCTATGTGGTCGAGTTCAAACTCAACGGCACCGCCGAGCAGGCCCTCAAGCAGATAACCGACCGCGGCTACGCCCTCCCCTTCGCCTTGGACGGCCAGCAGCTCATCCGCATCGGCATCAGCTTCGACCACTCCACCCGCAACATCGACCAGTACTTGGTGGGGTAGGATTCAGAAGCTCAACCAACGAATGTCTCCGTGAACAATGAACGGGGAAAGCCATGAATCAAGAATTTAAAAATCACAGGGTGGGGCGGAACGCCCTTTCAACTTTTGTAGCGCTGTCAGTCGGCAGAGGATAACGAAGAACTCAAGGCAGAGTCAGGGGCAGAATAGTGTACCTGCAGGGGTGGTCGCGTTCTGGAGCTATCAGACGGGCTGGGGACAGAGGCCGAACATCACTTTTGTCCTTTGCCCAGAATTTCGTTCAGCGTCTTCACCGTCACCTTAACGCCCGCCATATCGGCTTTCGGATTGAGAGGGAGGAACGTGGCGGTGAGGGTGCCTCCCTTGCCGAGGTCGAAATAGTTGATGTCGAAGTGGCCATCTACGTGCGGCTCGGTCTGTAGCATGACATCGCGCAAAAGCGAATGAGCCTCCACCGTTGCCTGCAGCCGCCCCTGCGGGTCAACCGCCTGTGTCAGGCTGTATCTCGGGACAGGGAGCTTCAAATCCTTCGGATAGGTCTTGTAGTATTGCTCAAATAGTTGCAGATTGGCATCCTCGGCATAGAGGGCCTTGGCACGGTAGTGGAGCGCCTTCCAGTTGCCGTAGCAGTCAATGCTGCTCCATGAGGCCACGGGCCAGCAGTCGTCGAGCTGCCAGTAGAGGGTGCCCATGCAGTGCGGCCGGGCCAGCAGGTGTTGGAGTATGCCGTAGCCCGTGCCCCAGGCCTGCAGCAGCTGGGATACATAGCAGTAGTCCTCAAGGGTGAGTGAACGGCTGTCGCAGCCGTAGTACTGCCGCATGGCCTTGTCTATTATCTCGCGGCCGCGGCCGTGCTTCTGGTGGCTCCGCATGACGGGCGAATCGATGGTCCGCTGCCCTTCGGGGCAGAAGCGGCACACGGTGCTGTAGTCGGGATAGCTCTGGAAGCCGAACTCCGACATGAAACGGCCGCACTTCTCAGCGTACTTCTCAAAGGGTTCTTCGCCCCACCACACGCCCCAGTAGTGGGAGTCGCCGTGGGTGACGCACTCGGGATGGCCCCAGCCGTAGAGGGGCGACGAGGGGATGTAGGGCCGGCGGAGGGGGTCGGCGGCCTCCACCGCCCGGGCCAGTATGCCCCGGGGGCCGAAAAGGGTGTCTATGCCGTGCCGCAGCTCGTCCTGCTGGGCGGGAGTCCAGCCATACTGCTGCTGCCAGCCCCAGTCTTCCCAGCCGTTTTTCACCTCGTTGTTGCCGCACCACACCACCACGCAGGGGTG
>DCJB01000012.1:1653-7835 GCA_002317325.1 Bacteroidales bacterium UBA1711
AGCATATTGAAGTTGGCTTCCCGAGCCGAGGTGAGCAGGTAGCGGTACCGCTCCTTGAGTGCGGGAGTCAGCACGGGGAACGAATGGCACGGAATCCAGTTGGCCCCCTTGCAGAAGAGGGGTTCGCCGTCGCGATAGAACACGAAGCTCTCTCCGACGGAGTCGGCTTCGCGCCGCAGCTCCACATTCCAACTGCGGACCTTGGGGCGTTTGGGCTGGGGCCGCTCGCCGTTGTAGCACTCGAGACGCACGCCTTGGAGGAAGCCTATGGTGCTCAGTTTCGGCCCCCAGTCCCACCCCAGCATATAGGGCGGGGTGCGCTGCATGACGCGGTGGTCGGGCAGGTCGTAGGGCATATCGGGAGCATCCTCTACATCGTGGGAGAAATGCCGCTCGTTGTTGGCCTCGACGGGGTAGAACTCGACGGTGATGACGTTGGAGTCGCCCACCGGACGGTCGTCGCTGAAGAGCTCGAAGCGGTACTGGCGGAAGGCGTTGTCGCAGCCGCCCACCCTCCGCGTGTAGCTGCCGCCCGGCTTCTCGCCGGATAGGTATATGGCGCAGGGGGTGACTCCGTCAAGCACCAGTTCGCAATGTTCATAACCATCCCACATGACACGGGTGATGACGGTGCGGTACCGCCACACCGAGTCGCCTACCCACTGCACCGAATCCTCGTTGGTGCCGTAGAAGGGGTCGGGAATGAGACCATGGGCCATCAGGTCGGTGTGTATGCAGCCCGGCACGGTGGCCGGATGCCACGACTCATAATAGCGGAACTGCCAGTCGGTCAGTTCGGTTATTTTGGACGGGCTGGTGCAGCCGGTCAGCAGCATAGCGGCTGCGCAGAGGGCGAGAAGGGCCTTTTTCATAGCGGCGCGGTGGGGGTGTTGTTTTTCAGTCGGTTTTCAAGAATGCGAAGAACACAGCCAAAATGATGAACCCGAAGGCCACAAGGTGGTTCCAACGGATTGGCTCGCCCTTGAACACCGTGGCCACGATGACGGTGAAGACCGTGAGCGACACCCCTTCTTGAATAATCTTGAGCTGCATGAGCGAGAAGGGCCCGCCCGTAATCTGCGACCCCACGCGGTTGGCGGGAATCATGAAGCAGTACTCCAGCAGGGCCATGCCCCACGAGAGCAGGATGATGGCGATGAGAGGCCAATCGGTGATAAGCTTCATCTGCTGAAGCTTGAGGTTGCCGTACCAGGCGAAGGTCATGAAGACGTTGGAGCAGATGAGCAGCAGAACGGTAAGAAGTCCTTTAGACATGAAAGACAGAAGGTAATAAATGGGTTAGCAGGTTTCTCTGACAAATCGGACGAGTTCGCTCCACACAGCGTTGCAGGTTCGCTCGATATTCTGCGCGCGGCGGTCGCCGAACTTGAGCAGCTTTGCCACCGTCCGGCTGCCGCCGGCCACGGCAATCCACACCGTGCCCACCGGTTTCTCGGGCGTACCGCCGCCGGGACCGGCCACTCCCGTGGTGGCCACGGCATAGTCGGCTCCGAGGCGCTGTCGCGCCCCCTCGGCCATCTGGCACACCGTCTGCTCGCTCACCGCGCCGTGGGCGGCCAGCACGTCGGGACTTACGCCGAGGGCGCGCTCTTTCACTTCGTTGCTGTAGGCCACCACGCCGCCCTTAAAGTAGTCGGACGCACCCGCCATGGCTGTGAGCTGCTGGGCCAAGGCGCCGCCCGTACAACTCTCGGCGGTGGCGAGGGTCTTGCCGCACCTCTTCAGCATATAGGCCACAAGTTCGGGCAGACTCTCCAAGTCCTCGCCCACGATATACTGCCCCGCAATGGGGTAGAGCGCCGCCACAGCCGCGTCTATCTGCTGCCGCAGCCGCGGAGCCTCGCTGCCGCCCCCGCGGGCGGTGAGGCGGAGCTTCAGCATTCCCGCCTGAGGCAGGTAGGCAAGCCGGATGGAGGCGGGCAGGGCCAGCTCCCAAGGCTCGATAAGGTCGCTCAGAAACGACTCGCCTATGCCCTGCACCAAGAGGTTCTTGTTGATGATGCTGTCGGTGCCGAAACGCACTCGCAGCCGCGGCACAATCTCGGTCTCCATGAGGCGCTGCATCTCAAACGGCACTCCGGGCATCGACACCACCACCTTGCCGCCCCAGTCGTCGTCTTCGTCCTCGGGCAGGTCGAACCACATACAGGGTGCCGTCCCCACCTCGTTGTTGACCATGGTGCAGCAGCGGGGCACCCATGCCTGACGGCGGTTGACGGGGGTCAGTTCGTAGCCCCGAGCGTCAAAGAGCCGCTTCACATTGGCCAAGGCCTCCTCGTTCTCATACAGTTCGCTGTCGAAGAAGTCGCACAGCACCCGCTTGGTGATGTCGTCCTTGGTGGGACCGAGGCCGCCCGTGACAAGCACCGCATCACTGATGTCCAAACAGCGCCGCAGCGCCCGGTCTATGGCCGCCGCCTCATCACCTACCACCCACGCGCCGCAAACCTCCATGCCCGCCGCCACCAGCAGCCGCGACATAACGCTGGCATTGGTGTTGACTACCTGCCCTATGAGCAATTCGTCGCCTATATTGATAATGGTCGCTTTCATAGTGCAAAGGTACGACTTTTTTCACACATACAAAGAAAACTGTTGCTATATGGGAAAAACTTCGTACCTTTGCAAAACGAAACCTAATGTTGTTTGACATGATGACAAGCATACCGAACCTGGACCAGCTCATACGCTTGGCGTTGCTCGAGGACGTGGGCGACGGCGACCACAGCACCCTTGCCTGCATCCCCCCAACCGCCGCCGCCTCAGCCAAGATGGTGGCCAAACAGGAGGGCATCCTCTGCGGATCGGAAGTGGGGCAGCGGACCTTTCAGCTTGTCAACGACGACTACTACCACGGACGGATGCCGTTAGTGATAAAGCCGCTCAAGACCGACGGCGACCCCGTAGCCAAAGGCGACGTGCTGATGACCATCGAGGGCGCCGCAGACACCATCCTCACCGCCGAACGCACCGCCCTCAACTATATGCAGCGCCTCAGCGGCATCGCCACCCAGACCCACCGCATGATGCAGCTGCTCGACGGCATCGGCACCCGACTCCTCGACACCCGCAAGACTACGCCCAACATGAGGCTCCTCGAAAAATACGCCGTCAAGTGCGGCGGCGGCACCAACCACCGCATCGGCCTCTACGATATGGTGATGCTCAAGGACAACCACATCGACTTTGCCGGCGGCATCGCCTGCGCCATCGACCGCACCCGCCAGTACCTCCGGCACCACGGTCTCGACCTCAAGATTGAGATCGAGGTCCGCAGCCTCGACGAACTGGAGCAGGTGCTGGCCCACGGCGGAGTGGAACGCATCATGCTCGACAACTTCGACATCCCCACCCTCCGCGAGGCCGTGCGCCGCATCGGAGGACGCTGCGAGACCGAAGCCAGCGGGGGCATCACCGACCAAACCCTGCGCCCCTACGCCGAGACCGGGGTGGACTTTATCTCCGTCGGTGCCCTCACCCACCACATCCAGAGCTTAGACATCTCGCTGGTCAAAAACTGAGCCTCCCCGCCGCCGATGAACCTCCTCGAAAAGTCAAAAGCCCTCATCCGCCGATTCCTCCGCTGCCGCCCCGTGCGGTTCGTGCGGCTGTGGGTCAACAACGTGTCGTTCCCCGGCAACCAAAACGTCCCCTTCGCCAACGTGATGGCCTACCTTCTCAAAGGCATCCTCGACGGCAACTTGTGGCGCGCCTCCAAGGGACTGGCCTTCTCACTGCTCATGGCCGTGCCGCCCCTGCTCATCTTCATGTTCACCCTCATCGCCTTCCTACCCCTCAACGGGCTGCAGGACGAGTTGCTGCTCCAAATGAGGGACATCCTCCCCGGCAACGCATACGACCGCATCGCCGACAGCATCAACGACGTGATGGGCCACAAGCACACGAGCCTCCTCTCCATCGGCTTTGGCGCCTCGATTATCCTCGCCGCCAACGCCATGCACGGCATCATGATGTACTTCTCCGACCGCAACAAGGAACGCCGCACCTTCGTCCGACGCTACCCCATCTGCATTCTGCTGGTGTTCTTGCTCTACCTGATGGTGGTGCTGGTGCTGTGCACCTTCATCGGCTACCGCATCATCATCGACACACTCATTTCCAACGGCTTTGTCAAGCCCGGCTCCTTCGCCCTCGGCGTCATCGGCGTGGGACGGTGGATTATCCTCGTCCTCATGACCATGCTGTCTCTCAGCATCCTCTACTACGTCATACCGCTCAAGAAGCAGCGTATCGGATTCTTCTCACCCGGCGCCATCTTTGCCACCTCCATGTTCATTCTCCTCTCGTGGGGTTTCCGCAGCTACCTGGCCCAGTTCAACAGCTTCAACCTCCTCTACGGCTCTATCGGCACCCTGCTGGTGTCCATGCTCTGGATATTCCTCAACTGCCTCGTTGTCATGATGGGCTACGAACTTAACACCGCCATCCTCAACGGCAAACTCAACAACATCCAGGTGCACCACCGGCTCCCGCGCAGAAAGAAAACAAATAATCAGCATACCCAACATGATAATCCAAAAACAAAACGGCAAAGCGGTGCCGGTGAAGAACACCGGACATAACTACTTCAAAATGGTCGCCAAGACCATGATGGGCCTCGAGGAATTACTGGCGGAAGAACTACGCGGCTGCGGAGCCGAAAACGTCGAGTGCATCAACCGCGCTGTCACCTTCGAGGGCGACATGAGGGTGCTCTACCGCGCCAACTACACCTGCCGCACCGCACTGGCCATTCTCAAGCCCTTCGCCGAGTTCGAGGCCAACAGCATCGAGGAACTCTACGACCAGGTCTATAAAATCAAGTGGGAGAAAATTCTCGACGTGGACTGCACCTTCATGATCGAAAGCACCACCAGCGGCGAAATCTTCACCCACTCCTACTACGCCGCCCTCAAAACCAAGGATGCCATCGTTGACCGCTTCCGCCGCAACTTCGGCCAGCGACCCGCCATCGACACCGAGAACGCCGAATATAAGTTCAACCTCCACATCCGCGACAACCAGGTGACGCTGCTCATGAACTCCAGCGGCGAGTCGCTCCACAAACGCGGCTACCGCCAGGCCGTGGGCATCGCCCCCATCAACGAAGTCCTCGCCGCCGGCATGATTCAGCTCGCCGGCTGGAAGTGCGACTGCAACTTCTACGACCCCATGTGCGGCTCCGGCACCCTCCTCATCGAGGCAGCCATGCTCGCCAACAACATCCCCGCCCAGTACTACCGCGACGACCGCTTCGCCTTCAAACGCTGGAAAGAGTTCAACCTCGGCGAGTGGAAGAGCGTCAAGGAACAGGAGGACCGCAAGATTGGCTCACGCGACTTCGAGTGCGAGATATGGGGCAACGACATCGACCTCACCGTCCTCCAGCAGGCCGAGAAAAACCTCGAATACGCCAGGCTCCACAAGGACGTGATGCTCTTCAACGGCTCCTTCGAGGACCAAGACCCGCCCGAAGGTCGCACCCTCATCGTCACCAACCCGCCCTATGGCGAGCGCATCAAGATTGAGGACCTCAACGCCATGTACCAACTCCTCGGCGACACTTTCAAGAAGAAATACGGCGCCGGCTGCGACGTGTGGCTCATCACCAGCGACTTTGAAGCCATGAAGCACATCGGCCTCAAGCCCACCAAGAAGATTCCCCTCCTCAACGGCCCCCTCGACTGCCGCTTCCTGCACTTCGAGTTATACGAAGGCAGCAAGAAAGGCGCTCACGCCGCAGCCTCGGCTGAGACTCCCGCCGACGACACCGCCGAAGCCCCCGACACAGCCGCAGCCTGCGCTCCCGCCGCACCCGAGGACTAACTCCGCCATCGCCACGCTCATCCACCACGACACCGTAGCCACCCTTGCCGCAGAGGTCGGATTCGACGCCTGCGGCATTGCCCCCGCGGCAGCCATCGCCCCCGCCGCTTTCGGCCTCGCCGATTGGCTCGCCGAAGGCGGCCACGGCGCCATGCGGTTCCTCGAAAACCATACCGACCTGCGCCACGACCCCCGCCTCCTCCTCCCCGAAGCCGCCAGCGTGGTCTCGCTCCTCGTCGGCTACAAGCCCTCCCGACGCATCAGCAGCCCCGCACTCATCGCCCAGTACGCCTACGGCCCCGACTATCACGAGCGGCTCAAGGCCATGCTCCACC
>DCJB01000066.1:0-546 GCA_002317325.1 Bacteroidales bacterium UBA1711
GCCTCGCCCAACCAACAGCTGGCCGAAGAAATCAGCCAGCAGCTCCACTGCCGCTATATCAACACCTCCACCTCCAACGATATGCGGGGCATACAGTTCGCCACGGCGCTCAAGAACATCTATGCCGTGGCCGCGGGCGTGTGCAAGGGCATGGGGTGCGGCGACAACCTGCTGGCCGTGCTGGTCAGCTACTCGATTGTTGAGACCAATCTGTTTCTCCAAGCCATCCATTCGCCCTGCAACTTCCTGCAAGACCCGAACAAGGTGCCGCCCTATATCGGCGACCTGCTGGTCACCTGCTTCTCGCAGTTCAGCCGCAACCGCACCTTCGGCAACATGATAGGCCAGGGCTACAGCGTGCGCAGCGCCCAGTTGGAGATGAGCATGATTGCCGAGGGCTACTACGCCGTCCGCAGCCTCGAGACCATCCGCCGCAAGATGGGGATGGAAATGCCCATTGCCCAGGCAGTCTATAAAGTCCTCTACGAAGGCGCCCGTCCCGACGTGCTGCTCCGCGCCTGGCAGATACACAAAAACTAAGTAAAA
>DCJB01000066.1:688-7408 GCA_002317325.1 Bacteroidales bacterium UBA1711
CCCTTCGAGGTCAACGCCCTCTCGGCCCACCGCACCCCCGGCGAGGTGTCGGACTTTGCCCGTAACGCCCACCTGCGGGGCGTGAAAGTCATCATTGCCGGTGCCGGGATGGCGGCGGCCCTGCCGGGCGTGATAGCGGCCGAGACCCCGCTGCCCGTCATCGGCGTGCCCATCAAAGGCAGCGCCTTCGAGGGCCTCGACTCCACTCTCTCCATGCTCCAGATGCCCCCGGGAATCCCCGTGGCCACCGTGGCCGTCAACGGGGCGCAGAACGCTGCCGTCCTCGCCATGCAGATACTCGCCGCAGGCGACCCCGCCCTCCTACAGAAAGTCATCGACTATAAGCAGGGGCTCAAGCAGAAGATTGTCAAGGCCAACGAAGAACTCGCCAAACTACAATACACCTGCAAGGTATGATAACCATCGGCATCACTGGCACCCTCGGTGCCGGCAAAGGCACCATAGTGGATTACCTCGTCCAGCAGCGGGGCTTTGTCCACCACTCAGTGCGGCAGTTCATCACCGAAGAGATAGTGCGGCGGGGACTGCCCGTCAACCGCGACAGCATGACGCTGGTAGGCAACGACCTGCGAGCCAAACACACTCCCTCATGGATAGTGGAGCAGCTCTACCAACAAGCCCAGTCCTCGGGCTGCAACTGCATCATTGAGAGCATACGTACACCCGGCGAGGTGGCGGCGCTGAAGCAGAAAGCCAACTTCTACCTCTTTGCCGTCGATGCCGACCTCCGCACACGCTACGAGCGCGCAGTGCTGCGGGGCAGCGAGACCGACCACATCGACTTCGACACCTTCGCAGCCAACGAGCAGCGCGAAATGTCCAACACCGACCCCAACAAGCAGAACCTCGGCGTCTGCATCAAGGCCGCCGACTACACATTCAACAACGACGGCACAGTAGAGCAGCTGCACCAGCAGGTGGAACAGGTGCTGGAAAAAATACTTCCTCACCGACCCACGTGGGACGAGTACTTCATGGAACTGGCCAACACCGCCAGCAAGCGGGCCACGTGCGACCGCGGACGGAGCGGCTGCGTGGTAGTGAAAGACCGCCAGCTGCTCGTGACGGGCTATGTGGGATCGCCCGCAGGGCTTCCCCACTGCGACGAAGTGGGGCACCTCTTCCGCAAGACCATCGAAGAAGACGGCCGCGTCACCAACCACTGCGTGCGCACCGTCCATGCGGAGCAGAACGCCATCTGTCAGGCCGCCCGCAGGGGAATAGCCCTCGACGGCGCCACGCTCTACTGCCGCATGACCCCCTGCCGCACCTGCGCCATGCTCATCATCAACTGCGGCATCACCCGCGTGGTGTGCGAACGCAAATATCATGCCGGAGCCGAGAGCGAAGAACTCTTCCGCCAAGCCGGCGTCCAGATAGAGTTCTTCCACAACGAGGTGGAGCAATACGACAACCAATAGCACCGCCAGCACCTCACCACACCGCTGCCCCGCCCAACTCAGCCGCCAGTCCTTCCTCCCACCCATCGAAAGGCTGGGGGTGGAACACAGAGACCGGCCACAGCCGAGACTCTTCCGCTATCCACCAAGCACACAAAGACAGGCGCCCCGGGCGGGGTCAAATGAGGAAATCCGAATGCCAAATAGCATTGAGCGGGCGAGGGGGTTACTTATTTTTCCAAATTAATATATTGTATTACAAATAAGTAAGTGGCGTTGGAAAAATAAGCTCGTTTTTTCGTGCTTAATTTTCCGCATTAGAGACCATACATTTCCCGTGTGTTCTGCAGTGTGTTTTTAGAGACAGTATAGGCATAGCAGGCCACTGGCATGAAGTGCAGCGTGACGCTGTCCATCTTGCGAGTCTTAGCGATGGTTTGGGTGGTCACAATGGCCTCGTCGATGTGGTTGTTCGGCATAAACCACAACAGCGAGGCAAGTTCGCCGGGGCTTTCGGCATAGCGGTCGCTCCACTTCAACTCCACCGCCCACACCGGCTTCTGCCGCCCGGGGTCGATGCCCACAATATCGACCTCACCCTGTTCCTTTTTGCTCAACCTCCAGTTGGCGTATAAAATATCGACACCTGCACGCGGGAACCACTGGGCAAATACGGCGGTCTCCACCATGTCGCCTATCTCGGCATCAGTCATGCGTATGGGCTGGAACAGCGCGCAACGGAGCGAGGGGTTAGTGAGGTAAATCTTAAAACTGGTCTCCCGCTGGTACCGCTTCGCGGTGTCGTCGGTTCTGTGGACCACTCTGATTAAGAATGCGGCTTCGAGGTAACTGATGTACTTCCTCAGCACCTCCTTTCGGATACCCGTCTCCTTCGACATTATCTCATACGAGAACTGATTTCCAGAATGGTAAGCAAGCACCGTGAAGAGCGAGTTCAGATCCTGCACGTCCTGTATCCCGTAGAGGATAGGCAGGTCGCGCAACAGCACTTTGTCTATGATGTCGTGCCGAATAAACTGCCCGGGGTCGGTCTGAATCCGCTCCGAGAACACCACCTCGGGATACCCGCCGAAGTTGATATACTCAACAAACAGGGCGTTCAGCCTATCGATGTCCACCGTGCCGAAACAGTCAATCTCCCGTCCTTTCCACTGAATCTTTTGCGGGTACATCAGCGGGTCGTAACCCCGCAGATGGATATACTCGTGGAACGTAAGCGGGGGCAGGCTGAAGTCCGAGAACCGTCCCGCTCCGCTCTCATCGCTTCTCTTCTTCAATTCGGCGGCCGCCGAACCGCTGGCGATAAACTTGATGTTGTGGTAGGTATCGACCAGCGACTTCAAATGCACCTCCCATTCTTTGAGGTACTGAATCTCGTCAAAGAAAACCCAAAACTCTTCGGTTGAGTTCATCGGCTTGCCCAACGTCTGTTTAGCGAGATTGATAAGCAGTTCCAAAGCAATCTTGTTATAAATGGGAGTCTCGACTGACAAGTAGATGATGTTCTTCTGCGACACTCCCTCGTCCAGCAACTTCTGAATAGCGTGGTACAACATCACCGTCTTGCCCACGCGCCGCGGACCCATCAGAATCATGGCCCGCCTCAGGCTCAAATCCTTAATCAGCGGGTAGAAAATGTCAAGATAAAGCCTCGGCGTCATCTGCCGGTAGTAGTCGGGGATGGCGCCCTCGGCCCACCAAGGGTTGTCAATCCGCAGCCGTCCGATAATCTGCCTTTCCAGCAATTCTGTGTATTCCATCTAAGGTGGTAAAATTTTTGCAAAGATACTACATAATTTCCAAATAAGCATAAAAAAAAGTGCTTAAATGGAAAACAAGTGGTCAAATAAGACTTTTTTCGTTTTTTGACAACCTTAATTTTCCAGATGAAACGAGGAGTAGGGAGGATGTTTTTTTTGGGGGGGGGACAAAAAAAGAGGGAAGGCCTTTCGGCATTCCCTTTGTTGGTAGCGGGGGCTGGATTCGAACCAACGACCTCCGGGTTATGAGCCCGACGAGCTACCTCTGCTCTACCCCGCACTCTCTTATTTCCCTTTGGAAATCGAGTGCAAAGATACGACTTTTCTCCGACACAGAAAAGAATTTGTGATTCAAAAACCCATATTTAACAATGCAGGGATTGTCCTATAGCAGTTTGCAAGGGCAATATTAACACAACCAAAAAGCGGAAACCCCTGCAAAAAGGGGCTTCCGCTGATAGGTTTTAGTCGTTTTGGACCTTATTTGGCGAAGTTTTCCAAACCCTGTTTGAGGAATGCCACGAAGCCTTCGGCCTTAGACGATGCCGACTTCTTTGGGTCGTAAGTATAGACCCCGTCGGAGACCACCTTGCCGTCGGCGGTGATGATGACATAGCAAGGCTGGGTGTTTTGGTTGAAGGTCTTGATTTGGTAGTTGAGATTGCGGCGGCCGAGCGTCTTGATAGTGCGGCCGTTGTCGTCAACCACCCACTCGTCCTCGGGCAGGTCGATGTCATTCATGTCAGCATAAAGCGCGCACATGACGAAGTTGTCGTTGAGCAGTTTCTTGGCGGCGGGGTCGGCCCAGGCGGCCTGTTCCATTTCGCGGCAGTTGGCGCAGTTGCGGCCGGTGAAGTCGATGAAGATAGGCTTGCCTTGGGCGGCGGCGTAGGCCTTGGCCTCATCGAGGTCGTAGAAGCCCTCGAAGCCGGTGGGCATGTGCAGTTTGTCGGCGTACTTGCGGTCGGCGGGGAGTTTGCCGTGACTCGTCTCTCCGGCCTGCAGGGTGAGAGTGGAGGTGTTATCGACCACAATCTTCTCGATATTGAAGTCCTGGGTGTCCATAGGGGGCAGGAAGCCGGCAATGCCGTTGAGCGGGGCGCCCCACAGACCCGGCACCATGTAGAGGGTGAACGAGAAGGTGGCGATGACGAGGAAGAGCCGCACCACGCCGATCTGCTCCACCTCGGTGTCGCCCTTGAACTTGATTTTGCCCAGCAGATAGAATCCCATGAGGGCGAAGATGACAATCCAGATGGCGAGATAAATCTCGCGGTCGATGAGACGCCAGCCCCAATAGAGGTCGGCCATTTGGAGGAACTTGAGGCCGAAGGCCAGTTCGAGGAAGGCGAAGCAAATCTTCACCGAGTTGAGCCAGCCGCCCGACTTGAGGTTTTTGAGCATAGTGGGGAAGAGTGCCAGCAAGGTGAAGGGAAGAGCGAAGCCGATGCCAAAGCCCAGCATAGTCAGCAGCGACACCCAGCGGTTGTCGGTAGAGGTGGCAAAGCCCACCAATGCGGCTCCGATGATGGGGCCGGTGCAGCTGAAAGAGATAAGCACCGTGGTGAGGGCGATGAAGAAGGGGGCCAGCAGTCCGCCCTTGTCGGCTTGCTCGTCGGACTTGTTGATCCACTTTTCGGGCATCTTGATTTCAAACAGGCCGAAGAAAGAGAGGGCGAAAATGATGAAAATGGCAAAGAAGATGAGGTTGGGTATGCCGTGTGTGCCGATGAGATTGAGCGCCTCAGGTCCGAAGAATGCGGAGAGAATGGCTCCGAGGACGGCGAAGATGAAGACGATAGAGAATCCGAAAAACCAAGCCTGGCGACGGTTCTTACGCTTGTTCTCGCTGCCGTGCATAAAGAAGTTGACAGTCATCGGTATCATGGGGAACACGCAGGGGGTGAACATGGTGAGAATGCCGCCCAGCAGGGCGCCGAAGAAGATGCCGAGGAGGCCTTTGGAGGGCTGAGGTTCATCGGCGGGTGCGTCGTCAGCGGGTTCGACGGCTGCGGAAGCAGGTTGAATCTCAGCAGCGGGTTCTGCGGCGGCAAGTTCTGCGGCAGGTTCAGATTCGGCCGGTGCTGCCTCGTCGGCGGGCAGTCCTTTGGGGGCAGCGGCCACGCTGAAAGAGAAAGGCACATCGCTCGGGGCGATGCAGCTGCCATCGTTGCACAGCTGGTAATACAGCGAGCCCGTCACCTTGAAAGGTTTGTCGGAGGCGCGGCGGACCTTCTGGCGGAACACGGCCTTGCCCGAGAAAGACTTCACGACGCATTTGAAGATGTCGTCCAACTCCTCATGCGGCTTAGGTTCGCTCACCTTGCCCACGCGGACGTAGTCCTTGCTGTCGTCGAAAGTGAACTCCAAGGCGATGGGGCCGTTGGGGTCGGTGTACTGAGAGTAGAGGTGCCAGCCGTTGTCGAGTTTGGCGGTGAAGATGAGCTCCGTTTCGGTGGGGCTGATGTCCTTGGTGCTGAAAGTCCATTTCACCGGGTTCTGCACCTGGGCGAAAGAGGCTGCGGCCATGGCGAGCAGCAGCAACAGGAGACTGATTTTTTTCATGAGTGTTAGGTATTATAAGTTACTTGTTTATTTGTTGGCGACGGCTGAGGTCAGCGCAGGGTGAACTTCACGGTGCGGGTGGTCTTGGCGGTCTTGACCTCGATAGAATAGGTCCCTTTGGCCATCTTGGCTATGGAGAGGTGTCCGCCTACCTTGTATTTGGGCACGGTGCGAACCACCTCGCCCCGCTCGTTGCGGAAAGTGAGCGCGGCGGTGGCGGAACCCGTGGTGATGGTGATGTAGCCTTCGGCGAGGTAGGGGGTGATTTTCACCCGCTCGTCGCCCGTGCCGGCGGCTTCCTCGGCGGCGGCTTTGTCGCCTTCGCCTTGGGCCTCGGCCAGGGCGGCCCGGCGAGCCTCCTCTTCGGCGGCGGCCTGTGCTTCGGCCTCGGGGTTGCGCATTTTGTATCCCGAGAGGCAGAAGAGTCCTCGCTCGTCGGAACCCACATAGACATTGTTGTTCTTGTCAATAGTCAGATTTTGGAACATACAGCGGGGCAACTGGCCCTGTCCAGCCGCGAAGACATCCCACTGGCTGCGGGTGTCGTACACAGCCACACCGCCGTCGGTAGCCATCCACAAGTTGCCCTCTTGGTCAAAAGCCAAGTCGTTGATCTGGTTGCCGGGGATGGGGCAGTCATCGGTGGAGAACAACTTCCACGACGTGCCGTCGAAGCGGCAGAGACCTTCGAGGGTGCCCACCCACTTGACGTTATCCTTATCGATGGCGAGCGAGAGGACAATATTGTGTGGCAGTTTGGAGTTGCGGGTGGTGTAAGAAGTCCAGCGGTTGCCGTCAAACACGCAGAGGCCGTCATTGGTGCCCAACCATTTGCGGTCGCGGCGGTCAATAGCCACGCAGAGGATAAAGTCGCTCAACAGCCCGCCCTCCGAGGCGGTGTACTTGTTCCAGTTCACGCCGTCGAACTGCACGAAACCGCTCAATGTTACGCC
>DCJB01000066.1:7537-10784 GCA_002317325.1 Bacteroidales bacterium UBA1711
TCGTCGGTGCCGATCCAGATGCGGTTGCCCTCCACCACGAGGCAGTTGACAAACTGGTTCTTCAGCTTCTCGTTGAACTGGGCGTAGTCGGTCCAAGTCGTCCCGCTGAGGCGGCAGAGTCCGAGGGTGGAGCCCACCCACAAGTCGCCCTTGCGGTCGATGGTGAGGGCGAGGATGTTGTTGCTAATCAGCCCCGAGTTATCAACGGTGTAGTTTTTCCATTTCTGAGCCGCCGCCGGCAGCGCCAGGAGCAGCACAAGTGAAAATATGGCAAGTAGATTTTTCAAGGGATTGTGAATTGTGAACAGTGAACGGTGAACAGTGAACGGTGGACAGTGAACGGTGAACGGTGAACAGTGAACGGTGAACAGAGGGGGGCAAATAATTCTTAATTCTCAATTCTTAATTCTTAATTCTTAATCCTAAATTCTTAATTCTCGTTCATGTTTTGTGTTTTTCCTTTTTGGCGGCGGGGAAGAGGATATTGTTCAGAATGAGCCGGTAGCCGGGCGAGTTGGGATAGAGGGAGAGGTCGGTGGGCGGGTCTCCCACATAGTGGCGGTAGTCTTCGGGGTCGTGGCCGCCGAGGAAGGTCCAAGTCCCCTTGCCGTACTCGCCGTGCAGATAGCGCACCTCGCCCAACGCCTTGTTCTCGCCGAGGATGACGGACGACGACTTCACGCACTCGCGGCGGAACGCCGTAGTCTGTCCCATGAAGCCGTGGATGATGCGGGTGTGGTTTTGGGTGAGCATAGTCGGCACCCAGTCCCACTTGGCCGAGAACTCGAAGAGCGTGAAGAAGTCATTCTTCTCGTTCACCGCCCGCTGGCGTGCGCGGTCGTCAATATCGATAGTCGATATTTCATATTCAGTAGGATTGGTGCTAATGCGGAAATCCTTAAAGGCAAACGTCTTGTCAAAGTCGAGCAGCTGCTGGGCGCCCGGCTGGATGGGGTCGCCGTCGAACATCACGTCGCAGATATCCACATCTTCGGCGGACAATGCCACATCGTAGCTGTCGGGAGCCGAGCACATGGCGAAGAGGAACCCTCCGCCCATCACGAAGTCCCTAATCTTATGAACCACGGCCAGTTTCAGCTGGCTCACCTTGGCGAAGCCCAACCGTTTGGCTGCAGCCTCCTGTGCCCGCACGTCCTCGATGTACCACTGCTGGTTGCGGTAGCTGCCCCAAAACTTGCCATACTGGCCCGTGAAGTCCTCGTGGTGGAGGTGCAGCCAGTCGTAGGCGGGCAGCACCCCGGCCATCACCTCGTCGTCATACACCACATCGTAGGGTATTTCGGCGTAGGTGAGCACCAGCGTCACCGCATCGTCCCACGGCAGTTTGTTTTTAGGCGAATAGACCGCTATCCGCGGAGCCTTCTGCAGGCGCACGGCATCCATATTGACCGCCGGGTCGGCAATCTGCGAGAGAATGGCGGTTGATTGGCCGTCGGCAATCACCTCATAACTGACACCCCGCAGCCGGCACTCCCGTTCCACCAAGTCGGCGTATTTGAGCATGAAGCTGCCCCCGCGGTAATTGAGCAGCCACGTCACCTCCGCCTCGCGTTCCAGGGCGAAATAGGCCAGTCCGTAGGCCTTCAGATGGTTCTTTTGCGCCTCGTCCATAGGCACCAACAGGTAGTCCGCCCTTGCGGGCAGCAGGAAGAACAGCAGCAATATGGTAGCAAGCACCTTCTTCATTGGGTCACAGCAAGCGATATTTGGGTAACGCCGTTTCTGCCCTGTTATTGTCCCGTCTGTATCATTTTTCGGCCATACTTTTTCCGATGAGCCGGCAGCGACACGGCACGCCCGGGCGAGACCGCCCCTCATAGAAAAAGCCGTCCCGCCGCACTGCGGGGGCAGAGGGCGGGGCGGGGACAATCGAGGGGTCGGGAAGCCGTGGGGGCTATCGGTCGATGGCGAAGTGGAAGCGTGTGTGGCTTTGGTAAGTTTCGCCGGGGTTGAGGTAGGCGTTAGACTCGGTCCAATGGCGGTTGGGGCTGTCGGGGTACTTCTGAGTCTCGAGACAGATGGCGCTGCGCCGGGGATAGAATGTGCCGCCTTTGCCCTGCACCGTGCCGTCGAGGAAGTTGCCCGTATAGACCTGCATACCCGGCTCGGTGGTGGAGACCTCCAGCACGATGCCTGTGGCGGGGCTGGAGAGGCGGGCGCAGGGCCTGTCAATGCTGCCCCGGGTGTTGAGCACCCAGTTGTGGTCATAGCCCTTGCCGTTGCGCAGCTGCTGGTGGTCGGCTCCGATGTCGGCGCCCACGGCCTTTGGGACGCGGAAGTCGAAGGGGGTGCCGACGACGGACGCCAGTTCCCCCGTGGGGAGGAAGGTGGAGTCGATGGGCGTATAGCGGTCGGCGTCGATAGACAGGATGTGGTTGAGAATGGTGGTAGAGCCGTCGCCGTTGAGGTTGAAATAGCTGTGGTTAGTCATATTGATGACGGTGGGGGCGTTGGTGACGGCTGAGTAGCGGATGTCGAGCGTATTGTCGTCGGTGAGGGTGTAGGCGAGCCGGGCGCGGACCTCGCCGGGGAAGTTGTTGTCGCCGTCGGGGCTCACGAGTTCGAGGGTGAGCGAGTTGGCGGTGTGGCTCTCCACGCCGAAGAGCTGGTACTGCCATCCCGTAGGTCCGCCGTGGAGGCAGTGGAGGCCGTTATTCTGAGGCAGCTGGATAGTGCGGCCGTCCACAGAAATGCGCCCACCGCCCAGGCGGTTGGCATAGCGGCCGATGGCGGCGCCGAAGTCGCTGAGGTGGTTTTCGCGGAGGTAGTCCTCCGCCTGGTCGAACCCGAGCACCACGTCACGCATCACGCCGTCGCGGTCGGGCACGAGGAGGCTGACAATGCGGCCGCCGTAGTTAGTGATACGGGCCGTCATGCCGTGCCGATTGGTGAGAGTGTAAATCTTCATATCTTGCTGGTTGTTGATGAGCGCTATCACTTCGCTGTTGACCTTTCGCACGCGGGACGAGTCAACCTTGAGCTGCCGGCGGTCGTAGGTGAGCAGACCGTTCACCTCGCCTTCCACGTCGGAAATCTGAGTATAGACGGCCGCGCTGAAGCCGCGGTTCACATAGCCTTTGAGCTGCTCGGCATACTTGACGTACTCGTCCGTGACCTCCTGTTTGTTTTGGAACTTGACGTAGCCCCAGTTCTGGTCCTCCTTCCAGAGGTGGCCGGGGAGTGGGAGGCCGATGCCGCCGTACTCGCCGAGGACGTTGGCCCGGTT
>DCJB01000095.1 GCA_002317325.1 Bacteroidales bacterium UBA1711
TCCTGCTCGCTGTCGGCCCCCAGCTCGCGCATACCGCCCAGCATAGCCACCTTGTGGGGCCGGGGCAGCCGCACGAAGCTGTCCAACGCCGCCTTCATGCTGGACGGGTTGGCATTGTAGCAGTCTATAAACAGGGCGTTGCGGCCCGTCTCCTTATATTGCGACCGCTTGTTGGCGGGCGCGTACTCCTCCACAGCCTCTTTCACATCCCACAGGTCCACGTGGAAGAACTGCCCCACCGCGGCGGCGGCCATGGCGTTGTCGAAATTGTAGCCCCCGAGGAGCTGCGACTGGATGGTATAGACGCTGTCGCCCCACTCAACGTAGAACTTGAGGTAGGGGTCGGCGCCCACGAGGTGCCCCTGCAGCCCCGAGCCTTCTGCCGCGCCGTAGGTGACGGCCTTCAGCCCGCAGCGGGCGGCCTGTTCGACAAGGACGGCATTCTCGGCGCAGACGAAGGCGGTGCCGCCCTTGGCCGCCAAGTGCCTGTAGAGCTCGGTCTTGGTGCGCACCACCCCCTCGAAACTGCCGAACCCCTCGAGGTGGGCGCGCCCCACGTTGGTGATGAGGCCGTAGTCGGGGTCGGCAATGCGGCAGAGCGACTCAATCTCGCCCGGATGGCTGGCGCCCATCTCCACTATGGCCATCTCGGCATCCCTCGGAATGGCGAGCACCGTCAGCGGCACCCCGAGGTGGTTGTTGAAGTTGCCCTGCGTGGCAAAAGTGCGGTAGCGGCGCCCGAGGACGGCGCGCGTCAGCTCCTTGGTGGTGGTCTTCCCGTTGGTCCCCGTGATGCCGATTACGGGGATAGCGAGCCGGCGGCGGTGGTGGGCGGCCAGCTGCTGCAGGGTGAGCAGCACGTCGTGGGACAGCAGGCAGCGGGAGTCGGCGCGCGCCGCAGGGTCGCTCACCACGCAGAGGGCCGCCCCCTCTTCCAGCGCCTGGCGGACGAAGGCGTTGCCGTCAAACCTCTCTCCCTTGAAGGCGAAGAAGATACAGCCGGGCGTGATATTGCGCGAGTCAGTCGTCACGCAGTGCGACTTGAGGTAGGCATCGTAGAGTTGTTCTATCATGACAACAAGTTATTTTGACTGTCACGATAACTGCGATTGCGCCATATTATTGCCCCGCACTGCCAAATTGTCAGCCCCCGCCCCCTCGATATGACAGTTGGCACTGATGTTGCAACAGCCTATGCGGGACCGGAGCCCTCCCCCGCGAGAGGCAAAAAGCCCCAACCAACTTCAACCGTAAAATCAAAAAAACAATACACAATGGGAAAAATCATCGGAATCGACTTAGGAACAACCAACAGCTGTGTTTCTGTCATGGAGGGCAACGAGCCCGTAGTCATTGCCAATAGCGAAGGCAACCGCACCACCCCCTCGGTGGTCGGATTCATCGAAAACGGCGACCGCAAGGTGGGCGACCCCGCCAAACGCCAGGCCATCACCAACCCCCACAACACCGTCTATAGCATCAAACGCTTCATGGGCGAGACCTTCGACCGCGTGCAGAAAGAGATTGCCTCCGTGCCCTACAAAGTGGTCAAAGGCGACAACAACACCCCGCGCGTCGACATCAACGGCCGCCTCTACACCCCGCAGGAAATTTCCGCCATCGTCCTGCAGAAGATGAAGAAGACCGCCGAAGACTACCTCGGCACCGAAGTCACCGAAGCCGTCATCACCGTGCCCGCCTACTTCAACGACTCGCAGCGCCAGGCCACCAAGGAGGCCGGCGAGATTGCAGGCCTCAAGGTCCGCCGCATCGTCAACGAACCCACCGCCGCCGCGCTCGCCTACGGCCTCGACAAGAAAAACCAGGACATGAACGTGGCCGTCTTCGACCTCGGCGGCGGCACCTTCGACATCTCCATCCTCAACCTCGGCGACGGCGTGTTTGAGGTCAAGGCCACCAACGGCAACACCCACCTCGGCGGCGACGACTTCGACCAAAAGATTATCAACTGGCTCGCCGACGAATTCATGGCCGACAAGCGCATCGACCTCCGCAAAGACCCCATGGCCATGCAGCGCCTCAAAGAAGCCGCCGAAAAAGCCAAATGCGAACTCTCCAGCAGCCAGCAGACCGAAATCAACCTCCCCTACATCACCGTCGCCGACGGCGTGCCGCAGCACCTGGTCAAGCCCCTGACCCGCGCCAAGTTCGAGCAGCTCTGCGACGACCTCATCCAGGCCACCCTCGAACCCTGCCGCCAGGCCATGAAGGACGCCGGCCTCAGCAACAGCGACATCAACGAAGTCATCCTCGTGGGCGGCTCCACACGCATCCCCGCCATCCAGCAGATTGTGGAGAAGTTCTTCGGCAAGACCCCCAGCAAGGGCGTCAACCCCGACGAGGTGGTGGCCGTGGGCGCCGCCATCCAGGGCGGCGTGCTCACCGGCGAGGTGAAGGATGTCCTCCTCCTCGACGTCACCCCCCTCAGCCTCGGCATCGAGACCCTCGGCGGCGTCATGACCAAGATGATCGAGTCCAACACCACCATCCCCACCAAGAAGAGCCAGGTCTTCAGCACCGCCGCCGACAACCAGCCCGAGGTCGAAATCCACGTGCTCCAGGGCGAGCGCCCCATGGCCAACCAGAATAAGACCATCGGCCGCTTCCACCTCGCCGGCATCCCCCCGGCACCCCGCGGAGTGCCTCAGATCGAGGTCACCTTCGACATCGACGCCAACGGCATCCTTAACGTCAGCGCCATCGACAAAGCCACCGGCAAGAGCCAGAACATCCGCATCGAGGCCTCCAGCGGACTCTCCGAAGAGGAAATCAAGCGCATGAAGGCCGAAGCCGAAGCCAACGCCGACGCCGACAAACGCGCCAAAGAGGAGATTGAGAAAATCAACAACGCCGACGGCATGATTTTCCAGAGCGAGAAGAACCTCAAAGAGTTCGGCGACAAGATTCCCGCCGAGAAGAAGGCCGCTATCGAATCCGCCCTCGCCGAGCTCAAGGCCGCCCACACCGCCCGCAACGCCCAGCAAATCGACCAGGCCATGGAAAAAATCAACCAGGCATGGCAGGCCGCCAGCGAGGATATGTACAAGGCCCAGCAGCAAGCCGGCCCCCAAGGCCAGCCCGGCGCCAACTGCAACTGCGGCCCCGACTGCAACGGCGGCTGCAACGGCGCCCAAAACCCCTCCCAAGGCAGCGACAACGTCCAAGACGTCGACTTCGAGGAAGTAAAGTAGCCGCGTATCCCGACACAAACAATCCGTGCAGCCGGCAAGGTTGCACGGATTGTTTGTGTCGGCATTCTCGGCGAGACCTCCGCTCGCGAGCGCCTTCGCTTCAGACTGCTCCGATTGTTCAGCCCCCATCACCTCGTGCTTGCAAGCCCCGGCAGGGGGCATTCGGAAAGGTGTGCAAAACGACTATACACCGCCGCAGGAACAGATGAATGCGGCAAAAAAGAGAGGCGGAATGCCGCAATAGGCAAGGCTGATTCACAACACAATATAAAAAAAGGAAACAATTTGCTTCAAAAAAGCCTCCGTTTCAAAAGAAATGAATAACTTTGCGCCGTGGTTGCGTTGGCCGTAGAAAGCCGCCAAAGGCGGCAATCCGCCCCCCTCCCTCCGCCACAAAAACCGACAATACTAATGCCATGAAAAGGAACATCATCATCACCGGCGGAGCCGGTTTTATCGGGTCGCACGTGGTGCGCCTGTTTGTGAACAAGTACCCCGACTACCGCATCATCAACCTCGACAAACTCACCTACGCCGGCAACCTCGCCAACCTCAAGGACGTGGAGGACAAGCCCAACTACCGTTTCGTGAAGATGGACATCTGCGACTTCCAGGGGGTCCTGAACCTCATGAAGGAGGAGCAGGTGGACGGCATCATCCACCTCGCCGCCGAGTCGCACGTCGACCGCTCCATCAAAGACCCCTTCACCTTCGCCCAAACCAACGTCATGGGCACCCTCTCCTTGCTGCAGGCCGCCAAACTCTGCTGGGAGTCGCTGCCCGAAAAGTATCACGGCAAACGGTTCTACCACATCAGCACCGACGAGGTCTATGGCGCGTTGGAACTGACCCACCCCGCCGGCATCCAGCCCCCCTTCTCCACCAAGGCCTCCAGCGGCAAAAACCACCTGGCCTACGGCGACAAGTTCTTCACCGAAGACCTCAAATACCAGCCCCACAGCCCCTACAGCGCCGCCAAAGCCTCCTCCGACCACTTTGTGCGCGCCTTCCACGACACCTACGGCCTCCCCACCGTGGTCACCAACTGCTCCAACAACTACGGCCCCTGCCAGTTCCCCGAAAAACTCATCCCGCTCTTCATCAACAACATCCGCCACCGCAAACCACTCCCCGTCTATGGCAGGGGCGAAAATGTCCGCGACTGGCTGTATGTCGTCGATCACGCCCGCGCCATCGACGCCATCTTCCACCAAGGCCGCATCGCCGAAACCTACAATATCGGCGGCTTCAACGAGTGGAAGAACATCGACATCATCCGGCTCCTCATCCGCACCGTGGACCGCCTCCTCGGACGCAGCGAGGGCGAGGACGACCGCCTCATCACCTTCGTGACCGACCGGGCTGGCCACGATATGCGCTACGCCATCGACAGCACCAAACTCCAGCGCGAACTGGGCTGGGAACCCTCACTCCAATTCGAAGAAGGCATCGAACTGACGGCGCGCTGGTATTTGGACAACCAGCAGTGGATGGACAACGTGACTAACGGCGACTACCTGAAATACTACGAGGATATGTACGCCCGCCGATAGGATTCGCCCCGCTATGGGGACAAAAAAAAGAGAGAGAGGCGCCTGCATCTGCAGGCGCCTCTCTCTCTTTTCTTAGCGCCGACGGACTGCCGGCGCCGGGGCTGCTATGCCTCGGCGGCAGGAGCCTCCTCGGCGGGAGCCTCGCTGTTCTCGACGGCGGCTTCGGCCTCGGCAGCGGCCTTGGCGGCAGCCTCGGCCTCGGCGGCCGCTTTGCGCTTGGCGGCAACGGCGGCAGCCTTGGTCTCATTGAACTTCTTCTCGCACTCGAGACGCTCTTTCTTCACGTTGCGGAGCTTGCTCTCGGCCTCGTTCTTCACGCTGGCAATCTTGGCCTCTTTGGCCTGAAGCCACTCGTTGAACTTCACGTCGGCCTGCTCCTGCGTGATGGCGCCTTTGCGCACTCCCACCTCCAGGTGGTGCTTCAGCAGCACGCCCTTGTAGGAGAGGATACGCCGCACGGTGTCGCTCGGCTGGGCGCCGAAGGTCAGCCACTGGCAGGCCCTGTCAACATCAAGGGTGATGGTGGCGGGGTTGGTGAGCGGATTGTATGTGCCTAATTTCTCGATAAATTTTCCATCCCGAGGTGCACGACCATCCGCAACAACGATGTGGTAGAAGGGCTGATTCTTCTTACCATGACGCTGCAATCTGATTCTTGAAGGCATAATGTGTTGTTTGTTAATTGTTAAAACGGAATACGATTCTCGCATCCAGCTTGCAAAGATACTACTTTTTTCTCATTCGTGATATTTTTTTTTGCCGACGGGTCATTTTTTTCGGCTTGCGGCTGCGGGGGGGACGACGAAGGGCAGCGGAAAACCGAAGCCCTATCGGACAAGGCGCTGCCCCCCCCCCGCATAGTGCCCCCCCCCGGCACATCCGCTCACCCCGCCGCGGGCAGAGCAGACGGACCGGCGCCAACACACCCAAGTGTGAGTTGGCATGAACAGCAACGCTGCGAAAAATTTACGTTTTTTCTCAGCAATATCAAAAAAAAGTGTATATTTGCAAACCATTTTCATCCGCAAAGCAATCGAAAAAAAACAGTCTTCACCGAACAATAACGACAATATTATCAATTAATTAATTCACATTCATTAAAAACAAACCCACATGAAAAGATTTGTACAAATCTTGATTCTCGCCGCGGCGCTCTGTCTGCCGTGGGCGATGCAAGCGCAGCAGACGCTGACAGTCCATGACGGTACGACTACCAACGACTATGTGCCCATTTATGGCTACTATGCTGATGCCTACCTGAACTGCCAGATGGTCTATCCAGCCTCGGAATTGTCGCAGATGAGCGGCAAGCAGATTACGGCGCTGACGTTCTATCAGTCCGCCTCTTCTGGCTGGTCGTCTACGAGTGTTCAGGTCTATATGGCCGAAGTCAGCTCGTCAAGCATCAGCGCTTACGAGAGTCTTTCCAACCTCACGTTGGTGTGGCAGGGGTCGCTCAGCGGCAGCAGCGCCAACACCAACATCAGCCTCAGCACTCCCTATCAGTACCAGGGAGGCAACCTGCTGATTGCCGTGGTCAATGCGACTGAAGGCGACTATAGCAGTTGCAACTGGTATGGCGAAACCGTCACGGGTGCCAGCTATCAGGGCTATTCTTATGACAATGTCGCCAGCTGCTCCGGCAATCAGCGAGATTTCCTGCCCAAAACCACTTTTGCTTATCTGAATCCCGGTGCCTGCATGTCACCCACGAGTGTGACGGCAAGCAATGTCAATGCTACTTCTGCCAGCATCAGCTGGACTTCCACTGCATCTAATTTCATCGTGGCCTATGGCACGGGCACCAACCCCGACAGCATGGCCACCATGACCACCACCACTACCAGCGCCGCCCTCACCGGCCTGACCTCCCTCACCCATTACAATGTAGGGGAGTTCTATAAATTAAAAAACTGTTAATCATTTGGTTATGTCAGAAATAATTCATATCTTTGCAAAATAATTGAAGAATATTGATATGGCATACAAAAACACATCTGAAGCAGGCATGTTCGACCACGAATTCACCCTTGAAGCACTTTCCGGAATGGGAAATCCCTTATCTGCTCTCAAGGAGGTGCTGGATTTTGAGCAGTTCCGTCCAATACTTGAGCCCGTGTTTGCCAAAGAGAATCGCAAAAGCAATGCCGGCCGACGTGGGTTGGATCCTGTATTCATGATGAAGGTAATGTTTCTTCAGAGACTGTATGGCCTTGGAGACAAACAGATTGAGTATCAGATATTGGACAGAATGAGTTTTAGGGAGTTCCTGGATATCAAGAGCGTAGACGACGTGCCCGACGAGAAGACAGTATGGAAATACAAGGACATCCTGGCAAAGAATGGCACATGGGACAAGCTGTTCGACCAGTTCAACAAATACCTGGAGGCGCTTGGCCTGATTGTCAACGAAGGAAAGATTGTTGACGCCAGTTTCGTCATTGCTCCCAGGCAAAGAAACTCTAGAGAGGAAAACAAGCAGATCAAAGAAGGGAAGGGCGGCGAACTTTGGGGTGACAATCCGCATAAGAAGTGCCATAAAGATACTGACGCACGCTGGACACAGAAGCGCAATGAGACATTCTTCGGATACAAAGACCATGTCGTTATCTGTCGGAAGACCAAACTGATACGCGGATACGAGACAACTGCTGCAAATGTGCACGATTCGAGAATGGCCAAGAAATTGGCGAGCAAGTGCGATGGAAATGGAGAGTCCATGTGGCTTGACGCAGGCTATGCCGGAACGGACCAGGACATTGTTTCGGAAAACATGAGCCCCATCATTTGCGAAAAGGGATACAGGAACAAGCCCTTGACCGACGAGCAGAAGAAGTCGAATCGGGAAAAATCCAAGGTGCGCTGCTTGGTGGAGCACACCTTCGGCTTTATGGAGCAGACCATGTGCGGGCTGGTGTTTAGAGGCATTGGAATGGTCAGAGCAAAGGCCTGCATAGCGATGACAAACCTTGTGTACAACATGTGCCGGCTAGCCCAGATCAATCAGTATCATGCAGAATGGATAAAATAAAGCCAGATAATGATAAATATAAATAATTAATAATCAACCATATAAGCCCCCCCTAAAATTAACAAATAAAATGATGACTATATGAAGAAAAATGTGTAATTTTGCAGCCTGAAACTGCAAAGGCTGATTGATGGGTTAATGGGTTCTACCCATCCAGGAGGCCAAAAACGAATTTATAGAACCCACCT
>DCJB01000082.1 GCA_002317325.1 Bacteroidales bacterium UBA1711
GAAGGGATGGAAAAAGGGTTGAAAGAAGGGATAGAGAAAGGGATGGAGAAAGGGATGGAGAAAGGGATGGAGAAAGGGATGGAGAAAGGGCTGAAGGAAGGGTTGGAGAAAGGCAGGGTTGAAGAGCGGATAAGAAGCGCCCAACTATTTGTGGAGCAGAGCGGACTCCCGCTCCGGCAAATTGCAGAAATCATGAGACTCTCCGCAGAAGAGTTGGAGACACTGTCCAAACGTATAAAGAGCGAATAGGCTGCCGCCTTGTCCGCTGCCACCAACGAGAATCAAGAAGGGCGAGGGCGAGTTGGAGACGGCATTCGACGTTAGGGACGGCATTTGACAAGTGGCTTTATGCTATGAAAAATCTATACCAGTTGATGTTCAGGCGTATGTTTTTGTTATCCCAAACAGCGCTAACCGGTATATTTTTGACGTGAGGGACAAGAATGAGGCTTGAATCAATATGGCGTTTCGCGGCATTCGATTTGCAATACGGTACTCTAAAAAGTGCCGAATAGAAGAAGGATGGCTCCTTTGTGGATAGTCCTTTTCTTGACTTGCGGCGGCTCATTAACAAGTCTCCACTTCGTCCTTTGCCCCGGGTCATCCCCTTTCCTCAGTCGTATAGGTTCATGAGGAAAAAAGTCCGCCCGCCATCCCGGTGAGAACGGGGAGGCGGGCGGCTTATTAGTAGAGAAGCCGGGCTATTGGGCGAGGCCCATTTGGCGGCGGTAGGATTTCATGGTGTTTTCGAGGAGCGAGACGATGGTGAGGGGGCCTACGCCGCCGGGTACGGGCGACACCCAGCTGCAATGCTGGTCCACCTCGTCGTGCTTCACGTCGCCAATGATGCGGTAGCCCGTTTTGCGGCTCTCGTCGGCGATGCGGTGGATGCCGACATCGATTACCACGGCGCCCTCCTTCACCATGTCGGCGGTGACGAAATTGGGTTTGCCGATGGCCACCACCAGTATGTCGGCTTGGCGGGTGATTTCGGGCAGGTTTTGGGTGTGGCTGTGGCAGATGGTGACGGTGCAGTCGAACCCCTTGCGCGAGAGGAGGTTGGCGATGGGTGTGCCAACGATGTTGCTGCGGCCCAGCACCACGCAGTGCTTGCCCTGGGTCTCCACGTTGTGGCGTTTGAGCAGGGTGCAGATTCCCATCGGGGTGGCGGGGAGATAGGCGTCCTCGCTCAACACCATGCGGCCCACGTTGATGGCGGTGAAGCCGTCCACGTCTTTTTCGGGGGAGATGGAGTTGATGATGTGTTTTTCGTTAATCTGTTTGGGGAGTGGGAGCTGGACGATGAAGCCGTCAATCTCGTTGTCGTTGTTCAGAAAATCAATTGCCTTGAGCAGTTCCTCTTCCGAGGTGCTCTCGGGGTAGCGATAGACCGAGGAGGTGAAACCCACCTCGTGGCTGGCCTTCTCCTTGTTTGCGACGTAGGTTTGGCTGGCGCCGTCGTTGCCTACGATTAAGGCTGCGAGGTGGGGCGGGCGTCTGCCTTCGGCACCCAGCCGACGAACCTCGTTGGCTATTTCTTCTTTAATCTGCAGGGCAGTTGCCTTGCCGTCTAATAACTGGGACATATTCTTTGGGGGGTGAATTGTGAATTGTGAATAGTGAATGGTGAACGGTGAATGGTGAATGGTGAATGGTGAATAGTGAATGGTGAATGGTGAATGGTGAATAGTGAATGGTGAATGGTGAATGGGGGGGGTTAGCGGTGGCGGCGGGGTTGGGGCTTGGGGAGGGAGCCTTTGGCGCTTACGGTCTTCATCATCTTGCGGGTCTGCTCAAACTGTTTGAGGAAGCGGTTGACCTCTTGGATGCTGCGTCCCGAGCCTGCGGCGATGCGCTGCTTGCGGCTGCCGTTGATGCACTCGGGGTGGTGGCGCTCGTAGGGGGTCATGCTGCCAATCATCGACTCGATGGGCACGAAGGCGTCGTCGCCAATTTCCACATCCTTAGTGGCCTTGTCCATGCCGGGAATCATGCCGATGAGGTCCTTGATGCTGCCCATCTTCTTAATCTGTCCGATTTGGGAGAGGAAGTCCTCGAAGTTATACTCGTTGCGGATGAGTTTCTTCTGAATCTTGCGTGCCTCGGCCTCGTCGTACTGTTCTTGGGCGCGTTCCACCAGCGAGACCACGTCGCCCATGCCGAGGATACGGCTGGCCATGCGGTCGGGGTGGAAGACGTCGAGGGCGTCCATTTTCTCGCCCACGCCCACGAACTTGATGGGTTTATTGACCGAGTAGCGGATGGTGAGTGCGGCGCCGCCACGGGTGTCGCCGTCGAGTTTGGTCAGCACCACGCCGTCGAAGTCGATGCGTTCGTTGAAGCTCTTGGCGGTGTTGACGGCGTCCTGGCCGGTCATCGAGTCCACCACGAAGAGAGTCTCCTGCGGGGCGAGGTCGGACTTGAGGCGCGAAATCTCGTCCATCATTTCCTCGTCCACCGCCAGTCGGCCGGCGGTATCGACAATGACCACGTTGATGTTCTTCAGTTTGGCCTCCTTGACGGCGTTGCGGGCAATCTCCACGGGGTTGCGGCAGCCCTCTTCGGTATAGACGGGCACCTGAATCTGATTGCCGAGGGTTTGGAGCTGGCTGATGGCGGCGGGGCGGTACACGTCGCCGGCCACCAGCATGACGCTCTTGTTCTTCTTGGTGCGTATGTGGTTGGCCAGTTTGGCCGAGAAGGTGGTTTTGCCGGAGCCTTGGAGGCCGGCGATGAGGACGACGGCGGGCGAGCCTTTGAGATTGACGTCCACGGCTTCGGAGCCCATCAGCTCGGTGAGTTTCTCGTGCACAATCTTGACCATCAGCTGTCCCGGCTCGATGCTCTGGATGACGTTGCGGCCGAGGGCCTCGTTCTTCACACGGTCGGTAAATTCTTTCGCTATCGGGTAGCTCACATCGGCGTCGAGGAGGGCCTTGCGGACCTCCTTGACCGTCTCGGCCACATTTATCTCGGTAATGCTCCCTTTGCCGCGAAGCGTGTGTAACGCTTTCTCTATCTTGCTACTTATACTTTCAAACATACCAGTTCGGCTCTAAATATCAATCTGCAAATGTACGCCTTTTTTTTCGATTATCGCCAGTTTGGACGCCAATCGTATTTTTTTTTGGCTTTGGGAAACTTTTTTGGACACTTTTGCGTTATGTAGCAAAAATAACTCATAGGTGGAATCAAAGAACAGGCATGAGACAGTTAAAAATCACCCACTCTATCACCAACCGCGACATCAAGTCGCTTGACAAGTATCTGCAGGATATATGCAGCGAGGAGCTGCTGACCCCCGAGGAGGAGGTGCAGCTGGCGCAGCGCATCAAGAACGGCGACCAGGCCGCCCTCGAGCGCCTCACCAAGGCCAACCTCCGCTTCGTTGTGTCGGTGGCCAAGCAGTATCAGAACCAGGGCCTCAGCCTCCCCGACCTGATAAACGAGGGGAATGTGGGCCTCATCAAGGCCGCCAAGCGGTTTGACGAGACTCGCGGCTTCAAGTTCATCTCCTACGCGGTGTGGTGGATACGGCAGTCCATCCTTCAGGCCATAGCCGAGAACTCCCGCATAGTCCGGCTTCCCTCCAACCAGCTGGGCGCCCTGAACAAGCTCAAGAAGGAAATCAACCGGCTTGAGCAGGAGTTGGAGCGTCCCCCATCGGAAGAGGAGCTTGCCGAGCTGCTCGACATTCCGGAGGACAAAATCAAGAGTATCCTCGGCATTTCGGGCCGCCACATTTCTATTGATGCCCCGTTGGTGGCCGACGAGGATGTGAACTTTGTGGATGTGCTGCCCAACGAGGACACTCCGCCCACCGACAGCGCCCTGATGCAGGAGTCGCTCTCGCAGGAGATTGAGCGCTCTCTCGCCACCCTCACCGAGTATGAGCGCGAGGTGATTCGGATGTATTTCGGCATCGGGCTTCCCCATGCGTTGAGCCTTGACGAGATAGCCATGAAGTTCGGCCTCACCCGCGAGCGTGTGCGCCAAATAAAGGAGAAGGGCATCAAGCGCCTCCGCCTGAACAGCAAGAGCAAGCATCTGCAGGCATACCTTTGAGAATTAAGAATTAAGAATTTAGAATTAAGAATTTAGAATTAAGAATTTACAATTAACAATTTAGAATTTACAATTTACAATTTACAATTTACAATTTACAATTTACAACTTACAATTTACAACTTACAGTTTTTATTTAGAGTTGATGGTGCGTTGGGGGGGGATTAACGAAGGGCTTTTGATGGATCTTATACTCAAGTATTTTCCTGAACTTTCTGAGCGGCAGAGGGAGCAGTTTGCCGCCTTGCAGCCCCTTTACGAGGAGTGGAATGCGAAAATCAATGTCATTTCGCGCAAGGACATGGACTGCTTTTACGAACACCATGTGCTCCACAGCCTCGCCATAGCCAAGGTGCAGCCTTTCAAGCCGATGTCCGACATCCTTGACGTGGGTACGGGCGGCGGCTTCCCCGGCGTGCCGTTGGCCATCCTCTTTCCGAAGGCCAACTTCCTGCTGGTTGATTCGGTGGGGAAGAAAATCAAGGTGGTGCAGGACGTGTTGCGGCAGCTCGAACTGGACAACGCCCGTGCCGAGCAGACCCGCGCCGAGCAGGTGGAGGGCGAGTTCGACTTCATTGTCTCCCGCGCCGTCACCGACCTGCCGCAGTTTGCGGGCTGGGTGCGGGGCAAGGTGTCCAACGCCCATTATCACGACCTCCGCAACGGCATTCTCTATCTCAAGGGCGGCGACCTGACCGCAGAACTGGCCCCCTTCGGCAAGCGGGCGCGCCAGTGGACTATTGCCGGCTTCTACGCAGAGGAGTATTTTGAGACCAAGAAGGTCGTCCACATCCCGCTACGTTAGCGCGGTATGTGCCGCGGCAGCCGGTCTGCCTCATGCGCCGCAGCGGCCGCCTCCGCCACCCTCCGTCCGCCCGGGCGGGGGGCTTATTTTGTCGTAGGTTTGGGTATGCGCAGGGCGGGGAACCATGTCTTCAGCGGCTGGTCCAGGCCCAGTCCGTCCATATAGTTGGCGGTGGCTATCCGCAGTCCGCGTCCCACCTCCTCGATGTCGTAGTCGAAGTCCGGCTCCCAGTCCACCTCGTTGTTGCAGAATGGGTTTGGGCTGAGGCTGAGGCGGCGGGCGGAGAATCGGTCGGGATGGATGCCGCTCTCGCTGTGGCAGGTCATGGCGTAGCGGTGCCAGAAGGCGCTTTGGACAATGCCTTCGTCGAACATCTGCCGCACCACCTCGAGTGCGTTGACGGTCTCCTGCAGCGTTTCGGTGGGGAAGCCGTACATCAGGTAGGTGTGGACCATGATGCCCGCCTCGCGGAAGCGGCGGCAGGCGCGGACGGTCTGGTCGATGGTGACCCCCTTGTTCATGAGTTTGAGCAGTCGGTCGGAGGCCACCTCGAGGCCGCCGCTCACGGCCACGCAGCCCGCCCGTGCCATCAAGTCGCAGAGGTCGGGGGTGTAGGCCTTCTCAAACCGTATGTTGCCCCAGAAGGTGAGGGTGAGGCGGCGGCGGAGGATTTCTTCGCACACCTCGGCCAGCAGGCGGGGCGGCAGCGCCTCATCGACGAAGTGGAACCCGCTGCTGCCCGTCTGCCGCATGACGGCCTCCATGCGGTCCACCACGCGTGCGGCAGACGGGGCCTCGTAGCGGCGGATGTAGTCGAGCGTTGTGTCGCAGAAGGCGCAGCGTGCCCAGTAGCAGCCGTGGGCCATCATCAGTTTGTTCCACCGGCCGCAGCTCCAGAGGCGGTGCATGGGGTTGGCCATGTCGGCCAGCGACAGGTATCTGTCCAGCGGCAGACCGCCGAAATCGGGTGTGGCGTCGGAGGAGAAGCCCGGTGTGCCGGGGTGGAGCGGCTGGCCGAGGGATTGGCGGGTGAGGGTGCGGACCAGTGGGGCGCTGGTGCGGCCCGACAGGGAGTCGGCCAGCCGCAGCAGCGGTTCCTCGCCGTCGTCGAAGGTGATGTAGTCGCAGAAGTCGAACACCCGGGGGTCGGACAGCTGGCGCCACTCGGTGTTCACAAATCCGCCGCCCACCACTGTGGGCAGTCCGCGCCGCCGCACCTCGGCGCCGCAGCGCAAGGCGCCGTAGAGGCAGCCGGGAAAGGGCACGGCGAAGCCCACTGCGTCGGGCCGCTCGCGGTCAATGTGGGCGTCCAGCAGTTCCATCATCAGGTTGTCCACGGGGGTGGCCGGCGCCCGCAGGGCGGCTTCCAATTCGTCGAAAGTGGGGGCGAAAGAGGCCAGCTGTTCGCCGTAGCGCACCAAGTCGAAATGGGGGTCCGCCTGCTCGCGCACCAAGTCGGCCGCCTCCTCCAAGAAGAGTGTGGCGAAGTATCGCGCCTTGTCCTCGATGCCGGCGGTGCCGAAGGCCCATTCCGTGTCGGCCAGCGCGTCGAAGCGCGGACCTTCGGGCAGCAGGCTGCGGTTGGCGATGCGCGGGGCGGCGGTGTTGTCCTCGCCCCGCAGGAATCGCTTAGCCAGCTCCACCGTGTCGGCGCAGCGCTCGGCGTAGTCGCGGGCGGGTCCCGGCGGCAGCGTCGCCGCCAGCCCCGTCAGCCAGGGGCGCGACAGAATGCGGTCGGCCAGTTCAATGCCCAAGTCGGCTTGGGCGGCTTCGTGGCCGCGGCTTTTCAGGAAGCCCCGCAGCACCGCCGTGGCGGGGTAGGGGGTGTTCAGCTGCGTGAGCGGCGGCGTAATCAGCAGGTATTTCATCGGCTCTCAGAGTTGGTTGCCCCACTAACGGGCCGCTGCTCCAATTATTGCCCACGGCCTCACGCTGCACCCGGTTTTTCCATCCCGGCGGTCGGTTTTCGCCACCAGCCGATGATGGTATTCTTAGAGTTTCGTCCCTTATTTGCCATCTTTCGCCACCAGAATGACCTATATTGTCCCTCTCCGCACACCGTGTCATGATTTGGCGTACGGCGTCGAAAAACGCCGTACTTTTGCAGCCGCTATGAGACAAATATTCGCTTTTGGCGACTCCGTGATGAAGGGGGTCGTCTCCACCCTCCCGACCGACGGGCAGCAGCGCTGCTCCTACTGCGTCTGTCCTCAGAACTTCGTTGACGACTGCTCCCGCCGCTTAGGCGTGCCCATCGTCAACCTTTCGCGGTTCGGCAGCACCATCATTCGCGGTCTCGAACAGCTCGGCCGGCATCTGCACCGCATCGCACAGGGCGACGTGGTGGTCCTCGAGTTTGGCGGCAACGACTGCAACTTCGACTGGTCCGCCGTCAGCCGCGACCCCCTCGCCGACCACCAGCCACAGACAGTGCTCCCCCTCTTTGCCGATGCCTACGCCCGCGCCATCGACCTCTTGAGGAACGTCGGCGCGCGGCCTCTGCTGCTCTCGCTTCCCGCCCTTGATTCGCAGCTCTTCTTCGAGTTCGTCTCCCGCGGACTCGAAGAAGAGCGCATTCTGCGGTGGCTCGGGGGCGACGTGGACCACATCGGTCGTTGGCACGAGCAGTACAACCTCCAGATTTTCAAACTCGGCGCCAGCCGCGGTGTGCCGGTCATCGACATCAGCACCCCCTTCCTCCGCCAGCCGCACCTCGCCGATTTCTACTGCCCAGACGGTATGCACCCCAACGCCGCCGGCCACCGACTCATCTGCCAGGCACTCCTCGACCAGATAGCTTCGCTTCAGACAAAGGATTGAATAAGAATTAAGAATTTAGAATTTAGAATTTAGAATTTAGAATTTAGAGTT
>DCJB01000114.1:0-3290 GCA_002317325.1 Bacteroidales bacterium UBA1711
GGAGAGCAGGTTCTCTTCGCATTCGGCCCACCGCTGTTCGCCGAGGATTTCGGGGATTTTGGCAAGCAGAACGGCATCGGTGTAGATTAGTCCCTTGTGGAGGAAGCGGTTGATGTTTCGGATGGCCTTGAGGCTGAGCATGGCGTAGCCTTGGGTGATGGAGTCCATCAGTTTGACCATGTTTTGGGTCTGTTCTTCGGAGAAGAGAGCCTTTTGGGCGAATTCCTTGAGGGCATCGACATCTTCGTAGGTGGAGGCCACATGATAGAGGTCTTCGTAGTTGTAGGTGATATTGTGGGTTTCGCCCGTTTTGCGGTCGGTGCGGGATGTGTCGGTGGTGATGAGGGCGTTGCGCCAGTTGTTGCCGAGGATTTTTTTGAGGCGGTAGGAGACCGGGCAGCCGCTGACGCTGGTGCGGTCGGGGTAGTTGATGGTGCGGTCGTCGTGGATAGGGCCGTAATGCAGGGGGTGGCCGAGTGTTTTTTCAAGGTGTTTGCGCAGGTCTTCAAATTTGAAGTAGGAGCGGGACAACATGAATTTTTCGTCGAAGAGCTGTTGTTTCTGATTGAGGGAGAGCTGCTGCCAGGGGTCTTCGGGGGAGCGGCGGACCTTGATGTTGTTGAGCAGCGACCAGGCGCGAAAGTCCTCGAAGTCGGGGTGGGCCGTGGGGCAGCGCCTCTTATGGGGCTCCATGACGCAGAAGCCGACGTTGCCTTTTTGTGACCGCAGGGGACGTTTGTAGAAGATGGTTCCATCTTTTCGGGGGCTGGTGATGCGGCGGCGGAGGTCGGGGTATTTGTTCAAGTCCTGCTGGAAGTAGAAGATTTGGTTTACCTCGTCGAGATACTGGGAGCGGACGGCGGTGTATTGGCTGCCCCGCACACGAATGCCTTCCTTTTCGAGCTTGGCGAAGGCACAGCCCACGGTGGGCAGGCTGTGCTGCTCCATGTATGCTTTGATTTCTTTAGACTTCTTCTCTTCCGATTTTTTGAGTTCCTCGCTTAGGGGGGCGGCTTCCTCTATAGGTTCCGGGCCTTTCTTCTTTTCGGATTTTTCGTCGTCGTTCTGCTGTTTGGCGGTGTCGCCCTTGCTGCTCTTGAACCCTCGGTGCTGTGCGATGTGGTAGAGGGCGCGGCCGAGGCGGTATCGCTCAATCTGCAGGGATAGGTCGAACTGGCGTGTCATGAGTTCGGCGCGCAGCTGGTAGGGACTGCTGTAGTCGGGTATTCCGTCGCCGTCGAAGTCGAGCTTCACCCACTGTTCAAAGGCTTCGGCATCCACGGGGTAGCAGCGTTTCAGCCCTTGGGCTTTGTCGTAGTGCCGCCAGCGGTCCAAGTCCTCCACAGAAAGAGGGCAGAATTCTTCGGAAATGAGCAGATCCAGCGTATTCCATAGGCGGTATCGGCGGGCCTGGTAGAGCCGGCGTTTGCCTCGAAACTTGGTGCGTTGGGCGGCACGTGAGAACTCCCCGCGTTTATCGACTCCCACCCCGCTGTCGAAGACAATCGAGGTGTAGTATTCCAACTGGTCGATGATGTTGCCTCCATTTTCCGTGTTTCGGAGAGTGAGGCCTATCGAATTGGTTCCAAGGTCAATGCCGAGTATTTTATCTGCCATGGGTTAGAGAGTTTTGGTTGTTGCTGAAAGATTTTTTTGAGGAATCGGAAAAATGTTGTACCTTTGCAAAATCAAACAAACACTTTTCACAACAAGGCTATAAGCCGTAGTGTTCTCTGCACCGCGTACTCCGTGGTGCTTTTTTTTCTGTCTGAAGTCTGCGCCAGTTGACATGCTTTGTTCCTTTTTTCGGTTTGCAAAGATACGAATATTCGGCGAGATGTGCAAAAAATATCTGTTCAGTACCGAAGCCTATTTGCGCTTTGGGGTGTGGAGGCTTCCTGTTGGTGATGTCTGTGCCTCTTCGCTACAGACTCTTTTGTCTCTTTTTTCAGCTTTGGGGCAATAATTGTTGTCTTAGGGCGTTATTTGGGCAAACTGTTTTGCGCTATGAGGTATCCGGTAGGAATACAGACTTTTGAGAAGATAAGGGAGGGCGGCTATGTCTATGTCGATAAGACGGAGTGGGTCTATCGCCTCGCCCAGGAGAACGTGTGCTTCTTCTCCCGCCCGCGGCGGTTCGGGAAGAGCCTGCTTATAAGCACGCTGGAGGCCTACTTCAGCGGACGCAGGGAACTGTTTGCCGGACTGAGGATGGCGGAGTTGGAGACGGAGTGGGCGGAGTACCCGGTGTTCAGGATTGACTTTGCCGTCGGCGACTTCAACGGGGAGGGCAAGCTCTGGACAATTCTCAACGGCCGTGTGGCTCAGTGGGAGAAGGAGTACGGTCGCGACGAGCTGCAGCAGGACTTGGGAGTCCGCTTCCAGTACGTGCTCCGCAAGGCGCACGAGAAGACGGGTCGCAAGGCGGTGGTGCTGGTGGACGAGTACGACAAGCCCATCCTCGACGTGTTGGGCACGCCGATGGAGCAGAAGAACCGCGAGGTGCTGAAGGCGTTCTACTCCACCTTCAAGGCGGCGGACGCTGACCTGCGGTTCGTGCTGCTGACAGGGGTGACGAAGTTCTCGCAGATAACGGTGTTCAGCGGCTTCAACCAGCCGAAGGACATCAGCATGGATCCCTCCTACGACGAGCTGTGCGGGATAACGGAGGAGGAGATAGGGCGCTTCTTTGCGGAGTCGGTGCGCGACATGGCGGCGGCGACGGGCAGCACCGAGGAGCAGGTGAGGCAGCGGCTGAAGAAGCGCTACGACGGCTACCACTTCAGCGAAAGGATGGTGGACATCTATAATCCGTTCAGCCTCATCAACGCCTTCGACCGAAAGAAGATACTGGACTTCTGGTACAGTTCCGGCACGCCCACCTACTTGGCCAAGCTGGTGGAGGGGCGGCACATCAACGTGGAGCGGCTATTAGAGAGGGAGTACAGCTCGCAGTACTTCATGGACTACAAGGCCAACGCGGAGGAGCCGTTAGCCATGATATACCAGTCGGGGTATTTGACCATCAAAGAGTATTCGGAACAGGATATGACCTACCGCCTCGACTATCCCAACGACGAGGTGCGGCAGGGGTTTGTGACGCTGGTGGGCAACGGCTATTTCACGGACAAGGCGGAGGACATGGGGATATGGGGGCTGGATGTCAACCGGATGCTCCGTCTCGGGCAGACGGAGGGTGTCCGCGACTCCTTCACCGCCTTTCTGTCGTCCATACCCTACGAGGCGAATAAGGACGAGCGGGCGCTGGACTTCGAGTCGCACTACCAATA
>DCJB01000114.1:3416-3542 GCA_002317325.1 Bacteroidales bacterium UBA1711
TCTATATCTTCGAGTTCAAGTTGGATGGCACGGCGGCTGAGGCCTTGGAGCAGATAGAGCGTCAGCAGTACGCGCTGCCCTACGAGGCCGACCCCCGCCGTCTGCACCGCATAGGGGTGAGCGTCA
>DCJB01000114.1:3562-8113 GCA_002317325.1 Bacteroidales bacterium UBA1711
CCCGCACCGTGGAGGAGTGGGAGGAGCGGTAACTTTTTCTTGCTATTACTTTCTGTAGTATTTGGCGGCGAGGTAGAGCGCTCAGACGGAGCCGTGGCGGGCGATGACTTCGGCGTTGCTGCACAAGGGTTTGACGATGGAGCAGATATGTTGGCGGTTCACGTGGCGCAGGTGCAACCACGAGAACCCTCCGGCTGTCGCAGTAACGGATAAACTCGTCGAGAGCGCGTTGTAGCCTTTCGTCGCTGTGCTGGAGTCCTACAGCCGATTCTCGTCGTATTAATCCAGCACCTGTGCGGCGGTCTTGAATGACTGCTGCGGAATCCCGCCGGTGTCTGAGGCCACCGTCTGCCCGCTGGCGCGGTTGCAGAACATCGGCGACCATTCCTTTTTCAGGGTTCCCTTATCGGCTGCGTCATGGTGTAGAGGCCTCAAATGAATAAGTTCCTTTCATGGTTGGAAAAATGTATTATCAATCATGTTATTGGGTATTGTGGGGGGCGTTTGGACACTTGCCTTTTCTGCTTTCAACAATAACGTAAATATGAAATTGTATTATTCTGTTAATTAGTGAATAACAATACATAATATCAAGTTGTATTCTAACTATTATTACCCCTTAGTTATGGGTTTATACTGAGGGTTACGATGGTAAAACAATCATTAGTTGAGTGTGTTTGATGTGAAAAGTTAATGTAATACTTTCATCGATAAACCTCAAAATGCTATTCTTCAGTGTATATAGATACAAAACTACAAGTGATATATGGATTCGTCTTCTTTCGTTAGAAATTCGAGTGTTGCTTTAGATATGATAGAATAGTAAATTGAAAAGCAGTTTGTTCAGTACTATTATATGTGCTGTCCTTGCTGCTCCTTGAGAAAACCGGCTTCGCACCGTCTTTGGAAGGTGGTGTGTGTGGGGGTGGGTGGGGCGGCCCGGTGGGGTGGGGGCGGCCCGGCGGGCCGCCGGCTCAGGGCGGCCCGATGGCTTCGAAGATAGCTCGCACCTGCGCGATGGTCAGCACCTTCGATGCCGGGGTGAACCCCAGCGCCACCAGCCGGTCCATCAGTCCGGGGTAGAGCCGCAGTTCGCGGCGGAGCCATTCGCAGCTTTGTTTGGGACTCATGCTGCCGCGGGTGTAGAGTTGGGCCAACTCGCTTTTGCCGTAGGGACGCACGGGGTATTCCACTATTTCCATGGGTCGGTGGGGTTTTGGTTGGCACTGGATAGAGAGGCGGCGCGGCGGCGGAAGCCGGCGGGCAGCAGCCGGCGCAGGGCTTGCCCCATGAGTTCTTTACGGTTGAGCCGCATTGAGTTGCCGCATAAGTGGCTGCCGTCCTGCAGGTGGTCAATGCCCGTGAAGAACTGTTCCCGCTCTTCGCCATAGACACCCAGCGACTCCAAGGCTTCGGCCAGCATTGCGTCATCTACCTCGTAGTCCTCGTTGAGCATGAGCGGCACCACGGCCCACACCTCGTCGGGTGTGTAGCCGTATTCGCGGGCGAGGAGGCGCGCTTCCGCCTCGTCCATGGGGTTGAAGAGCAGGCTGCCGTACAGCCCGTTGCGGCGCACCAGCACCTGCGTTTTCTCGATTTCCACTATCAGTTTCATTGTTTTGAATTTTGGGTTGAAAAAAAGTGTTTGTTCTCCGATTCGAATCTGTTGCAAAGATACGTGGATTCAACCCGATGGGCTGCAACCTTTTTCGCCCACTATCGCGATACCCATCGCCGCGGCTGCCGTTGCCTCTCGACTTGCCGTCGATACCTCTGAAGATATTTTCGTTAGGTATCGAAATTGTTAGTATCTTTGCAGCGTGGCGGAGTGTGGCCATTCGGGGCGGAAAATAGAGGCAACACGCTGTCTTACAGATGTCGGCAAAAGGAGTCAATAATATGGACACTGGGGGGCTGGCGGCGAATTGCCGCCGGCTGATTGTGCAGTTGGACTGCGACTTCGACGGTTTTTACGACTGCGGGTGCGTCGATTTGATTAAGAAGGTAAGGGGTGCGAGGCTGAATGTGTACGACAAGATGCAGCTCATCTACTATGCGATTCTTTTTCTGGCCGATGAGGAAGATACGCCGCCGCTTCTTCAGTACTATTCGACACTGAAGAGCCTTCAGATAGAGATAGAGGAGGCCGGCACGGAGCTGCTGGAAATTGCCCAACGGCGTGCCGAAATCATCGATACCTTACAACACGCGCCGTCCAAAACGGAGGCGTCGGCGGGTCCGATTCGCTGTTTTTGCCTTACCGACAGGGGACGTGAGGCGAGAGAGGGAATGCCGATGTTTCTCGGGAGGTTGGGTTCGGGAGAGAAGGGTGTCATCATAGACAGCGAGAGGGATGGCTGGCTTCGATTTCTCGGGTTTGCCGACGGCGGCATTGAGGGTCCCCTCCGCTTCCGCGGCTCTGCCTCGCAGCTGCACCTGCTCATCTGCGGACTTACTGGCAAGCTGAAATACAAGCTTGTGGAGTCTGTGTTCGTTGACGGCGACAACCCATTATCCCCCGGCACCTATACCTCTGCGGCGGTGGTTGACCTGCCCACCGCCAACCGCCGTCCGCCGCCGGTGTGGCAGACCACCGCCTGTGCCGTCCGCAAGAAGGACGGCACGCCCTACAGCGCCACCACGCTTCTGAATGCCGACAACGGCAATCCCCTCACGGGAGATGGCGCCGGCCTTATCCTCTCCGCCTTCCGCCGGTTGGGCACCCTCTGCTTCAACGCCTGATAGTAGCCGTACAGTTCCCTTCCGCTGCAAAAACTTTCAAAAAATGAAAGTTTTTGCAACGGGGTGCAAAAACTTTTGTACCTTTGCATGGTAAACAGATGGTCGCAATATGAAGTTAATTGAGCGAAAACAATACGTAAATCAGTTAGATACGTGGAAGGACAAACAGGTTGTCAAGGTCATCACGGGTCTTCGCCGCTCGGGGAAGAGCACGTTGCTCACCCTGTTTCGCCGTCACCTGCTCTCGCTCGGTGTAGAAGAGGGGCACATAATCAGCGTCAATTTTGAATCCATAGAGGCTGAGCCGCTCAAAGAATATCACGCACTGTATCAGTATGTCGTTGACAAGATGATAGACGATGGGATGTACTACATCTTTCTTGACGAGGTGCAGGAGGCACCTCAGTTTGAGAAGACGATAGACAGTCTGCAGCTGAGGCCGAATGCCGACCTGTATGTGACAGGCTCAAACGCCCACCTGCTTTCGGGCGAGATTGCGACGTTGCTTAGTGGGAGGTATGTGGAGCTGCATATCCTGCCGCTCTCGATAGCCGAGATGGTGGAGGCCACGCACCTCTCGCCCGAGCGTTGTTACAATCGGTACATCACCTCCTCGGCGCTGCCATACGTGCTGCAGTTACCCACCGAAGAGTCGGTCCGTATCTATATGCAGAACATCTATCAGACTGTAGTGCTTAAAGATGTGATGACCCGCGGCAACATGGGTGATGCCGACCTGCTGGATCGCTTGGTGCGATACCTTGCCGACAATATCGGCAACATCACCTCTATCAAGGGCATAGCCGACGGACTAAAAGCCGGCGGTCGCAGCCTCAGTCCCCACACGGCGGAGAACAACGTCCGACTGCTCACCGAGAGCTACCTCTTCTATCGTGTGCCGCGGTTCGATGCCAGAGGAAAGGAACTGCTGAGAACTGGGCAGAAGTACTACCTTTCCGATGTCGGGTTGCGCAATATGCTGCTCGGTTTGCGAAGCGGTGATTTGGGGCGGCTGTTAGAGAACGTGGTCTATCTTCACCTCATCCGCCGTGGGGAGAAGGTGATGGTGGGCAAGGTTGGTGCCCGAGAGGTTGACTTCGTCCGTTTCAGCAATGGTCGGACGGAGTACTATCAGGTGGCGCTGACGGTGCGCGATGAGGCCACCCTTGATCGGGAGCTGGCTTCGTTGAAGGCGCTCCGCGACAGCCACCCCAAGTATCTTCTCACCATGGACCCCGACCCCGAAGTCAACCATGACGGCATCCGGCAAATCTATGTCCTCGACTGGCTCTGCGAGCAATGAACAGAATGGTTTCTGACGGGCGGGCGGCGGAAGCCGCCCGCCCTGCCTTAGCCGCTGCAAAAACTCTATTTGGAGAGTGTCGGCGCAACAATATTTTCGTGGATAGGCAATAGGAGGGGTTAAACTGCGTTTTTGTCAAGACGTATGGGACGAGGGGTGCGGGGTGCGGAGGTCGGTGTGCGGATTGCGGGGCGCGGTGTGCGGATTGTGGGACGCGGTGTGCGGGCAGTGGTGTGCGGGACGCGGGGTGCGGGGTGCCCGACACGGATTGTGCACTGGTGCGGGGAGGGGCGGGAAGCGGCTTGTGGAGAACTGTTATCAATAACCAATATGCTCAGAAAGAACATCATTGTGCT
Source organism: Bacteroidales bacterium UBA1711 (assembly GCA_002317325.1). GTDB lineage: Bacteria > Bacteroidota > Bacteroidia > Bacteroidales > P3 > Colimorpha. Next base: position 7,964 of record DCJB01000114.1, read on the forward strand.
GCTGGTGCTGCTGGCGGCATTTGCGGGGGGGTCGGCGGCTCAGGACCTGCCCCGCTACAAGCGGATTGTGAAGGAACTCTGCTCGCCCAAGTATCGGGGCCGGGGCTACACTGACGACGGCGTGCGCAAGGCGGGCCGCTACATTGAGAA
>DCJB01000114.1:8185-9932 GCA_002317325.1 Bacteroidales bacterium UBA1711
ATCAACACCTTTCCCGGCGACATGGCCCTGTCGGTAGATGGCAGGCCGTTGGAGCCGGGGCGGGAGTTCGTCATGCGGGAGTATTCCCCCGGGGTGCACGGCACCTTCCGGCTCTTCTATATCGACACGGCCAACTACGACTCGGACAGCCTCTTTGCCCAGCTGGAACGGCCTGAGAACTGGAACGCCATGGTGGTGTGCGACTTTTGGTTCTCCTATAAGCACGGGGCCGACTTCGGCCGCCTCCAGACCTTCGGCGAGTGCCGCAATGCCGGCCTCATCTTCGTGTGGGACACGCCGCTGAAGTTCTATAAGGCCTACGGCGAGCGGGTGGTAGATAAGCCCGTGCTGTGGGTGTCGCAGGACTTTCCCAAGGAGGCGCGGCAGGTGACGGCCGCCGTGGACCACAGATACCTTCAGGGCTATGAGAGCGAGAACGTCATTGCCAAGGTGGCGGGGCGTCGGCACGACAGCTGCTATGTCTTCAGCGCCCACTACGACCATCTGGGCCTCTTGGGGCGGGACCTCTACTATCCCGGCGCCAACGACAACGCCTCGGGCACTGCCGCCATCATCACTTTGGCCGCCCACTACGCCAAGCACCGCCCCGAGTTTGACATCTACTTCATCGCCTTTGCGGGCGAGGAGACGGGGCTGCGCGGCTCCACCTATCTGGCCGACCACCCCACTTTCGACCTCTCGAGGGTGAAGTACCTGTTCAACCTCGACATGATAGGCGACGACAATCCCGTGCAGTACTGCGAGGTGAGCGATGCCGGGCTGGCCGGCTTCGCCAAGATGGAGGCGCTCAACGCCTCCCGCCACTACTTTGCGGGCTTCGACCGCGGCAAGCTGGCGGGCAACAGCGACCACTATCCCTTCGCCCTCGAGGGGGTGCCCTGCGTGCTGTTTGAGAATCAGGAGGGGACGGCCTTTGCACGCTACCACACCGCCGAGGACGGCTGGAAGAGCGCCATTTTCACCACCTACCCTAAAATCTTCGGGCTGGTGACGGACTTCGTGGCCGCCGGCTATTGAGCGGACAGCCCCCTACGAATGAAACGCTGAATGTATGGAGCGGAAACACTCTCTTGACAACCTGAGGTGGGCGACGGTGCTGCTGGTGCGGTGGTGCGTGTTCGGCATCACCGAGAGGCCCCGAATCCAATCTGACAAATCCAAATGAGAAAGCATAGATGACGACAGACAGAGACAAACAAATCTACCGCGTCACCATCTGGGGCGGCATTGCCAACCTGGTGCTGGTGCTGGTGAAATTTGCCGCCGGCATAATAGGCAGTTCGGCGGCCATGATAGCCGATGCGGTGCACTCGCTGAGTGACTTGGCCACCGATGTGGTGGTGCTGGTGTTTGTGCGGATAGGGAGCAAGCCCGCCGACCACGACCATCCCTACGGGCACGGCAAGTATGAGACCTTGGCCACCCTCATAGTGGGCGGCGCCCTGCTGGTGGTGGGCGCGGGGCTGCTGGCGGGCGGCGTGACCGACATTGTGGAGTCGTGCAGGGGCGGGCGGATAGAGTCGCCGCAGTGGATTGCCTTGGCGGCCGCCCTCCTGAGCATAGCGGTGAAAGAGGCGGTCTATCAGGTGACCGCAAGGGTGGGGCGGAAGTGCCAGTCCGACGTGGTGGTGGCCAACGCGTGGCACCACCGCACCGATGCCCTCTCGTCGGTGGGCACGGCCTTGGGCATAGGCGGCGCCCTGCTGCTGGGGCCCGACTGGGCGGT
>DCJB01000112.1 GCA_002317325.1 Bacteroidales bacterium UBA1711
CCTAATATTTGTCCATTACACCACATTTTTCGACCCGTCAAGCATTTTCGGTACATTTTTCTTGGGCGGACGCGCAAAACCATTCGGAAAGACAGCACGCCGCGCGACATGAGAGGGGGTGTCCACAGGCGGGGGGCTGTCCGTCGTCTGCGCGGGCCGAGTCCCACGATTCGGCAGTGGAGTCCGGCAATGCGTTCCACGAGCGGATGAAGACCCAGCCGGAACGCCAACCGCCCACCCCTCACCAATCGCCATTGGGGGCGTTACCCTTGTCAGGCTGCGGGCAAAGTGTCGTCATGTCGGGAAAAAGTAGTATCTTTGCAATTCGTTTCCACTCGCAAAAATGCACCATGCTGCTGACAGACATATACGCTAAATCACGCCTCGTAGCACAGCTGACCGAAACCCTCGAAGGGGGGGCAGACCGCATCCACGTGTCGGGGACTGCGGGTTCGCAGCCGTCGGCCGCCGCCGCCGCGCTGGCCTGCCGGTGTCCCGACCGGGGGCAGCTGCTCATCGCGGGCAGCAAAGAGGAGGCCTACTACCTGCTCAACGACTTGGAGTCGCTCCTCGACGAAGCCGACCAAGACCTGGACCAGAAACGGGTGCTGCTGTTCCCCACCAGCTACCGCCGACACCACAGCCGCAGCGAGGGCGCAGCCGCCCAAGAAGCCGACAACGGAGGCGACCTCTTCGAGACCGACAACGCAAACATCCTGCAGCGCAGCGAGGTGGTGAAGCAGCTCAATGCCGGCCGCGTGCTGCTGGTGGTGACCTATCCCGAGGCGCTCTACGAGAAGGTGGTCTCATCAAGGACGCTCACCTCCAAGACGCTCACCGTGGCACGGGGTGCCAGACTGTCGATGGACTTCGTCATCGACGTGCTTCAAGAGTACGAGTTCGAGCGGGTGGACTTCGTCACCGACCCCGGGCAGTATGCCGTGCGCGGCGGCCTCATCGACGTGTTCTCCTTCGCCAACGAACACCCCTTCCGCATGGAGTTTTTCGACGACGACGTGGACTCGCTCCGCACCTTCGACCCAGTGAGCCAACTCTCTATCAAACAGTTCGACACGATAAGCATTCTGCCCAACATGGCTCACCGGCCGGCAGAAAAAATTACGGTGGAGGAGAAAGTGCCGCTGCCGCACTACTTCGGCAGCAACGACGTGGTGTGGGTGTCGGGCCTCATGTTCGTCACCGAGCGCATAGAGACCCTCTTCTGCAATGCCGGCCGCAACGAAGACTACTACTGCTCGGGCAACGAGTTCCTCAAAGAACTGCTCCGTTGCCGCATCATCGAGAGCGGCAGCAGCCAGTACTTCTCCAAAGCCGTGGCGGTGGAGACCTCCGTAAGCCCGCAGCCGGCGTTCAACAAGCAGTTCGATATGCTCATGGACACCCTGCGGCGGCAGACCGAAGAGGGCTACCGCCTGCTGGTTACCATCAGCAACGAGTCGCAGCAGCGCCGCCTCGACAAGGTCTTTGCCGAGAGCGGGCAGACACCGCCCCTCACGGTGGACTTCATCCAGTGCAGCCTGAACAAAGGCTTTATCGACCACGCCGAAAAGGTGGTCTGCTTCACCGACCACGAAATTTTTGAACGCTACCACAAATACACCGTCCGCGACTTGCGCGACGCACGCCAGGCACTCACGCTCAAAGAGCTCTTCGAGCTGAAGCCCGGCGACTTCGTCACCCACATCGACTACGGCGTGGGACGCTTCTCGGGCCTCGAGAAAATAACCCACAACGGCCGCACCCAAGAGGTCATCCGCCTCACCTACAAGAACAACGACACCCTCTACATCAGCATCCACGGGCTGCACAAAATCAGCCGCTATGTGGGCAAAGAGGGCACCCAGCCCACACTCAACCGCTTAGGGTCGAACACCTGGCAGGCGCTCAAGCAGAAGACCAAGAAGCAGGTGAAGGACATAGCGCGAGACCTAATCGCGCTATACGCCAAGCGCAAGGCCTCGCAGGGCTTCGCCTTCAGCGCCGACAGCTACCTGCAAGAGCAGCTGGAGGCCTCGTTCTTCTACGAAGACACCCCCGACCAGCTCAAGGCCACCCAAGAGGTGAAACACGACATGGAAGGCTCGTTCCCGATGGACAGGTTAGTGTGCGGAGACGTGGGGTTCGGCAAGACCGAGGTGGCCATTCGTGCCGCCTTCAAGGCGGTGTGCGACTCGAAGCAGGTGGCCGTGCTCGTGCCCAACACCATCCTGGCTTTCCAACACTACAACACCTTCAAAGAACGTCTGCAAGGCCTCCCTGTCAACATCGACTATCTCAACCGCTTCCGCTCCACCAAGGAGAAAAACGACATCTACCGCCGGGTGGAAGAGGGCAAGTTAGACATACTCATCGGCACCCACGCCATCACCAACAAGAACCTGAAGTTCAAAGACCTCGGACTGCTGATTATCGACGAGGAGCAGAAATTCGGCGTAAGCGCAAAAGAGAAGCTGCGGCAGATGAAGGTGAACGTCGATTGCCTCACCCTCACCGCCACCCCCATCCCCCGCACGCTCCAGTTCTCCCTGATGGGCGCCCGCGACCTCAGCGTCATCCGCACCCCGCCGCCCAACCGCCAGCCCATCCAGACCGAACTGAGCACCTTCGACGAGGAGACAATCCGCGACGCCATCCGCTACGAAATGTCGCGCGGCGGGCAGACCTTCTTCGTCAGCAACCGCGTGGAGAACCTGCCCGAAATGGCCGGGCTGGTCTCGCGACTGGTGCCGGACGCACGCATCGGCATGGCTCACGGCCAGATGGACGGCAAGGCGGTGGAGAACACCATGATGGAGTTCCTCCTGGGCGACATCGACGTGCTCGTCTCCACCGCCATAGTGGAGAACGGGCTCGACATTCCCAACGCCAACACCATCATCATCAACAACGCACAAAACCTCGGCCTGAGCGACCTCCACCAAATGCGCGGGCGCGTGGGACGCAGCAACCGCAAGGCTTTCTGCTATATGCTCATCCCCTCCTACACCTCCCTCACCGACGAGGCACAGAAGCGGCTCAAGACCATCGAGGAGTTCTCCTCCATCGGCAGCGGCCTCAACATCGCCATGCGCGACCTCGATATTCGCGGGGCGGGCAACATACTGGGAGCCGAACAGAGCGGCTTCGTGAGCGACATCGGCTACGATATGTACCACAAAATCCTCAACGAGGCCATCGAAGAACTGAAAGAGACCGACTTCAAGGAACTCTTCCGCCAAGAGTTGGAGGAGAACGGCGAATATGTGAAGGAGTGCGTCATAGAGACCGACCTCGAGGTGCTGCTCCCCGACAGCTATGTGACCAGCGTGAGCGAGCGACTGCTGCTCTACAAAGAGCTCAACGACCTCTCTTCCGACGAGGAACTGAACCAATACCGCGAGCGCCTCATCGACCGCTTCGGCCCCATCCCCCAGCCCACCCAAGAACTCATCAGCACCATCACCCTCCGCCGCATGGCCAAAGAGTTCGGCATCGAGAAACTGGTGCTGAAACAGGACAAGATGATTTGCCACTTCGTGGCCAACCAGGACAACCCGTTCTTCAAGTCGCCAATGTTCATGACTCTCATCCGCTACGCCTCGACCCACCCCGCCCAAGTGCGGCTCAAAGAGACCCCCGAGCGCCTCTCGCTCATCTGCAACGGCATCACCTCCATCCGCTCCGCCCTCCACCAAATCAAGGACCTCACCCAACCCATCTGACCCGCACCAGTCATTCCGCCAACAGCCCCACCGTCCCCGCCTCCCCACTAAGAGACTCCGCACTCTCCGCAGCCTCCATCACGCACCCACCAAGGAGCATCTCCACCCTTCGGTCGTCTATCGTCGTCACCGCAGCACCCAAAGGGGCATACTTCTCCACGCTCGTCACAAGAGAACCAACAAGCCCCCACCCTTCGCTATTGAAATTCCCCTTCCGCACCTGCCTCCGCCACGCCCTGTTTTTCACCCCTCGACGCAATAAATCCGCCCTGCGGGCGTTAGGCATCAAAAACAGTCTCACCATGCAGCAGTTGAAGAAAATGCC
>DCJB01000055.1 GCA_002317325.1 Bacteroidales bacterium UBA1711
CGCTGCGCTCTGTGGCTTTGAAAGTATTTTGGATGGTGGCGCAGTCTTGAGTCCGCCGGGCTATCGCATATTTTGGGGGCTGCGGACACAATAAATTCGATTTTTTTGCGTTGACAAACTTGGAGCAGTAGTCTCCACGAGGAAAACCTACGGGCACTTTGCCGGCTGTGGGGCGGTTGGGGCTGCGGTTGTCCTCAGACATTGAGAGAAACAAATACACACTATAGACATGACACAACTTCACGCTATTTCGCCCATCGACGGACGCTATCGCTCCAAGGTGGACGCTCTGGAGGCCTTCTTTTCGGAAGGCGCACTCATCCGTTACCGTGTACGGGTGGAGGTAGAATACTTTATCGCGCTCGGACAGGTGGAGCAGCTGCCGCTGAAGGGGCTGTTCGGGCAGCGGCCCGGGCTGGCAGAGCAGCTCAGAGACATCTATCGTAACTTTTCGGACGACGACGCTATGGAGGTGAAGGAGATAGAGAAGACCACCAACCATGACGTGAAAGCCGTGGAGTACTTTATCAAGCGGCGTTTCGACACCTTGGGGTTGGAGGGGTACAAGGAGTTTATCCATTTCGGACTCACCTCGCAGGACATCAACAACACCTCGGTGCCGCTTTCGCTCAAGGAGTGCCACGAGGAGGTGCTGCTGCCGCAGTACGGCAAAATTCTCTCGTTGATAGAGGAGCGTGCCAAGGAGTGGGAGCGGGTGGCGATGCTGGCCCACACGCACGGCCAGCCGGCTTCGCCCACTTCGTTGGGCAAGGAGATGATGGTGTTTGCCTACCGTATGCGCCGGCAGATGGCCTACTTTGATGAGATACCCTTCGGGGCGAAGTTCGGCGGGGCCACGGGCAATTTCAACGCGCATTTGGCGGCCTATCCCGAGACCGACTGGCGGGCATTTGGCAACCGCTTTGTGAAGGAGTCGCTCGGGCTGGAGCGTCAGCAGTACACCACGCAGATAGAGAACTACGACCATTTGGCCGCCTATTTCGACAACTGCAAGCGCATCAACGTCATCCTCACCGACTTTTGCCGCGACATCTGGGCATACGTGTCGATGGAGTATTTCAAGCAGAAAATCAAGGCTGGCGAGGTGGGCTCTTCGGCTATGCCGCACAAGGTGAACCCCATTGACTTTGAGAACGCCGAGGGCAACTTGGGGCTGGCCAACGCCATCTTTGAACACCTGAGCCACAAGCTGCCTATCTCGCGATTGCAGCGCGACCTGACCGACTCGACGGTGAGCCGCAATGTGGGGGTGCCCGTGGCGCACACGCTCATTGCCTTGGCTTCGATAGAGAAGGGTATGGGCAAGCTGATTCTCAACGAGCAGGCGCTGTATGACGACTTGGAAAACAACTGGGCCGTGGTGGCCGAAGCCATTCAGACCATCCTGCGCTCGGTGGGGTATCCGAACCCCTACGAGGCCCTGAAGCAGCTCACCCGCACCAATCAGAAGGTGACGGCGCAGACGATAGCGGACTTTGTGGAGACGCTGGATGCGGCTCCCGAGGTGAAAGAGCGAATCAGCCGCCTCACCCCGCACAACTATTTGGGATACACCGAGGTGAAATAGACCGCACGTTTTCGACCACCAATACGCCGGCGGCAATGAAGTATTTCACCCTCAGCCACACGAAGCCATACGCTGCACGACTTGCGGTGTATGGGTTGTTTGTGGTGCTGTCGGTGGCTTGCACCATGGCAACGGCGCTGTCGGTGTCGGACTTTCTGAAGCTCCTGTTTGCGCCCGCGGAGGGTGCGGCGGAGTCCCTGCCGGGGGGCGGCACGCTGCTGTCGCAGGGGTTGGACAGCCTCTACCGCTGGCTCTCCTCCTTCGGGCAGATGAGGGCGCTGGTCTATTTCTCGCTGCTGGTCTTTGTGCTCTATGCCTTGAAGAACCTGTTCGGATACCTTGCCGCGGCGCAGATGGCCGTGGTGCGGTGCAAGGTGGTCAGGAATATAAGAGACGAACTGTTTGCCAAGGCTATGCGGCTGCCTATCTCGTTCTTCGGCACCAACCGCAAGGGCGATATGCTCACCCGCTTCGGGGGCGACTTGGTGGAATATGAGGAAAGCACGCTGAACTCGGTGCAGCTGATGGTTACCGCGATAGTGAGCATGGTTCTGTATTTGGCCATGCTGTTCTACATCAGTGTGCGGCTCACCCTCTTTGTGCTCTGTATGCTGCCGATAGTTGCCTTTGTTATTTCGGGTATCACCCACCGGCTGCGCCGCAACTCGCTGGAGCTGCAGGAGCGCTACTCCTTCCTCACCTCGCTGATGGAGGAGACCATCATGGGGCTGAAGGTGATAAAGGCCTACACGGCCATCGGTTTCTCCAACCGCCGCTTTCGGGAGCTGGACGAGGGCTATGCGCGGCTGCGGACTCGTGTGTGCCGCCGTATCGACCTCTCGTCGCCGGTGAGCGACTTCCTCGGCAACTGCGTGGTCATCGCCATCCTGCTTTTCGGCTCCTCCATGGTGCTGCGGGGTGGGGGAGGGCTCACGTCGGAACTCTTCGTTTCGTACATCATGCTGTTTGTGCTGATGATACCGCCGTCGAAGGAACTGACCACCGCCCTGTCGCAGATGAAGAAGGGGCGGGCCTGCGCGGATAGGCTGAACCAGTTTCTCGAGGCCGAAGAGGGCGTTGCGGAGAACGAGGGTGCGGCGCCTTTCGGCGGATTGCAGCGCGAGGTGGAGTTCCGCCACGTGGGGTTTCACTATCAGGAGGGGGTGCCGGTGCTGAGAGATGTCTGCCTCACCATTCCCAAGGGGAGCACGGTGGCATTGGTGGGGAGTTCGGGGTCGGGGAAATCGACCCTTGCCGACCTGCTGGTGCGGTTCTACGACCCCACCGAGGGGGAAATCCTTATCGACGGCCGCCCGATAGCGGGTATGCGATTGGCCGACCTGCGCCGCCACATCGGGGTGGTGGCGCAGGAGACGGTGCTGTTTAACGACACCATCCGAAACAATATAGCCTTTGGCGAGGAGGCGGACGAGGAGGCGGTGGCGCGCGCCGCACGTGCCGCCAACGCCCACGAGTTCATCCTCCGGCAGCCGATGGGGTATGACACCAATATCGGCGACGGGGGAAGCCTATTGAGCGGCGGGCAGCGGCAGCGGCTGAGCATTGCCCGAGCCCTGATGCGCAACCCCGATATTCTGCTCTTTGACGAGGCCACCTCGGCGTTGGACACCGAGAGCGAGCGGTTGGTGCAGGAGGCGTTGGACGGTCTGCTGAAGGGACGCACCGCTTTGGTGATTGCCCACCGGCTCTCCACCATTCAGCACGCCGACTGCATAGTGGTGCTGGAGCAGGGGCAGATTGTCGAGTCGGGGACACACGACCAGCTGATGGCTCGCAGAGGGCGTTATTGTCAACTTGTGGAAATGCAGTCGTTCAGATGAATACTATTGCTATGAAGACACTGTTATTGCCGGATAGGCCGCGGCCGGTGGTGTGGCTGCTGGCAGGTCTGCTGTTGCTGCCCCTGTCGGGACTCGGGCAGCGGCTGCAGGTGGTGCGGGCGGCGGCCTTGGCGGGCAGTGTGGCCGACCTCACGTGGAACAGCGCAGTTGATGCTGTCGGGTATGAGGTGTATCGGCTGTTTCCCGATCAGGAGGCCTTTGTGCGGGTGGCGGCAACGGCGGGCGCGGCTGACACCCACTGCACCGACTCGCTGCACAGGGTGTTTTGCGCCGACACGGTGTCGTACTATGTATGCGCCACCTTGACGGACAGCAGCCGGATTGGTTCCGACACGGTGGGCATCCTCTTTCGCGACGACCAGCCTACGGCGGGCTGCAGGCTTCACCTGTGCACGGTGGACACCCTCCTGCGGCAGGTGCGGCTGACGTGGCACCCGTCGCGAGACACCGATGTGCTGGGCTACTACCTCTGCCGCGGAGGCATGAATGGGCCCTGTCTGGACTACGACACCGTGTGGGGGCGGACCGACACCACCTATCTCTGTCCCGACACCCTTGACCCCGCAGGAGGCGGGGAGCAGCACCGTTTCCGCATACTGGCTTTCGACAGCTGCTTTCAGGCCAGTCCGCTGACCCCTTTCTACCATTATCTGACACTGAATATTCACCGCTTCGACTGCTCGCGGCGGCTGCTGGCCGACTGGAAC
>DCJB01000002.1:0-1234 GCA_002317325.1 Bacteroidales bacterium UBA1711
CCCATCACCGAGAACTGCCCCAAGGGCGTCTGCACCAACCCCTACGGCTGGACCAAGAGTATGCTGGAGCAGGTGATGAGCGATATGCAGAAAGCCGACCCCGAGTGGAATGTGGTGCTGCTGCGCTACTTCAACCCCGTGGGCGCCCACCCGAGCGGCACCATCGGCGAAAACCCCAACGGCATTCCCAACAACCTGATGCCCTACATCACCCAAGTGGCGGTGGGCAAGCGGGCGGAATTGGGCGTGTTCGGCAACGACTACGACACCCCCGACGGCACGGGCGTGCGGGACTACATCCATGTGGTGGATTTGGCCCGCGGCCACGTCTGCGCCCTCAAGGCACTCGCCGCCAAGTGCGGGCTGGCTGTCTATAACCTCGGCACCGGCCACGGCTACAGCGTGCTGGACATGGTCAACGCCTTCGTCCGCATCAACGGGGTGCCGGTGCCTTACAGCATTAAGCCCCGCCGCCCGGGCGACATCGCCGTCTGCTACAGCAACCCCGCCAAGGCTGAGAAGGAACTGGGCTGGAAAGCTCAATACGGCATCGACGAAATGGTACGCGACAGCTGGAACTGGCAGCACCAAAACCCAGAGGGATTCGTGGAGAATTAAGAATTAGGAATTAAGAATTAAGAATTATTTGGCGGTCATTGGCCATTCTCAATTCTATCCCACCTATTGTCCGTTCACTGTTCACTGTTCACCGTTCACTGTTCACAATTCACTGTTCATCGTTCACTCTTCACTGTTCACAATTCACCGTTCAATCTTCACTGTTCACCATGCAAAAGAAAACCGTCTATGTCGGCATGAGTGCCGACATGATTCACCCGGGACACCTGAACATCATTCACGAGGCCTGCAAACTGGGCTCTGTGACCGTCGGCGTGCTGACCGACGCGGCCATCGCAAGCTACAAGCGGCTCCCCTACCTCAACTATGAGCAGCGGGCCGAGATTGTATCCAATATCAAGGGCGTGGATAACGTCATCCCACAAACCACGCTCGACTATGTGCCCAACCTGCGGCAGCTCAAGCCCGACTATGTGGTGCACGGAGACGACTGGAAGGAGGGCGTGCAGCAGAAGACCCGCCAGCGCATTATCGAAGCCATGGCCGAATGGGGCGGAAAGGTTATCGACATCCCCTACACCAAGGGTATCTCCTCGACTGCCATGAACCAGCGCCTCAAAGAAATCGGCACCACGCCCGAGATACGCCTCAAGCG
>DCJB01000002.1:1343-7782 GCA_002317325.1 Bacteroidales bacterium UBA1711
AACGGCACCAAGCAGGAGTTCGACGGAATGTGGGCCAGCTCGCTCACCGACTCCACCAGCAAGGGCAAGCCCGACATCGAGGCAGTCGATATAACCACCCGTCTGCACGACCTCAACGACGCGCTGGAGGTGACGACCAAGCCCATCATCTTTGACGGCGACACAGGCGGCAAGGTGGAACACTTCGTCTTCACCGTCCGCACCCTCGAAAGGCTCGGCATTTCGGCCGTCATCATCGAGGACAAGGTGGGTCTGAAGCAGAACTCGCTCTTCGGCACCGACGCGGTGCAGACGCAGGACACCATTGAGGGCTTCTGCGCCAAGATTCGGGCGGGCAAGAACGCCCAGATTACCGAGGACTTCATGGTCATAGCCCGCATAGAGTCGCTCATTGCGGGCAAGCCCGTGGAGGACGCTTTGGAACGCGCCTTCGCCTACGTGGAGGCGGGCGCCGACGGCGTGATGATTCACAGCAAGAACAAAGACGGGCAGGACATAAAGGAGTTCTGCCACCGCTTCCGCGCCAAGAACCAATCCACCCCCATCGTCGCCGTGCCGACGACCTACAACCAGTTCACCGAGGACGAGCTGGCCTCGTGGGGCATCAACGTGGTCATCTATGCCAACCATCTGCTCCGCAGCGCCTACCCCGCCATGCTGAACTGTGCCAAGTCCATCCTCTCGCACGGCCGCAGCCTTGAGGCATCCAACGACTACTGTATGCCCATCAAGGAGGTTCTCGAACTCATCCCCGGAACCAAGAAATAGCCCCGCCATGATTGCTCCCGCCTTCTTTTTCGACAAACTCGCCTCGCTTGGCATCGACTTCTACGCCGGCGTGCCCGACTCGCTGCTCAAGAACCTCTGCGCCTATATCACAGACCACTGCGACGACCGCCACAACATCATTGCCGCCAACGAAGGCGGCGCCGTGGGGCTGGCCGCGGGCTACCACCTCGCCACGGGGCGAGTGGGCTGCGTGTATATGCAGAACTCGGGCGAGGGCAATGTCATCAATCCCCTCGCCTCGCTCACCGACCGCGAGGTCTATCACATCCCCATGCTGCTGCTGATTGGCTGGCGGGGCCGCCCCGGCGTGCACGACGAGCCGCAGCACGTGAAGCAGGGCAAGGTGACTACAGGCCTGCTCAACGTGATGGGGGTCAACTATGAGGTGCTGAGTCATGAGGAGGCACGGGCAGCGGTTCAGATAGAGAAGGCCGTCTCGGCTATTCGTTCTACGGGCGACGTGTATGCCTTGGTGGTGGAGAAAGACACTTTTGAGGGCTATGCCCTCCAAGCCGTCCGTCCCGACCTCTGCGCCATGAGCCGCGAGGAGGCCGTCCAGACGGTCGCCGAGGCCATGGAGCCTGATGCTGCGGTGGTGAGCACCACGGGAATGATTAGCCGTGAGTTGTTCGAGTATCGCGAGAGCCGCCGCGAGGGGCATCAGCGCGACTTCCTCACGGTGGGCTCGATGGGCCACGCCTCGCAGATTGCATTAGGCATCGCCTTGGAGCAGACCGCCCGCCGTATCTACTGTTTCGACGGCGACGGCGCGGCCATCATGCACATGGGCGGCATGGCCATCGTGGGCAGCAAGAAGCCCAAGAACTACCTCCATGTGGTCTTCAATAACGGGGCCCACGACAGCGTAGGCGGTCAGCCGACAGTGGGACAGTCAATTGACTTGCCCGCCATCGCCAAGGCGGTGGGCTACTGCGAGGCCGTGCGGGTCTCCTCCCGCGAGGAGCTGCTGCGGGCCCTCCGCCGCATGAGGGAGGCCGACGGGCCGCTTTTCTTGGAAGTGCGGGTGCGGAGGGGCAACCGCAAAGACCTCGGCCGCCCCACAACCACGCCCGTTGAGAACAAGGAAGCACTAATGAACTATTTGAAGTAAGATGAGAAACTCTTTCAAAACGCCCTATCAGACGATTTCTTGGGGTATTGAGAATCTCGGCGAAGCCCTCCTCCGCGCCAAGGCAGAGAAGGTGCTGCTGGTGACCGATGCCTCTTTCCCGTTCCTCTCAGTCAAGTCGGCGGTGAAGGCCCTGCCTGTCCCGTATGTGGTCTTTGACCAGTTCGACTCCAACCCGCTCTATGAAGATGTGTGCAGGGGGGTGGAGCTCTTCAACCGCGAGGACTGCGACACCATCGTTGCCGTGGGCGGCGGGAGCAGTATCGACGTGGCCAAGTGCATCAAGCTCTACTGCAAGATGGACCCCTCGCAGAACTACCTCCGCCAAGCGCCGTCTGACAGCAAGGTGCCGCTCATCGCCATTCCCACCACCGCGGGTACGGGGAGCGAGTCAACCCGCTTCGCCGTCATCTACTTCGAGGGCGCCAAGCAGTCGGTCAACCATCTCAGCATCATCCCGAAGTTCGCCCTGCTCGAGCCTCAAGTCTTGGCGACGCTCCCTGAATATCAACGGAAGAGCACCGTCTTGGACGCCCTCTGTCAGGGCATTGAGTCGTGGTGGTCGGTCAACGCCACCTCCCAGTCGCGCCTCCTGTCGCGCAAGGCGGTGGAGCTGCTTGCCTCAAGGGTGGAGACCTACGCCGCAGGGGGGAGCGACCCGCAGCTGCTCGCCGAGGTGATGGAGGCCGCCAACTATGCGGGACAAGCCATCAACCTCACCCAAACCACGGCGCCCCATGCTTTCAGCTATAAGATTACATCCCTCTTCCGCTTCCCCCACGGCCACGCCGTGGCCGTCTGCCTCCCCTTCATTTGGGAGTACATGATAGACAACCCCCGGCTGTGTGTCGGCACTGGCGCCCCGGCTCGTCTCGAGCAGACATTTGCCGAAATAGCCAAGGCTCTCGGCTGCTCTTCGCCCCGTGCCGCGGTGGAGTGGTTCAAGTGTCTGCTTGCCCGGTTAGGAATGGAGCAGCCCCGCGCGGCGGAGCGTGAGCAGGTCATCGAGGCCCTCTCCACCTCAGTCAACCCCGTGCGGCTCAAGAATAACCCCGTGCCTCTGTCGCAGGAGGCCATCAACCAGTTGTACCATCAGATAGTGCTTTGATTCCCCATGATTCGAGACCTACTTGTTAAGATTGCCATACCGCTTGGCGCCTACCCGCAGCTGATGAAGTGGGACAACAAGCGGCAGATGAAGAAGCAGAATAGGGCCTTCGCCCGCTATGGGTTAGAGACCCTCCGTCTTGCCACCGACACGGCGCGCAGCAGCGGCTGCAAGCTGTTTTTGGCATTCGGCACGCTCTTGGGCGCCTACCGCGAGAAGGGCTTTATCCCCTTCGACTGCGACTTGGACACGGGTATGCTGGGAAGCGAGCGTTCCGAGGCCTTCGTGGAGGCAATGCAGACCGCGGGGTTCGCACACTTCCGCCAGTATTATGTGAAGGCCACCGGCCGCATTTGCGAGGACAAGTTCTCTTACAAGGGTGTGAATATCGACATCCACTATTTCTACCCCGACTCGGCGGGCGGCCTCTTCTGCGACCTCTGCACCCCGCACGAGACGCTCGACTGGCGGTCGGCCAACGTGCGTGACGGCTTCCCCGCCATCATCCGCACCTGTCCCGACTCGACATTCTCCGAACAGGACTTCCTCGGGCTGCGGTGCTATATGCCCGACGCTGCCGAGGCGTGGCTCAAAGCCCTCTATGGCGAGCATTTCATGACACCCGACCCCCACTGGTCGATGGACGACCACAAAAAGCGTTCCCAAACCCGTGGCGAGAGGCTCTACCGAATCGAGTATTAGTCCTTCTGCCCGGGTCTCGGCACCTGCCTCCTGCCGTGGTTACTTGCCCATCAGCCCGCGGGTCACGTTGCGGCGGAAATCTGCCAGTTTTTTGGCTTTGGCGGGCTGTCCTTTGAGCATGAAGGCGCACCACAGCACGATGGTGCCGCCCCACTTGACCGCCTCTTTGAAGAGGCGGTTGCGGTATTTCCTCATGGAGATTTGCCGGGTGCGGTAGCGTTCGCTCACCCCAATGCCGTAGGTCAGCCGGTTGAAATAGTCCTGTGTCAGTTTCTTATCGGGGATGATGTGGTAGAGGATGGCGTTAGGCAGGTAGTAGAATTTCATTCCCCGGGTGGTCATCTTGTCGAAGAGGTCCTTCTCTTCGGCCCCGATGAGGCTGTTGCCCTTGCGGCCCAGCTCCACGTTGAAGAGTCCCACCGTGTCGAACACTCGCTTGCGGTAGCAGGCGTTGCCCCCGCCGGGGTATGACCCGCGGGGAAACTCACGCTGGCTGTTGCCGAGGAAAAGTTTGCCGGTGATGAGCTGGCGGGTGTAGTGCGACATCCAGCCGGGTTCTGCTGTCTCATAGATGGGCAGGATGGGGCCGCCGGCGGCGACGGCTTCGGCGTTGGAGGCGAAGAAGTCGCGATAGGTTCGCAGGTATTCGGCGTTCACGCGGGCGTCGTCATCGACATAGACCAGCAAGTCGCCCGCCGCCTGCAGTATGCCGCAGTTGCGGGCATGAGACAGCCCTTGCTCATTCTCGATGAAGTAGCGGAAAGTCACTCCAGGATAGTCGGACTGGAAGCGGCGGCACTCCGTCTCGGTCTTGTCGGTGCTGTTGTTGTTTACCAGCACTATCTCGTACTCCTCCTTAGGGAGGTCGTTCTCCGCAATGCTCTCCAGTACGTTGTAGATGTATTTGTCGCGGTTGTAGGTGCAGATGATGACCGAAATCATTTCTTTTCTTCTTTGCTGCGGTTGCGGTAGTATATGAACAGGGTTCCGCCGATGATGAGCAGGGTGGCGATGGATAAGAGAAGGGTGATGGCGTCGAGGCGGTGCATGGTAGGAGCCTCGTTGCGGAACTCGATGGTGTGGTCGCCGGCGGGAATGGGCATTGCCCGCAGCACGTAGTTGGCGCGGAGGTACTCGGCGGGCTTGCCGTCGATGTAGGCTTTCCAGTCGGGCGCGTAGAATATCTCGCTGAACACGGCAAATTGTTCGGTGGAGCTGTGCGTCTTATAGGTGAGGCAGTTGAGGTCGGCGGGCTGCTTATGCTGAAACAGGATGGTGGCGGTGCTGTCGGCGGCAAAAGACTCCTTCTGCACCTTGAAGAGCGAGCCATCGACAATGGCGGTGGTGGCGGGGTCGAAGTCGTTGAGCGCCATTATCTCGGCGTTGGCGTCTTCCACTTTCTTCACGTTAGACACGAACCAGCAGTTGCCCAAGGCATCGGGATTGCGCTGCACTTGTCCGTTGTTCAGCACGATGTAGCGTGTGTTGAGCATATTGAGCACCTGGGGGTTGATGCGGTAGCTGAGGTAGAAGTCGATGAGGTCTTGGTAGCGGCGGAGCTTGGCGGCGCTGTAGCCGCCCACCTGGTTGTGGAAGGCGCTGGGTTTGGAGTCGTTGAAGGTGTTCACGGCGAGGTTCAGCACCCTGTAGTCCATGTCGCCCGCCTCGGCGGCTATGGCGTCGATGTCGTAGTCATATTGGTCGGGCTTGGTCTCCAGCATTTTGGCGTTGCGGACGTAGTTGTCGCTGTTCAGATACCGCCCGTTCACCCCTTGCAAGTCGATGACCACCAGCAGTGCCAGTGCGCCGATGACGGGGAGGGCGAGTTTGCTGTTCTTGCCCGCGAGTTTCTTGAGGTAGAGCCACAGGGCGGCAGCGGCAAGCAGCACGAGGATGAAGCTGCGCCACGAGTCGCTCTTGAACAGGTCTTGGCGGTCTTTGACAAGCACCTCTTGAATCATGGGCCAGCTCTGCCCGTACTGGGCGGCCATCTGCTCGTCGGCGCTGCCCGTGTAGGCGAGGCCGCCCGAAAGGACTATGCCCGTTAGGAGGACTCCCAAGGTGGCGCCGGCGGCTATGTAGAACGAGCGAATCATCCGCTTGGTGTCTGCCTGGGGCCGGAAGGCCTCGCGCAGACCCAATACCGCCATCAGCACCGTAAGCACGTTGGCCAGCACCAAGCTCATGGAGGGCGTGCGGAACTTGTTGTAGAGCGGCAGGTGTTCGAATATCCATCCGTTGAGCCCCATCAAGTTGCGGCCCCAACTGAGCAGCACCGCCACAACGACGGCGGCCAGTATCCACCACCTCTCGGGTCCCTTGACCACTAATAGGCCGAAGAAGAAAAGGAACAGCACGATGGCGCCGAAATAGACGGGGCCGCTGGTGAAGGGCTGGTCGCCCCAGTAGAGGGGCATTTTCTCCTCGTGGAAGTTGGCGTAGGAGGCGCTCTCCTTGCCTACAGGCTCAATGCTTCCGCCGCCCCGCGCGCCGGGAACGAGGAGAGTGTAGGTCTCGCCAATCCCGTAGCTCCACGAGAAGGCGTAGTTGATGTCTAGCCCCTCGGCGTTGGTGTTGTTGTTCTTGGGGTAGTCTTTGCCGTAGAGGTCTTGCGGGGTGGCGGTGATTTCGGTCCCGCCGCGCATGGTGTATTCCACATATTCCCGGTTGACCAGCAGGTGACGGGTGTTGCAGGCCAAGGCCAGCACCGC
>DCJB01000028.1 GCA_002317325.1 Bacteroidales bacterium UBA1711
GGGGGGGCTCACTGGTTCATGAAGCCGGCGGCGGCGAGGTAGGCCAAGAGGGCGCGGGAGATGTCGGTGTTGGCCTGTTTGGGGTAGCGGATGTTGGTGAAGATTTCGGCGAGGTTGCGGGTGCCGTTCTGCCGCACCATCTCTTGATTGAAGGGGAACTCCTCGCGGACTTGGTGTATGCGGTCAATCTCCTCGTCGGAGTAGTCGCAGTAAGTCTCGCGGTGGAGAATGCCCTCCACGGGGAGACGCTCGCTGAGGCGCGGTTCTTCGGCGGGGTAGCCGAGTGCGAGGGTGATGACTGGGGCGACGCCCTGGGGCAGCCTGAGGAGGTCGGCAATGGCGGCGGCGTTATACAGCACCGTGCCGAGGTGGCAGAAGCCGAGGCCCTCGCTCTCGGCGGCCACGCAGAGGTTCTGGGCGAAGAGCGAAGCGTCAATCACCCCGCTGAGGAACCACAAGAAGTTGTCGTAGGGCTGGCCGCAGCCCCGCTGGCGGCACCAGTGGTGGTAGCGGTTGACATCGGCGCAGACGGTGAGCAGCACGGGGGCCGAGGCGCACTGCCCGTAATGGAGCACGGAGAGCGCCTGACGCCGCTCGGGCTCGCAGGTGGCCACAAGGCTATAGACCTGCATATTGCCGGTGTTGGAGGCACGGCTGCCGCACTCGGTGATGCGGTGCAGCACCTCGTCGGAGACGGGCTTGTCGGTGAAGCGGCGCACGCTGGCATGGCCGCAGAGGAGGGTTTCGATAGCGTTCATTGGTCGGAAGGGTTGATGAAATGTGAAAAGTGGATTGTGGATTGGCAAACGAATTGGGACGCCGCAGGGGGTGGCTTAATGATTTGATACCGCCCCCATTTGATGGATAGCGACGGCATAGCGCGCTGAGAGTGTAAAAAATCTTTTGACTGCAATTGGAAAAAAGTAGTACTTTTGCAGCTGCAAAAGTACGAAAAAAAATGAACATAATCATTGCAGGAGACGGAGAGGTTGGTTTTTATCTTGCCAAGTCGCTGACCGAACTCAACCACAACATCACGGTAGTGGATCCGAACTCGGAACTGCTCAAGCGGCTGGAGTCGGAAACCGACCTGCTGACCATCGCCGGATCCTCGACCTCGCCGCAGGTGCTGGAAGAGGCCGGGGTGGGCAGCTGCGACCTGTTTCTCGCCGTGCTGCACGACGAGAGCATCAACCTCATGAGCTGCGTGATGGCCAAGAAGCTCAAGGCCAAGAAGACGGTGGCCCGCATAAGCAATGCCGAACTGCTGCTGCCACGCAACCGCGATATGTTCCTTGAACTGGGGGTGGACGAGATGGTGTGTCCGGAACGAATAGCCACCAAAGAAATCACCAACCTGCTGAAGAACTCGGTGGCCACAGAGTTTTTCGACTTTTCGGGGGGACTGCTGACCATGTACCTTGTGCGGTTAGAGAGCGACTCTCCCGTGCTGGGACACAGCGTGGCGGAACTGCTCCAGATGTACAGCACCCTTTCGGTGCGCATAGTGGCGGTGCTGCGCAACGGCATGACCATCATACCCCACGCCGACACCGTGCTGATGCAGGGCGACCTGGTCTATCTCATCAGCCGCCCCAATCAGGCGGACAAGATATGCCGAGTGGCGGGCAAGTCGGAAGCCGAGGTGAAGCGGGCCATGATAGTGGGTGCGGGCCGCATAGGGCGGTTCGCCGCCCAAACGCTCGAAGAGACCTTGCGCATCACCCTCATCGAAGAGTCGCGACCCCGCTGCGAGGAAGCCGCCTCGCTGCTCAAAGAGACCCTCATCATCAACGGCGATGCGACCGACATAGAGCTGCTCAAGAACGAAGGCCTGCTCCGCACCGACGCCTTCATAGCCGTCACCGACTCGTCGGAGACCAACGTCCTCACCTGCCTCCACGCCAAGCGCCTCGGAGTGCGCCGCACCATCGCCTTGGTTGAGAACACGGGGTTCATCAGCCTGTCGCAGGACATCGGCATTGACACCATCATCAACAAGAAGCTCATCACGGCCAGCTATATCTCGCGCTTCATCGTCAAGGGCGAGGCGGTGAGCAGCAAGTGGCTCAGCGGCACCAACGCGGAGCTGATAGAGTTCAACGTGGGCAAGTGGGCCACCGCCACACGCCACACCATACGCGACCTCAACCTGCCGCAGGGTGCCGCCATCGGCGGCATCATCAGAGGGCGTGAGACCATCCTGCCCACCCGCGACACACAAATAAAGGCCAAAGACCGCGTCATCATCTTCGCCCTGCCCAAAGTGATGGATCAGGTGGCCAAACTGTTTGAATAGGAGGGTGTCGGCAAACGATGGGAAGGTTCAACTACAGGCTCGTCGCCCACATAGTGGGCATGATGCTCATCTACCTTGCCGGCGCCATGGCGCTGCCCTTGTCGGTGTCGCTGCTCTGCCACGACGGAGCGCAGTTCGCCCTCACTTTCTCGGCACTCTTCACCCTGATGATAGGGCTGCTGCTGCGCAACTTCGGAGGACGTGGGGCGGCCTTTGAGTTCCACGAGAGCGAGGCGGCCTGGATAACTATGGCGGTGTGGATAGCGATACCGCTGTGCGGGACACTCCCCTACCTGCTCACGGGTGCGGCTTCGTCGTTCACAGATGCGGCATTCGAGTCGTTCAGCGGATTCACCACCACGGGATCGTCGGTGATGGAGCTGCCCGAGGAACTGCCCGAGGGGCTGCTGGTCTATAGGGCGTTCACCCAGTGGATTGGCGGGCTGGGGCTGATACTCTTTGTGGTGGCCATCCTCCGCAAGTTGGGCATAGGGGCGGGCATACTCTACGAGTCGGAGTTCTCCGGCACCCAGCAACGCAAGCTCCACCCCCGCCTCGCGAGGAGCGTGCAGCGGATGTGGGGAACCTACATTTGGCTGACGGCCGTGCTGCTGACCCTGCTCATCCTCACCGGTATGCGGCCGGCAGATGCCCTCTGCACAGCCTTCAGCACCGTCTCCACGGGCGGGTTCGTCACCCACTCCTCGGGACTGAGCCAGCTGTCCAACGGCAGCCTGATGGTGGTGACGGCGTTCATGCTCCTGAGCGGGATAAACCTATCGGTGCTGTTTCGGCTCTTCACCCTTCGCTGGCGGAAGATAGGGCCGTGCGAAGAGCTGGTGTGGTATTTGGGACTCTTTGCGGCGGCGGCCGCCGTCTGCTGCGCCGCCTTCCTCAAGTCGGGCAACCGGCTCGCCGACTCGGTGCTCTACAGCCTCTTCCACATAGCCTCCACCATGTCCACCTGCGGCTTCTACCTGCCGCAGCTGCCCCACTGGCCGCTGCCCGTGAGCGCAATCACTTTTGTGCTCATCATCATCGGAGCCTCGGCGGGTTCGACGGGCGGAGGCATCAAGCTCCGCCGAATCATCATCCTGCTGCGCTACACGCGCAACTACTTCACCCGCATGGTCCACCCCCAGGCGGTGGTGCGGGTGAAGGTGGATAACCGCATAGTCCCCGAAGTGTATGTGAACAAAGTGTTCGCCTTCGTCTTCCTGTATATTGCCGGCATAGCCATAGGGGCCTTCGCACTCACGCTCTGCGGCTGCACGATACCCGACGCCGTGTGCATGGCCTCGGCCAACATCAGCAACCTCGGGCCCTCGCCGCTGCTCAACAACCTCGGCGGGGCACTCGACTACGCCCTCCTCCCAGAGGTGGCCAAGTGGCTGCTCACCCTCCTCATGCTGGCCGGACGCATAGAGCTCTTCGCCCTCATATCCATCTTCTCGCCCGCCTACTGGCGGCAGACCACATAAACCCGCTGCCCTACGGAAACTCTCAGATACATACTGCGGTTCATCGGCATAGTGCTGATGGTGGAAGGAAGCCTCATGCTCCTGTGCCTCATTCCCGCACTGCACTTCGGCGACGGCACGGGGAGCGCCATAGCCGTGTCGGGCCTTTTCACCGTGGTGGTGGGAATGCTGCTCTTCGTCCGCTTCCACCGGGCGGTGACGCTCGCCAACAAACGCATGGCCTACCTGTTGGTGGTGCTTATATGGGCGGCGCTGTCGCTCTTCGGCACCCTGCCGTTCCTGACCACAGGCACCGCACGCAGTTTTGCCGACGCGTTCTTTGAGTCTATGTCGGGCATCACCTCCACGGGCGCCACCATCTTCTCGGCCGTGGAGTGGCTCCCCTCCTCCATCCTGCTGTGGCGCAGCATGACCCAGTGGTTCGGGGGCTACGGCATCGTCCTCCTCGTGCTGGCCATCGTGCCCTCGCTGGGCATCAACAAGCACAGCCTCTACACCGCCGAGGCCTCGGGCGCCGACAACACAGGCAAGCAGACCTCCACCATGGGCGCCACCCTGCGGCAGACGCTGGGGGTATATATCTTCCTGACGGCGGCTTTCGTCACCGCCTACTGGAAGAGCGGGCTGCACGTGTGGGACGCGGTGAACCTCACCTTCACCAACATTTCGTCGGGCGGGTTCTCCATCTACAACAACAGCCTCGAGAGGCTCACCCACTTCCAGCAGTACATCACCGCCTTCGCCATGCTTCTGAGCGGCATCAACTTCACCATGCTCTACAACCTGCTCGTCTTCCGGTGGGACCGAATGAAGAACAAACTCGACCAAGTGTCGGCCTACCTCGCACTCTACCTCGCTGCCGCCCTTTTGGTGATGCTGGGGCTGCGATTTGCGATGGGCTACAGCTGGGGCGATGCCGTCCGCTGCGGCGTGGTGCAGACCATCAGCGTGCTCACCACCACCGGCTCCTTGGCGGCCGACACCTCGACGTGGTGGGTGCCCATCACCTTCCTGTTCGTCATGCTCTCCATCGTGGGCGGAATGGCCGGCTCCACCACGGGGGGACTCAAAGTAATGCGGATGCTCATTCTCGGACGCAACGTGCGCAAGATTCTCCGCGACCAGCTCCACCCCCATGCCGTGAACCCGGTGCGGCTGAACGGCACCCCCGTGTCGGCACAGATAATCACTAACGTGATGGTCATCTTCATGACATTTGTGATGGTCATCTTCTTCGGCACGCTGGCACTGGTGCTGTGCGGCATCGACGCCACCGAGGCCATCGGGGCCACCATAGCCTGCCTCACCGGCTACGGCCCCGGGCTGGGACTGAGCGGCGGCTTCGGCTGCTACGCCTCTTTCACCCCCGCCGCCAAGGGGGTATGCACCCTGCTCATGCTCCTCGGCCGGCTCGAATGCCTCACCATCCTCATCCTCTTCACTCGCTCGTTTTGGCGCCGGTAGGGCGGCCGTCAACACCCCTTTGTGAAAAAACTTAGACAAACTACCTCTTTTTCAGAAAAAAAATGTGTAACTTTGCAATCTGAAAAATAGCAGGAATGGACACACCCATCATTTCACTCAACGATGTGGCTATCAGTCAAGGCGACGGCATTTTGCTGTCTCACGTCAACCTTGCCGTGAGCCCCGGCGAGTTTGTATATCTCATCGGCAAGAGCGGCGCGGGGAAGACGACGCTGCTCCGCACCCTGTATGCCGACCACCCGATAGACTCGGGCGAGGCGGCAGTCTGCGGGGTGGACCTCATGCGCCTCAAACGCCGAAAAAGGCCTATGCTGCGCCGTCAGATAGGCATCGTATTCCAAAACTTCCGCCTGCTGCGCGACCGCAACGTCTATGACAACATGGCCTTCGTGCTGCGGGCCACGGGCTGGAAGCGTTCCGAGATAGACGCCCAAATTGTCGAAACACTGCAGGCCGTGGGTATAGCCGACAAAGCCGAGTCGTCCATCTACCACCTCTCCGAGGGGGAGCAGCAGCGGGTGGGCATAGCCCGGGCGCTCATCAACAACCCCAAGCTCATCCTCGCCGACGAACCCACGGGCAACCTCGACCCCGCCACCTCGTCGGACATTATGCAGCTGCTGGTGGATATTAACCGCAAGAGAGGCACCACCATGCTCATATCCACCCACGACTTCATGATGATAGACAAATTCCAGTCGAGGATGCTGGTGTGCGAGAAAGGACAACTTTTCGACCCCCAACAATAAAAGCACAACAACTGCGTTACCACAAGAAAAAATAATACCACACCCCGATGAAAAGAAACGTCATCATATCGTTCCTCGCGCTGCTGCTGCTCGTTCCGGCGGGCAACGTGCAGGCCCAGTACCGCAAGAAGAAACAGACCACCGACATCATCAAAGAAGGCACCAACAAGCGCCTCTGGCTCCGCAGCAAGTCGGACACCAGCTGGGTGCCCACGGAAGGCGGACTCTACGAACAAGTCACCCGACCCGAGCTCTCGGGCAAGAAAGGCAAGAAGGTGGACCCCATCATCGACCCCAACGGCAAGCACAAAGTGCGGGAGACGGCCTACGACACGGTGTTCAAATTTGCCGCCTTCGACGCCAAGCGGCTCTACTACGTTGACTACAACTACAACGACTTCCGCGCCCTCAAGTGGCTGAAAGACAAAGATCGCAACTGGGGCACCTTCGACCCGGTAATGGACCACCTGACTTCGGCCGGCCGCATACCGATGCAGATATGCGCCGTCTTTGCCGTCAACCCCAACGTGACCGACCCCGACCGCCGGCGGGAACTCATCCACGACGCGCAGATGGAGGCCGTAATCTCGCTCGACTTCCTCCGCGACGTGTTCCTCGAACTGGAACTCAGGAACAAGATAGCCTACCAAGTGGCCGAGATTGACTGGCGCTACTGGAAGGACGAGGCCTACTACAACGAACCGCAGCCCGACGACGAGCTCATCCATGTGGGCCTCATCCTCGGCTTCAGCTCCAAGAAGGCGGACCTCTTCCCCAGCCCCGCCAAAGACGCGCCCGCCTTTGCCAACATCAAGTTCTTCCCCAACGACGCCACCATACAGGAGTCCTACCTGCCCGAGGTAGAGAACCTGGCCAAGACGCTGAAAGAGCGCGACGGCCTCGAAGTGCTGCTCACCGGCTACAGCGACAACACCGGCACCGAGTCGTACAACAGGGGGCTCGCGCACCAGCGCTGTGTCGAAATCAAGAAAGCCCTCGTGCTGCGCGGCATTGAAGAGCACCGCATAGAGATAATAGCCAAGGGCGAAGAAGACCCCGTGGCCGACAACAGCACATATAGCGGCCGATTGGACAACAACCGGGTCACCGTCAAACTCCAGTAGATGCTCGGCAACAAAAGCACGTACAAGGCGCTGTGCGAAACAGAGGGAAGCGGAATCCCTCTGTTTCTGCAATATTGGTGGATGGAGACGGTGTGCCGGGGCAAACAGTGGGACGTGCTGATGGCCTACGACGAAGCGGGAGAACCCATGGCCGCCCTGCCCTACCTCATCGGGAGCCGGTGGGGATTCAAGTATGTCCTCCAGCCCCAGCTCACGCAGTTCAACGGGCCGTGGTATCGTCCCGACTGCCTCCACAGCGAGGCCGACCGCCAGTTAGTCAGCGGGATGAAAGACATGAAGCTCAAACTCTTCTGCCAAAACTTCGCCCCCGGCATACAGCCTTCACACCACTGGGACACCTACGAAATCAAGGAACGCCGCACCTACCGCCTCAACGACATATCGGACGCACAGCGCGTCTTTGACGGCTTCGACAAGAGCCGGCGGCAACGGCAGATACTCCGTGCGGAGAAGCTGCTCACCCCCGACGAAGGCCTCACGCCCGAACTATTTGCCGACTTCCACGCCGCCTACTGGCACTCGCGCGGGCAGCGCGACCTTGTCCCCCACGACTTCATGGTGCGGGTCATGTCTGCCGCCCTCGCCCGCGAGCAGGGCATCCTCATGGGGCTGCGGGACGCGCAGGGGGTGCTGCAGGCCGCCCGGTTTGTGGTGCTCGACTCGGAGAGCGCCTACTCGCTCCTCTCGGCCCTCAACCCCGAGGGACACCACAACGGAGCCTCGCCCCTGCTCTTCTGGCTGATCATTCAACGCCTCGCCGGCCGCACGCGCAGTTTCGACTTCGAGGGCAGCATGGACCCGGGCATAGCCTTCTCTTACAGCCTCTACGGGGCCGTCCCCGCACGGTTCTGCCAGGTCATGCACCTCCCACCCGCCGTCCGGGCCTATTTAGGTCTCCGCAAAGCGATAGCCATGAGAAAGAACAATTCGGCCACGAGGAGGAAGTCCCAAGACTGAAAGCGTCGCCCTCCCCCACCCCCCCATTCCCCAAGGTCTGCCCCGCACATGAATATCCGCCTCTTAGTTGTATCGAAGACCGACATTCCCTTTGTCCAAGAGGGCATAGACCTCTACCTCAAACGCCTCAAGCACTACGTCAACTTCGAGATAGAGGTCATTGCCGCCCTCAAAGACCAGAAAGGCGCCTCGGCCGACGAAATCAAAGAGCGGGAAGCCGCACTCATCCTCAAACGCATAGAGGGGGCCGACCGCGTCATCCTTCTTGACGAACACGGACGGGAGTACTCCTCGGTGGGCTTCGCGCAACTGGTGCAGAAGCAGATGAACGCCGGCACCCGCAACTTAGTCTTCGTCGTGGGCGGGGCCTTCGGGTTTGCCCCAAGCGTCTATGCGGCAGCCCACGACAGGCTCTCGCTCTCGCAGATGACATTCAACCACCAGATGGTGCGCCTCTTCTTTGCGGAACAGCTCTACAGGGCCTTCACCATCCTCCGCCACGAACCCTACCACAACGAATAGCGGCCCGGCGGCAGCCGCCGCAGAGCCGACACTAATAGACACACACCATGCAGTTAAAACTCTCCTACACCGAAATTGAAAGCTTCGTCGAGTCCAAAACCAACAGAGAGCTGCCCATTTCCTACGGCGGCCCGCACACGCTGCACCTCTCCTACAAAGTACCGCTCATGAGTTCGGTCGGGTTGGACATCAACGTGGACCGCATCCTCGGCACCGACCTCATCCTCTCCTACAGCGGCGGCGCCGGCATCGAGTTCATGGTGCGCACCGCCCTCAAACAGTTCCAAAGCCAAAACCAGCCCGGCTCCGAAATTCTCGAAATACTCGACGGCTCCCGGCTGCTCATTGCCTTGGGCAAGAGCGAGAACCTCGGTCCGCTATTTGATCGAATCGACCTGCAGGACATCCATTTCGACGAGCAGTCGGTGATGATAGACTTCACCCCCAAGCCCTGACTTCTGCCGTGGAGCTTCACTATATCCACCACAGCTGCTTTGGCGCCGAAGCAGAGGGGTGTCTTGTGGTCTATGACTACTGGCAGGATCCCGAAGGACTCCTGCCGCCGCTGTTGGACAGGGCGCAGGAGCGGGAAGCAGAAGTTTTCTTCGTGGTGTCGCATTTTCACGACGACCACTACTGCCCAAGCCTCCCCGACTGGTGCCGGCAAAACGAGCGGTTCCACCTGATTCCCTCCTACGACACCGTCCGGCGGCGGCATATCGACAAGACGCTGCCGCTTGCCGTACTGCGGTATGGCGAGAGGGTGGAGACACCGTACTTCACGCTCCGCGCCTACCGTTCCACCGACGTGGGGGTGAGCACTGTCACCCGTTTTGCCGACGGCACCACCCTCTTCCACGCGGGCGACTGCAACAACTGGTACTTCCCCCAAGCCGACCCAGCCGACCCGGACAGCCCCATCCGAATCCCCCCCGACCAGATGGAGAAACTCTTCCTCTCCATCCTGCGCGACATTCGCCAAGACTTTCCCCACCTTGACCACGCCCTCTTTCCCGTGGACCCGCGGATAGGGCAGGAGATGCTGCGAGGCCCCCTGCAACTGCTGCGCACCATTGACATCGGCGTCCTCCACCCCATGCACTACTGCCTGTGACCGACAACCAACCCTCTCCGCAGCACCCAAACAAAAACGACACAACGGACAAAAAGGATGCTCGAATCAATAGGGCGTGCCGATACAACACTCCACGGGCTTTCTGAAAGCATACGGGTACAAGAAACATTTCCACGCCGTGGTGGGGGAAGAGCCAGAAGGCATCATTTGTCCTCTACACCTGAACGTCAAAGTTTCTCAATCCTGCACTCGTGCGCCTTCTCCTTGCGGTCATAGCTGATGCCGACGAGGAGCAGGTTGCCGGCATATTCCACTACCTTCTCGGGGTAACGCTTTTGCCGAATCTGGTCGATGGCGGTATCGACAGCCG
>DCJB01000075.1:0-1531 GCA_002317325.1 Bacteroidales bacterium UBA1711
TCATGTTTCTTGCATCAAAATATGAACCTCGCGCCGTCGAAGAGAAGTGGTACTCCTTCTGGCTCGAAAAGAAACTCTTCCATTCCGAACCCGACCACCGCAAGTCATACACCGTAGTCATACCGCCGCCCAACGTCACCGGCGTACTCCACATGGGCCACATGCTCAACAACACCATACAGGACGTCCTCGTGCGCCGCGCCCGCATGATGGGGTTCAACGCCTGCTGGGTGCCCGGCACCGACCACGCCTCCATCGCCACCGAAGCCAAGGTGGTCAATATGCTCAAGGAACGGGGCATCGACAAGCGCGACCTCACCCGCGACGAGTTCATGAAACACGCCTGGCAGTGGAAGGAGGAACACGGCGGCATCATACTCAAGCAACTCCGTAAACTCGGCGCCTCCTGCGACTGGGACCGCACCGCCTTCACCATGGACCCCGTCCGCTACGAAAGTGTCATCCGCGTCTTCGTCGACCTCTACGACAAAGGCCTCATCTACCGCGGCGTCCGCATGGTCAACTGGGACCCCAAAGCCCTCACCGCCGTCTCCGACGAAGAGGTGGTCTATAAGGAAAGCCACGGCAAACTCTTCTACCTCCGCTACTACATCGACGGCCCCGCACTCCCCGCCGGCGAAGAGTCGGGTATCAGGTCCGACGACAAGGGGCAGTACATCGTGGTGGCCACCACCCGCCCCGAGACCATCCTCGGCGACACCGCCGTGTGCGTCCACCCCGACGACCCCCGCTATGCCGCCCTCAAGGGACATCGCGTCATCGTTCCCGGTGTGGGTCGCAGCGTGCAGATTATCATGGACGAGTATGTGGACCGCGAGTTCGGCACGGGCGCCCTCAAAATCACACCCGCCCACGACATCAACGACTACAACATCGGCATGAAATACGGCCTCGAAACCATCGACATCTTCAACGACAACGGCACCCTCAACGACAAAGGCGGCGCCTACGCCGGTCTCGACCGCTTCGTCTGCCGCAAACAGATTGTCAAGGACCTCGAAGCCGCCGGCCTCATCGAAAAAATTGAGGACTACACCAACAAGGTGGGCCACTCCGAGCGCACCGACGCCGTCATCGAACCCAAGCTCTCGGCCCAGTGGTTCATGAAGATGACCGACATCGCCCAAAAAGCCCTCCAGGTGGTGGAGGACGACACCATCCAGTTCCACCCCGCCAAATTCAAAAACACCTACCGCCACTGGCTCGAAAATATCAAAGACTGGTGCATCAGCCGCCAGCTGTGGTGGGGACAGCGTATCCCCGCCTACTACTTCCAGAAGCCCGGTGCGGCAACCGATGTGGTGGTTGCCGCCACCCCCGAGGCGGCATTAGAGAAGGCACGCCTCCGCTGGCCCGAGGCCACCGCTGCCGACCTCCGGCAGGACGAGGACGTGCTGGACACCTGGTTCAGTTCCTGGCTCTGGCCCATCAGCCTCTTCGACGGCATCCGCCGCCCCGACAACCCAGAGGTCAATTACTACTACCCCTCCGAAACACTCGTCACCGCCCC
>DCJB01000075.1:1676-3905 GCA_002317325.1 Bacteroidales bacterium UBA1711
CTCGGCAACAGCCCCGACCCCATCGAACTCATCAACCAGTACGGCGCCGACGGCGTCCGCATGGGCATGCTCCTCACCGCCCCCGCGGGCAACGACATCCCCTTCGATGTCTCTATCTGCGAACAGGGCCGCAACTTCGCTAACAAGGTATGGAACGCCCTCCGCCTCGTCAAGGGGTGGAAACCCTCCGACCAACTCCGCCAGCCCGCCGACAACGCCGCCGCCGTCCAGTGGATGGAAATGCGCATGGCACAAGTGCTGGAAGAGATAGAACGCGACTTCGACGACTTCCGCCTCTCCGAGGCCCTCATGAAGAGCTACAAACTCGTGTGGGACGACTTCTGCTCGTGGTATCTCGAAATGGTCAAACCCGCCTACGGCAGCCCCATCGACCGCGAAACACTCGCCGCCACCATCGACATCTTCGACCGCCTCATGCGCATCCTCCACCCCTTCATGCCCTTCGTCACCGAAGAGATTTGGCACGCCCTCTCCGAGCGTCCCGAAGGGGTGAGCATCATGACC
The DNA here is from genome assembly GCA_002317325.1 of Bacteroidales bacterium UBA1711. Classification (GTDB taxonomy): domain Bacteria; phylum Bacteroidota; class Bacteroidia; order Bacteroidales; family P3; genus Colimorpha. The sequence continues at coordinate 2,202 of DCJB01000075.1, forward strand.
CAGCACCTCCCCCGCAGCGTCTTCTTCGACCCCCGGGTGATTGACGACTTCGACCTGACACGCGACATCGTGGCCGGTCTCCGCAACCTCCGCAACAGCAAGGGCCTCTCGCCCAAAGAACCCCTCTCGCTCTCCATCAAAGGCCACGCCCCCTCTGCCTTCTTCGGCATCATCTGCAAACTGGCCAACGTCTCCCGCATCGCCACGGTGGAGGAAAAGGTCGATGGCGCGCTCAGCTTCCTCGTCGGCACCACCGAGTGCTTCGTCCCCGTCAGCCAGAACATCGACAAAGAGGCCGAACTGAAGAAACTCGCCGAAGAACTCAAATATGCCGAAGGCTTCCTCGCCTCCGTGGAGAAGAAGCTCTCCAACGAAAAGTTCGTCAACGGCGCCCCCGAAAAAGTGGTGGCCGTAGAGCGTCAGAAGAAAGCCGATGCCGAAAGCAAGATAGCCGCCCTCAAAGCGCAAATAGCCGCCCTTTCGTAGCCCATCCGGACTGAAGGCGCAGATTGCCGCCCTTTAGTAGCCCTCGGCCCCGCTTTCTCATTACCCATCCATGCCCCGTTGCCTGCAAGCACACTGCACGCATCGGGGCAAGCCTTTCTTCCAAAGCGTCATTAACAATCCCCAAGAAGACCAAGATCACCCCACTTCACAATTCACTCTTCACAATTCACTCTCCACCCTTCACAATTCACTTTTCATCACAAAAAGTGTGCCATATCGAAAAAACTTCGTACCTTTGCACTGTCAAAGACCTGTCAATAATAATGGATTTTCAGATTATTGATCGACAAATAAACTTGATACTCAATGGCACAAGAGACCTTTCTGGATTTAATCAGCAAGAGCATGCAGGAATCTGCACGGCTGGTTCGAGTCTCATTGGGGCGCTCATCGTGTGCAACCACACGCGAGAAAGCCTTGCAGCAGGTAGCCATGCTACAGCAGGCCAAGAATCAGTCCCAAACTGGCAAATAGATCAGGCCCAAGAAGCCGCAGTCTATCAGTGGGCAGAGTCCAGAGGCATTTGGATTCCCCATGCCGACGAATGGCTCGAAAGCAGTTTTGGCCCGATGATTGCTCAAGGTGCCGAAGCCAAAGTCTTTTATCATACTGGCGACACCTCGGTGGTCAAGGAACGGGCATCAATCTATGCTACCCTTGGTCGAGCACTTGAGGCAATTGTGCTGCATAACACGCTGTTCCCCGAAACACTGATGAGGGTCATCGGCTACACTCGCGATGCCGACGGCATTTTCCGCATTATTTTGACCCAGCCATATATTGAATGCGAGCGCTTGGCCTCCAAAAGTGAAACTGATGCCCTCCTTCAAGCCAAAGGTTTTCTTGACAATGGTGACGGGAGTGGTGTCAATTATTTCTCTGATCGCCTTCTTCTCGAGGATATGCATCCTGCCAATATCTTTATCGACAGACTCACATCTGCACCCATCTGTATCGACTGCATCGTAAAATTCAGAAAATAAGCCGTCTTTTCAACATTCCTTCCTCACCGTCATTTTTTGTGACGGTGTTTTTTGGGAGGCTTCACCTTTTTTCAGTATGCTCATGCCCTCCTCGGTCTCAACAGTCTCTATCATAATAATCTCTTCTCTTTAGACTCATGCTATGAGAGTGTGTTCTGTAATAGTCCATTTTCGCACCGACAGCAAAAAGGCCCGGATGGGTAATCCGAGCCTT
>DCJB01000013.1:0-5721 GCA_002317325.1 Bacteroidales bacterium UBA1711
ACACCGTTGATAGCGCAGTTGCCGATGAGGTCGCCCTGCTTGCAATACCAGGCGGTGGGGTAGAACATATCGGCGTCGTCGGTGAGGCTGATAGTGTCGTAACAATGCTCCTCAGGAATCCAATAGTTGGCCAGCTGGTCGGGGAAGTAGGCGCGCATCTTGTCGATGTCTATCTTCGGGTTGTCCTTGCCGTCGGGGTCCATATAGGGGCCCTGGAAGAAGTCGATACCAACTGCGGGAGGGATGCCGGAGTAGGAACCCGATCCGGGACCGTCGTTCTCATCACCGTTGTAGCAGTAGCCGAGACCACGTTTCACATCGCAACCCACGAAGTCGTCGTGAGCATAGCCCAAGTCGGCATCAACCCACTGGCTGAAGTAGGTCTCGCGGAGTTCGTATGTGGAACGGTTGATAATCTCGTAAGTGTAGAAAGTCATGTTGTTGATTTCGTCGTTGGTGGAGAAGGCGAAAGCCTGGGCTCGGATTTCCATACCGATGGGCTGACCCTGAGACTCGGTGTGAACATTGCCCATATCGTTGAAGACCCACCAGATGGTCTGGTCGCCCTTCAGCACCTGGTCAGACAAAAGACCGCCAGTGGTGATGCCCTTCTGAGTTTCCATGGTCTTGGAGACATACTTGGTGTAGTCTCTCTTGTACTGGGCTTTCAGCGTGCGGGGACAGAGTTCGTTATTGAAGTCATAGTAAGGATAGTCACCCTTCTGCCAGTCATAGACGCCATCGCCGTCGGCATCATAGAAAGGAGCAAGGTAGGGAGACTGGCTGCCTTCACCGTGAGCGGGCCAGTCCTTGATGACCTGCGCCACAGCGGAGGGGTCGAAGTTCTCCTTGGGGGTGGGAACACCGTTGCCATCTTCGGGATAATCAAACATGGCCTTGAGCGCTCTCACATCATTCTGTGTGATGAGAAAGTGCTTGTCGTATTTGTTGCAGACAGGAAGGTCAACAGCAGCGGTCTTCAGCTCGAGGGGACCGGGCCAATAGTCATCGCCCTCTGAACCGAAACGGAGAGCGGCGAGACGGAGCTGGTCGTTGACGTCGGTACCGCCAATCCAAAGAGCGGCACAGAAGAGGGGGCAGGTATTGCTGTTCTTAGGCAGGTGGTACTGGGCCACGCTGCCATCATACCACATATTGCCGTAGCCGTTAATCAATGCACGGACATTGTTCACATTCAGCTCAGCAGTACTTTGTGCTCTTTTGCACACGGCAGCCTTGGCCTCACGTGCGGCCTTGTTGGCACCAGTCCTGCGAGCATACTTGTAATCCTCGGCAAAGGCAGTGCCAGGCAAAGCGTAAAGGAGGAATGCCGCCAATACTAATTTGCAAAATATATTCTTCATATTCAATAATGTTTTACTCTTGAAAGATTAGAAAGCATAAGTCAGCGTGAGCCTAAACATACGGGGCGTGGAGTAATTCCAGGTGCTGTTGCGGAGAGAAATCGCATAGAGGTCTCTGTAAGAGGTGGGGTCAAGATAAGCATTGATGGTGCTCTGCGTTTCTGCATCGGTCAGATAGCCGTTGTCTTCGGCGTTGCCGGTGACGTTGAAAACGCCCTTCACGTTGCGGATGTTGAAAAGGTTGGTGACAGTGAGAGCGGCCGTAAGAACGGTGGCGCGCTTGCCAACCTGAATGTTGAAGCCCTTGTCAACAACAACATCGAAGAAGAAGCTCCAAGGGAGACGAGATCCATTGTAGCTGCCAACAATAGTGGGCTGCATATTGCTATAGGCACGAGTGTAGGGACGGCCCGACTGCGCGACAGCCATGACGTTGACACCGAAGTTCTCGAGAATCTTGACGGTCTTGGTACGGGATTCGCCGGTCTCTTTATCCTTCACAACACGGGTGCTGGTGGGACCGTTGTACTTGGCGCCGCCGAGATAGCGGAAGTCGAAGTTGAGTTTGAACTCATGACGGCGGTCGTCGCCAATGGGGTTGAGCATCTTGAGGGAGGTATAGCCTTCCTTGATGAGCTCGGTCATGGTGGTGGAGCTCAGACCAGTTCCCTCAGCATACTGGAGGGTGTAGTTGGCATTGACACGGAAGTTCTTCGACTTGCGGAGGTCATAGCTGACGGTGAGACCCTTGATGGTCTTGAAGTCGAGGTTATCGAAAGAATAGTAGTTGCTGTTGGGATCAGCACCTGCATACTGGACAAGCTGGATGAGGTCGCGGGTCTCCTTGTAGTAGGCAGAAATGCTGAGGGCCGAACTCTCGTTGAGCGCCTGCTGGAAGCCCAACTCATAGTTGGTGATGCGCTCGGGCTTCAGGTTGGGGTTCGAGACAGAAGAAATCTGAGTCATGTAGAGGTAGCTGTAGTAGTTTGCCGACCAGTTGCTGGAAGGACGGCGGGCAATCATGTCATAACTGGCCTTGAACTGCGAGTTGTCACCCACAGGGAAGGAGAAGGCGATACGGGGCTGGACGACGACCTGGGTCTTATAGTCCTTGAAGGCCTCGGAGCCGACAGTGTTGTTCTGGAGGGCCTTCTGACCGGCAGCAGTACGGTAGGGAGTGGGCTTGCCCGACTTACCGACAAGGCTGGTGGCAGAACTGAGCTCAACACCGTTGGCGTCGTACCAGACAGAGCCGTTGCGGTAGCCGAGGATGGTGGGAGTTTCAGCATCGGCAGCATCGACATAGACTGTCCAGTCGTCACCTGCACCAGTATAGATTTCGCCGTTGTAGGCAGCCTGACCGTTCTTCAGGTCTTTAACGGTGTAGGACTCATAAAGCAGATAGGGGTCCTTCAGCACCCACTGGTTGGCGTCGTACATATCGACACGGACACCGACGTTGAAGATAAGGTCTTGGAAATAGAACTGGTCTTGGATGTAGCCGCCCATATAGATGGGGTTGAAGGAGGGCAAGTAGCGGTACTTGGCGTTGGTGGGGCTGTAGAAATCTTTGAGGCTCCAGTTTTTGCTGTCATACTTCTTACCCGTGTGGTCGTAACCCGAGAAACTGACAATGCTGTTGCCGTTGTTGAAGAGCTCGTCGGTGGAGAACATATCCAGACCGCCGGCTTCAGCGTATTGTTCGGGAGTGTAGCGGTCAACATCCAACCAAGTGCGCTCGCCGGAATAGGAACCGCTCCAGCCGAGTTTGTCGCGCATGGCCTGGTCAAAATAGGACTGCTGCTCGGGGACATAGAGACGGTCATAATCGACATAAAGGGTGGAGCCTTCCCATCTGTAATGGGGGTTGCTCAAATCCATCTGAGAGATATGGCGGTTAGCGTTCTGACGCATGATGGTCCACAGAGAGGAGGCACCGAGGGCGTAGGAAGAAGAATTGCGAATATCGGCTTGGAAGCCCAACTCGAGAGAGTGGCCCTTGATGTCGGCACTGAACTTGGCACTGCCGTAGAAATAGTCGGTCTGTGCGAAGTTGAAGGTTTTGTCCTGATAGCCCACATTGCTGAGCAGACCATAGATGTTGGAGGGAGAGTCACCATTGGCGAGACCTTTGAAATAACGGAGGTCGTCGATATTGGTGAGCATACCGGCGATGTCGGGAGTGTTGAGGAGCTGCAGGTTATAGTTAGCATAAATCTGGTTGGCGCTGTAGGGCTTGTAGGTGTCCCAGTCGATGAGCGAATACCAGTTGTTCTGCACGTAGGCGGACTGCTGAGTTCCGTAGTAGTTGAAAGAGGGGTTCAGTTCGTAAGTGGGGTTCTGCGAGGTCTCCACATAGCCGTTGTAGCCATATTTGAAGACATCATTGAGGCTGCTGCCGAAGCTCTCGTTGTAGCGTTTGGAGCTGGCGCGGTCAAACATGACGTTGAAGCCGAACATGATGTTCTTGATAGCTTTGCCTTCCTTGCTCTGGCCTTCGGTATTGTTGGCGGAGGTCTCTTCGTCGGGGAAACGCTGGGTGAACTCGGCGAGAATGCTCCAGTCCATATAGCGGCTGACATTGTTGGCGCAATAGCTCATGGCCAGCGGGGAGAGACCCGTCTGAGGACTGTGCTGGAAAGTGAACTCACCAGTGAGAGACAAGTTGGAATAGTCGCTGAAGCTGAACGTCAGAGCGAGCTGAGAAGAAACACTGTAATAACGGGTGTTGGGCACTCTCGAAGCATCGCCGCCAAAGTCTTTCTTGGTGAGACGCTTGATGGTGGTGAAAGCGTCGGCGTAGAGACCGGTCTCAGCAGCGTAGTTGACGGAACCCGTGACAGGGTCGTAGCTGATAGGGGACTGCTCGTATTGACGAACTATCTCGTCCTTCACGACCTGATAGTTGTAGCCCTTGGGACGATAGAAACCGTTGTTCTGATAAGTACCCTGTGTTGTGAAGCGGAAGCCCATGAAAGTGCGGTCGCCGGTGACGGTGCCGTTTTCATCTTTTATTTTCTGTCTGATGATAGGGCCGGTGAGATAGACCATGAGCGAGTTCTGGAGACGGTAGTCAAGATAGGAATCGAGACGGACTGCGCCCTTGAACTGGGAGGTTGGGGGTTTAAGGGTGACAATCTGGGTGCCGCCTATAGCCTCACCAATGCTCGCCGGGGTACCGCCGAGGATAACCTGAATTTCGGCGATGGCCTCCTTGGGGACATTGATGCCGGTGTTCTTGCGGACGCCGCCGGTCATAGTGACCATGCCGTCCTCACCACGGACGGAACTGGTACCGCCGTCGCTATATCCGACACCGCCGACAGCGGCCACAATGGCATCGACAGAGGTACCGGGCATGTGAGCAATATCCTCGGAGGAGAGGCGCTGGCTGGTTTCGGCAGCGCCGATTTCGATGATAGGCTCTTTATCGACCTTGATGACCACCTCGTCCAAGGTTTGAGAAGAGGCGACCATGTCGATGTTGCAAACGGTGAAGCCGGTAGCCTTCACATCCAATTCGACGCGCACATACTTGTTGTAGCCCACACAAGAGGCCTCAATATCATATTTTCCGACATTGAGGGGTTTGAGTGTGAAGTTACCGTCAAAGTCTGTCTGCGTACCACGGATTTGCTTTCCGTCCTGCTTTGCAACGACATTGGCAAAAGGCACAGGCTCTTTTGTCTTCTTATCGATGATGGTACCTTTGATAGTACCCTGCGCGAGGACAATATTTGCCATCAGCAGCAGACCGATTGTCATTAGTACTTTTCTAAACATACTCATTTAGGTATTATTACTATAAAGGATTAATTTGAATTACGTTAGGAGGAGGGCTAAGAGAGATACCTGTTGTTCAGCACTGCGTCGTAGATGACAGCCTGTCGGAGGTCGAAGGCGGCGAGGGGAGCGGACGGTTCAGAAACGGACGAAGAGGAACCCTCGGGAGAGGGCGCCTCATGGTCCAAGAACGGCTCGCAGACCTCTTGCGGTACCGGGGGGCGGACACGCCCCTCGCGGGACGAGTGCTTCTTGCTTCGTCCACTTTTGGCTGGAGCAGTTTCGACCACCTCGCCAAAGAGCGACTCGAAGGCGGGGCGGGACTCGTGCCGAGGTTGCGACTGCGCGTCGCCCTCCTCGGGGGCGGCAGAAGCCTGTGCCTTGCGGTAGGCTCTGAAACCGCCCCAAAGGATAAGCGCGACAACGATGAGAACTGTATTCATCTTAGTCTCGAATGAGGAGTATTACAATTGGGGCTTCAAGCCTTGACAAGTTTTGCTTCCTCCTTCTTCTTCGAAATCTCATAGACGATGGGGCAGGCGATGAAGACCGAAGAGAAGACACCGCACAGAAC
>DCJB01000013.1:5799-9616 GCA_002317325.1 Bacteroidales bacterium UBA1711
CAGGGTGAAGAAGGTGGTGCCGCTGGTATTGATGGTACGGGCCAAGGTGGAGTTGATGGCATCGTTCATGTGCTTGATGGCCGAGCGCTTGGGATAGAGCTTGCGGTTTTCGCGCACACGGTCGAAGATGACCACGGTGGCGTTGATGGAGTAACCGATGACGGTAAGCACTGCGGCGATGAAGGACTGGTCAACATCGAGGTTGAAGGGCAGCAGACCGTGGAGCAGAGCGAAGAAGCCGATGACGAGGATGGTGTCGTGGGCCAGCGCGGTGACGCTGCCAACGCCGAAACGCCAGCTGCGGAAACGGAGACCGATATAGACGAACATGACCAAGAGGCCGCCGATGACGGCGAGGAAGGCATTGCGGACCAAGTCATTTGCGATGGTGGCACCCACCTGCTCAGACTGGATGATGCCCAAGGGGTTGGTCTCGGTGCTGCGGAACTCCTCCTCGGAGATTTCGTCGGAGAAGAAAGGCTTGGTGCCGTTGTAGAGCTTGCTGACGATGTCGGCATTGACGGCTTCGCCCTCTTCGTTGACTTTATACTTGGTGGTGATTTTGAGCTGGGTGGTGGGACCGTAGGTCTTGACCTCGGGGGCCTCGCCAAACTGCTGGTCGAGCGCGGAGCGGACATCGACGGCGTTGACGGGCTGGTCGAAGCGGACCACGTATGTGCGGCCGCCCGTGAAATCGATACCACGGCTCAGGCCGCGGGTGATAATGCCGATGAGGCAGATGGCGATGGCGGCACAGGCGATAATATAGAAGGTCTTGCGCTTGCCGATGAAGTCGAAGTGGGCGTCACGCATGAAGTTTTCGGAGAAGGAGAAGGAGAAGTTGACCTTCTTCTTGTGGTTGAGCATCCAGTCGAGACAGAGGCGTGTGATGAAGATGGAGGTGAAGAGCGAGGTGGCGATACCGATGCAGAGGGTGACTGCGAAGCCCTGGACGGGACCGGAGCCGAACATGATGAGCACCAAGCCGAGGAGGAAGGTGGTCACCTGACCGTCGATGATGGCGGAGTAGGCGTTGCTGAAACCGGCGGATACCGCATTGACGAGGCTGCACCCGTTGCGGAGTTCCTCTTTGATACGCTCGTAGATGATGACGTTGCCGTCAACAGCCATGGCGAGAGTCAGCACGATACCGGCGATGCCCGGCATGGTGAGGACGGCGCCCACAGAGGCAAGCACGCCCATGAGGAGGAAGATGTTGGTGACAAGAGCGATGGCCGACACCCAGCCGCCGCGGTTATAGAAGAAAACCATGTAGATGAGCACGATGATGAAGGCCAAGATGAAGGAGATAAGACCCTTGGTGATGGACTCCTGACCGAGCGAGGGACCGACAACGGCTTCTTGGACGATGACGGCGGGGGCGGGGAGTTTGCCCGACTTGAGGATGTTGGCAAGGTCCTTGGCCTCTTCGAGGGAGAAGTCGCCGGTGATGGAGGAGCGGCCGCCGGCAATCTCGCCGTTGACCACGGGGGCAGAATAGACAAGGTCGTCGAGGACAATGGCCACGCAGTTGCCGACATTCTCGCCGGTGATGCGCTTCCACTCGCGGGCGCCGTCGCTATTCATAGTCATGGAAATCTCGTTGCCGCCGGCATTGCTGAAATCCTGACGGGCATCGGTGATGACGCCGCCGTCGAGGAGGGCGGAGCCGTCGCGGGTGTTGACGCGGATGGCGTAGAGCTGGTAGATGTCGGAACCCTCCTGGACGGGCTTGGCGGCCCAGAGGAACTTGACAGTACGGGGGTCGATGACCCTCTTCTCGAAGGCGGTCTTAATCATGCGGGTGACGGCGTCGCGGTTCTTGGCAGCGGCATAGCCGACCACGGGGCCCCTCATCAAGCCGCCCTTCTGGTCGATGTTGGGCATGAGCATTTTCTCGTTGAAGAGGGGGTGCTCCTTGGAGAGTTCGTCGAGCTTGGCATCGGAGTCCTCCTTGCTGCCGCCCTTGAGGGCGTTGAGGAGGGAGTCGCCCTCGGCTGCAGTGGCTTGGTCCGCCACAGCGGTATCCTGCTGGGCCTCGGCTGCGGGGGCTTCGGCCTCGCCGCCGCCCACGGAGGCAATATATTTGTCAACCTTTTCGAGCATCAGGTAGGCCTCGGCATTCTCGTAGGTCAGCCAAAACTCGAGCTGAGCAGTGCCCTGGAGGAGCTTGCGGACGCGCTGGGGGTCCTTCACGCCGGGCAGCTCAACGAGGATGCGCTCGGAGGCGCGGAGCTGCTGGATGGTGGGCTGCGCCACGCCGAACTTGTCGATACGCTGGCGCAGGATTTCGTATGTGCGGTCGTAGGCACTGGCGGCCTCCTCGCGAACCACGTTGATAACATCGTCGTTGGAGCTGTTGAGCTTTATTTGGTCGCGAAGCTGGGTGTTGAAGTAGGTGGCTAACTGCACATCGGGGTCAACCTTCTTGATGGCGTCGTAGAAGAGCGAGACAAAGTCGCGGTTGGTGGTGCGCTTTTGGTCGGCAAGGGCCATGTCGATGGCCTTGTTGAACGTCGAATCCTCGGTATGGTTGGCCAGGGCGCGAACCACATCGACGGTGGAGACTTCGAGCATGACGTTCATACCGCCCTTGAGGTCGAGGCCGAGGTTAATCTCACGGGCCTGGCACTGGCGGTAGGTGTAGGTGAGCCAAATCTTCTCAGAGGCCATGGAATCAAGATACTGAGCCTCGCGGTCAATGAGGAGCGAGTCGGTCAGGCTCTGGGCGTAAAGTTCATCGCCGTTTGCTTTGGCGGCAATCAACTGTTGAGTTGAGGGAGATTGGACATAGGCCTCGGCTGTTGATTTGGCTTTTTTCTCAACTGCGCTTGTAGCAAATGTGAACGACAGCTGGAATAAACAAACCAATACGAAGGCCCATGTCAGAAATTTGATAAGTCCTTTATTCTGCATATTATACGTATTAAAGTTTTCTTTATTAGTACACTTTTTGAACGTGCAAAGATAAGAATAATTATTGACACAGCAACGTTTTTTCTGAAAAAAGGAGTAACTTTGCAAAAAAAACGGACAAAATGGAAGAGAAGAAAGGGGCTGCCGCAGCAGGCAAGCATCTGCCGATTTCGGAGTGGGACAAGGAGGACCGCCCGCGTGAAAAGATGGTGCTGAACGGCAAGAAGAGCCTCTCCAACAGCGAACTGTTAGCCATACTATTACGCACTGGTGTGAAAGGCACGAGCGCACTCGCCATGGCCCAGCAGCTGCTGCAGCGGACAGACGGCCGACTGAGCGGCCTGGCACGGATGGAGGTGACGGACCTGCAGAGCATAGGCGGTCTCGGCATGGCCAAGGCAACCGCCGTGATGGCGGCCCTTGAACTGGGCAACCGGATGCTGGACGAGAACGAGGCCGACAAATCAGAATATGTGAGAAACGTACGGGAACTATTCAAATCAATATCCCACAAGATAATAGACCTCCCGCACGAAGAGTTTTGGATGGTGCTCACGTCGGCAAGGAACAGAGTCATCTGGAAGCAGTGCATCGGTTCTGGGGGCATAACGCAGACAACGGTAGATCTGCGGCTGATGTTTCGGGCGGCAGTAGAACACGGAGCCGTGGCGATGGGTGTAGCCCACAACCACCCATCGGGCGACCTCACCCCGAGCAAGTCAGACAAAGACCTCACCCAACGGATAACGAACGCCTGCAACACCCTCGGCATCAAATTTCTCGACCACCTCATCATCGGCATCACCCCCGAAGGCAAACGGGAATATTACAGTTTCTACGAGAGCCAAACGCTCTGAACACGCACGGCAGGCAGAAGATGATGGGGTGACGACTCTTCGGC
>DCJB01000094.1:0-863 GCA_002317325.1 Bacteroidales bacterium UBA1711
TGGGGCAGCTTGCCCGGCAGGGTCTCGCCGAGGGGCTTGGTGGGGTCGGCGGCTCCCGTCACCCGCATGGCCTGATAGACGTAGGTGCGTCCGCTCAGAGGGTCGCGTATGCAGCCGCCGAGGCAGGTGGCCGCGCCGCCGAAGGGCTCTATCTCGGTGGGGTGGTTGTGGGTCTCGTTCTTGAAGTTCACCAACCACTCCTCGCGCTTTCCGTCCATCTTTACTGGCACCACTATGCTGCAGGCGTTTATCTCGTCGCTCACCTCTTGGTCTTTCAGCAGCCCCGCCTTGCGCAGCCGCTTGGCAGCTAAGGTGCCGATGTCCATCAGGCACACATACTTGTCGCTGCGGTCGGCATACTGGTCGCGGTGGTCGGACAGGTATTGGCGGAAGGCGTTCTCGATGAGCGGGCGGTAGCGGCCTTCGTCAAACTGCACGTCGGTCAGCTCGGTGGCGAAGGTGGTGTGGCGGCAGTGGTCGCTCCAGTAGGTGTCCAGCACCCTGATTTCGGTCATGCTGGGGTCGCGGCGCTCTTCGTCGCAGAAGTAGCGCTGTATGTGCTTGAAGTCGGCGAAGGTCATCGCCAGCCCCAACGAGTCGTAGAGTTCCCGCAGGTCGGCTTCGGCCATGGACTGGAAGCCCTCGAATATCTTCACGTCCTCAGGTTCGTCGTAGTGCTCTGCGAGGGTTTCGGGTTTCTCGGCGCCTGCAATGCGGCTATCGACGGGGTTGACGCAGTGCTTCACCACGGCGGCTTGCTGGTCGGCGCTGAGGGCGCCGGCAATCACGTAGGTGGTGGCCGAGCGGATGATGGGGCTTTCGGCGGGGTTCAGCAGCTGGCAGCACTGGGTGGCGCTGTCGGC
>DCJB01000094.1:955-4431 GCA_002317325.1 Bacteroidales bacterium UBA1711
TAGAGGCTGTCCACTGGCGGCTCGGCAAACACGGTGGCTTTGGCCTTGTCGTAGGTCTCGTCGGTGAGGTTCTCAATGTCGTAGCGAATCAGCACGCGGGTGCTGTCGGCCTCAATGCCGAGGTATCGGGCCATCTCTTCTCGCAGCTCTTTTGCCGCAATGGCATAGTCGCTCTTCTTCTCAACGTAGATTCTTCTTATCATAGTCTTGGTCTATTTTTCTCTGTAGAAGTACCACTTCTCGGGGTGCTTGGCGTGCACGGGGCCGTAGTAGTCTATCATTTTGGCAAAGTCGGCCTCATAGTCGCCCGAGGGCGCGAGGGTGGGGCCGTATCCTGCCTCTTTGGTCTTGAAGTCCATGGTGGCCAGCACCACGGGCACTCCCGCCTGAACGGCTATCTCGTAGAAGCCCCGCTTGAAGCGCTTCACCGCCTTGCGGGTGGCTTCGGGGGTGATGATTACGCAGCAGTCGCTGTTGTTTTTCAGCTCTTCCACCGCACGCTCTACCAAGTGGTTGCTGCGGTTGCCCCTATCTACCGCCACCACGCCCATGCGGGTGAGCAGGGGACGGGTGAACCAGTTGAAGAATTCTTTCTTCATGAAGGTGCGGGGGTGTACGCCGGCCTCCCACAGCACCGCCATGCCCACAAAGAAGTCGGCAACGCTGGTGTGCGGAGCCACCGCCACCACGCAATGGCGCAGTTCGGGACGCTCTTTCAGGTCGGGAATCCGAATCTTCCAGCCGCACGCCTTCACTACCCAAATCCAAATCTTTCTCATTTCTAATGGTATAGTTCTTTCCGGGTTTCTGAAATACTCTTAAATCGAATCCACAAAGGTACTATTTTTTCTTCAATCCTCAAAAAAATAGTACTTTTGCAAACCGAAACAACAGTCTGTCCGCTATGAAACGATACACTTTGCTCCTCCTCTCGGCCGCAATCCTATTGTGCTGCGCCTCATGCAAGAAGACCGACGAGGGAGGCGGCACTTCCGACCCTGTCGAGACCCACGTCTTTGCCAAGGCGCGGGTGGTGATAAAGGTTGATACCGGCGCCCTCGGCAACCAGTTCCTCAACTTGGTGCGCGACTCAATGCTGCGGTGCGAGCTCTATTATGGGCAGGAACTGCTGGTGAAGCTCTACGACCCCTCGGCATTCGACCGCGCCGGGGTCTGCCGCGACACATTCACCTTCTCGCAATTGCCCCACCGCCGCCAGTTGCGGCTCGAATACAGGGTTCCCGCCGGCTACTCGCCCAAGAAGATTCCCTGCGGACTCTACCTCACCGTCTCCGCTTCGGCCATCAAGATTGACAAAGAGGGCGTGGCTTACGGCGACTTCTCGCCCGACGCCCGGCTGTTGTCCCACACCTACCACGCCGGTCAGTTCTCCGACACGCTCATGCGCCGCCACCTCTCTGAGTTCAACAGCGACGACTATTGGGTCTCTGTCGAGTAGCGGGCCTCCGCCCGGCTGTGTCCCCGCTATGTCGGGTGTCTGTTCTGCCTTTTTGATATGAGGAAAAGTGTCGTCTATCTGCTGCTGGGCTTCGCCGCCGTGGTGTGGGGAGCCAGTTTCGTCATGACTAAGGAGCTCTTCGCCTCCGAAGAGCACATCACCGTTTTCATCATCCTCGCTTTCCGACTGTTCCTTGCCTCGGCTGTCACCATTCCCGTACTGCTGCTGCTCGGGCGGTTGGAGCCCGTGGTCAAGGGCGACCTCAAGTGGTTTATGTTGCTGGCGCTGTTCGAGCCCTTCGCCTACAGCATCTGCGAGACCAGCGGCGTGCAGCTGGTCAGCGGCAGCATGGCCGCCATCGTGGTGGCCACCATCCCGCTGTTCGTCCCCTTCGGAATGGCGGCGTTCTATGGCGAGAAGATTCGGGCCGTCACCCTCGTGGGCATTGTGCTTTCTCTGGCGGGGTTGTCGGTCATGATGCTTTTCGGCGGCGAGGGTCAGCACCTCGACGCGGCCCCCGCGGGGCTGGCATTCCTTGCCGGCGCCGTGGTCATCGCGGTGCTCTACACCATCGTGCTGGTGAAGCTGGTCGGCCGCTACCGCCCCTTCACCATCACTGCCTACCAAAACCTCTTAGGCTGCCTCTATTTCATACCGCTGATGCTCTGTTTCGACGGCGCGGCGCTGCCGCTCCTCTCCTTCTCGCCCAAAATGCTGGCGCTGCTGCTGGCGTTGGGCGTGTTCTGCAGCACGCTGGCCTACGTCTGCTACAACATCGGCGTTGCCCGCCTCGGCGCCTCGGCCGCCTGCATTTTCACCAATGTCATACCCGTCTTCTCCTTCGTCACCGCCCTCGCCATCGGGCAGGAGCAGTTCACTTGGAGCAAGCCTGTGGGCATCGTCATCGTCCTTTGCGGCGTGGTGCTGGCCCAGCTCCCTCCCCGGCGTCCATAGCGGGGCGTCGGGGAGGGTTCTATGTTGTCGATGTGTTGGTGCGTGCGGTCTTTTGGTCGGTTCACCTGCTGGTCTCATTCTCTTGCCTTCTTGGGCGTTTGTCTTGCCAACCTCATTATCGCAAGTGTTGTCGCAGCTTTGAAGGGATACCTCGGGAACGGCTGCGGGTCTGCGATGGATTGGGGGAAGGTCGGAGGAAGTGGTGGCCGCTTGCGAGGTAAAAGCGGAGCGGGCCGCCGGCTGTTGCCGGCGGCCCGCTCTTGGGCTGCGGCCGGAGGCCGCAGCGAGGTGAGGCGCTGTCAGAATTTGTAGCGCACGCCGAGGGCGCCGCCCCATCCGAATCCCAGCGCGTCGCCGCGGCCAAGGAAGTGCCACGACGGGCGGATGTCAATGGTGAATTGGAAGGGGATGTTGGGAGTGAACTCCACACCAATCTGTCCGCAGACGGCCAAGCCGAGACCAGCACCGGCATCCTTGGAGGAGGCAAAGCCGATATTGACGCCCGGACCCACGTACCAGCCCCACATATTGGCGATGTCCCAGCGCCACTGATAGACGCCGGTGAGGCCGATGTAGGACCAGTTCTGGCCGGATGAGAAGCCCAGGTCGGCCTCAATGCGGTTGGCGGAACCCATGCCGAATTGACCGGAGATTTCACCGTTGAATGCGGAGCCGCCGCCAAGGCGTACGCCGAGGGCTGTCTGCGACATGGCCGCGCCGCTGAGGACCAGGGCCACGAGAAGAAGAAGCGTTTTTTTCATGTTGTATAATTTTTTAAGGTTGTTTATTTGGGTATTTGGCCCGTTGTTTCGTCTTGCAAAGATACGCTTTTTTTCTTTATTGGAGAGCTTTTTTTATCTTCTGTCCAGGGACGGGGCTATTGGGCGGCGTAGCCGTCAAGCAGTTCCTGTGCCATGTTGCGGAAGAAGGTGGCGATGTCGTCGAAGTTGAGGTTGAGGTCTCGGCTCAGCCCCACGCGGTCTTTGAATATGGCCACGTTGTACCACTGCAGGCACTGGAAGGCACGGTGGAAGTAGAGCCGCTGCAGCTGGTCGCGTGTCGG
>DCJB01000009.1:0-8943 GCA_002317325.1 Bacteroidales bacterium UBA1711
CGGCTGCTCGACGGTACTCCGTTCAGCTACACTTGCGAACTGAAATACGACGGCGTGGCCATCGGCCTCACCTACCGCCACGGGCGGCTGACGCAGGCCCTCACCCGCGGCAACGGCGCCGTGGGCGACGACATCACCGCCAACGCCCGCACTATCCGCACCATCCCGCTCAAGCTGCAGGGCGACTACCCCGACGACTTTGAGGCCCGCGGCGAGGTGGTGTATCCCTTCGAGCCTTTCGAGGCCATGAACAGGCTGCGCGAGGCCGAAGGCGAAGCACCCTTCGCCAACCCACGCAACGCAGCCAGCGGCTCGCTCAAACTGCAGGACTCGGCCGAGTGCGCCAAACGCAAACTGATGTTCTGTATGTACTTCGTCATGCTGCCCGACGGACAGGAGACGCTCCTCCCCGACACCCACTCCGGCCGGCTCCAGGCCGCCCAGGCCATGGGTTTCAAGGTGCAGCCCTACATCAGGGAGTGCCGCTCGATTGAGGAGATACGGGCCTTTATCGACTACTGGGACACCGAGCGGTTCAACCTCCCATTCGGCATCGACGGTGTGGTGATTAAGGTCAACCAAACCCGGCTGTGGGAACGCCTCGGCATGACGGCCAAGTCGCCCCGCTGGGCCATTGCCTACAAATTCAAGGCTCAGCGAGTCAGCACCCCGCTCACCGAGGTTTCTTACCAGGTGGGACGCACGGGCATTGTCACCCCCGTGGCCAATATGCAGCCCGTGTGGTTGGGCGGCACTACCGTGCGCCGCGCCACACTCAACAACGCCGACTTTATGGAAAAACTCGACCTCCGCGAGGGCGACAGCCTGCTGGTGGAGAAGGGAGGCGAGATTATTCCCAAGATTGTGGGCATCGACCTCGACTCCCGCCGCCCAAAGGCCCGCCCGATAGCCTTTGTCGCCACCTGCCCCGTGTGCGGCACACCACTCGTTCAGGCCGAAGGCGAGACCGGCCGCTACTGCCCCAACGCCGACGGCTGCACGCCGCAGCTGATTGGGCGCCTGGAACATTTTGTGGGACGCAAGGCTATGGACATCGACTCTCTTGGCACCGAGCGGCTGCGTATGCTCTTCGATGCCGGACTGGTGCGCACACCGGCCGACCTATACACGCTGCGCCGCGATCAGCTCATCGGCTTGGGTGCGGGTAACGGCCAGCCGACAGCCATCGGCGCAGACTCCGCCGAGGCAGGGGCTGCCGCTCCGTCGGTCTCCATCCAAGAAAAGGGCGCCGACAACATCCTCTCCGCCACAGAAGCCTCCAAGAAGGTGCCATTCGAGCGCGTGCTGTTCGCACTCGGCATTCGCTACGTGGGCGAGGTGGGCGCCAAGAAACTGGCGCGCCACTTTGGGAATATCGACTCGCTGATGACCGCTTCGGTCGAGGAGTTGGCCCAGGTGGAGGACGTGGGCGATGTAACCGCCGCCGCCATCTGCGACTTCTTCTCCTCGGCCGCACACCGCCACGAGGTGGAGCGGCTGAAGGCCGCAGGACTTCAGATGGAGGCCGCCGAGACCCGCCTCAGCAACCGCCTCCAGGGCATGAGCATCGTCGTGAGCGGCGTTTTCTCACACTTCTCGCGCGAAGAAATCAAGAACTCCATCGAGCAGCACGGCGGCCGGGTGGTAGGCAGCCTCAGCAAAAAGACCACCTTCCTCCTCGCCGGCGAGAACATGGGTCCCGAAAAACTCAAGAAAGCCCAGTCGCTCAATATCGAAATCAAGTCAGAGTCCGACTACCTCGCGATGATTGGTGAACCGTGAACGGTGGTCGGGACGTTTTCGCCCTCTACAACGGAAAGTCACAGAGCTGAATATCGCCTTGGTGATAGACAGCGTAGTTGCGGTGGGCGAGCCAGTCGCCTGTGTTCACATAGCAGGTGCTGCAGGACGCCGCCGAAGGGGCGGCCGCCGGCACCGAGATGGTTCTCACCAAAGGGGTGTGGCGATGGCCGAAGACGCAGAAATCGAATCGCTCGCTCTGCAGGCGCTGCTTGAGGTATAGCACAATGCCCTCACGGTCGTCGCCAAAGTATTCAAAGAGGGCGGGGTTCTTCTTGATGTGGCCGAGACGGCTGTTGCGGCTCCAGCCGAGTGCCACGCCGAAGGTCATCCACTCGGGCAAAAGAGAAAAGAGAATCTGATTGACCCGGTTGCGGAAGATCCAACGGATAAAGTCGTACTTGCGGTCGAGGTGCCCGAGTCCGTCGCCATGACCCACGAGGAAGCGGCGGCCATCGAACTCGATGACTTCTGGGTCGCTGTGCATTACGCACCCCATTTCGGTCTCTAAGTAGTCGAACATCCACATATCGTGGTTGCCGATGAAGAAGTGGAGTTGGACGCCGGCATCGGCCAGTTCGGCCATCTTGCCGAGAAGGCGGACGAACCCTCGCGGAACGACGTACTTGTAGGTGAACCAAAAATCAAAGATGTCGCCGAGGAATACGACCATGGCGGCATCTTCCTTCATCTGAGTGAGGAGGCGGCAGAGGTCCCGCTCGCGCTGGGCCGAGTCGCTGCCCGCCCCAAGGTGCGCGTCGCTTACGAAGTAGAGCTTCTTACTGCTGTCCGGCATACTGGAAGCGCAGGTGTTCGACTGTGTTCTTGAAGTTGAGTGTGTGGGGATTATCGGGCAGACTCTCTTCCAAGCCCTGCAGCACGATGTCGTAGTACTCGAAATGCTGCTGCGGGTCAATGAGGGGGTGGTTGGTGTTGAAGGGCTTGTATAGGGCGATGATGGTGGCGAGGGAGCCGGCATGGTCGTCTATGAAGCGGCAGACATAGGTCTGCTCTTCATAGTAGGTGTTGAGATAGATGGAGTCGGTGGCGGCGTGGGCTTTCTCAAACTCTTTCTCGGTGATATTACCCTCGGAGAGAAGCTGCTTGTTGTGCTGGTCGATGGCGCCGATGCGGCGGAGGGTGCGTATGCCGTCGTTGGTGTATTCCTGCAGCTGCCAGAGGAGCTGGGAGTCGCCGCCGCCCTTGAGCCGATAGGTCATCATGAGGCTGTCATAGACGCCCGAAAGCTGGATTTTCTCACCGTAGTCAGGCAACAGCACCACATAATCGAACTGGCTGACGTGTAGGTTGTAGAATGTCTTGTAGGGCATTTCGTAGCGGAACGAGAAGAACCCTTTGTCGTCTAACTGGATGGAGTCAAGGAAGATGGGACCGTCAGGCGAGAGCTCTTCGATGTAGATGACTTTGTTGGCGCCGTTTTGCAGGGTGCCTGAGATTTCTATTTGTTGTTTTTTTCCGCACGAGACCACCAAGAGGGCGGCCGTTACGGCAAGGATTAATCGTTTCATGTGTATGGTTTAAGGACGGCGGCTTACGGTCGGAAAGGCAGCCAGCAGAAAATCTATAGCGGTGAGGGCGGCCATGGCTTCTACCACGACGGGGAGGCGCGAGAGGTGGTCGCGGTCGTGGCGGCCGCCGGGCGCGACGGCGCGGAGGGTGCCGTCGCCATTGCGGCAGACCATGCCGTCGGGTCGCGTTGAGGGGGCATGAAAGCCCACGTGGAAGCAGATGTCCATGCCGTTGCTGATACCTCCCTGTATGCCTCCGCAATGGTTGGTGAGGGTGAGCGCGGGACCGCTGCCGCCTTCGCGCCACTGGTCGGGAAAGGCCTCGCGAGAAAGGGCGAAGGCCTGAGGGGTGTCGCCCATGGCGAAGGCCATGGCCGAGGGAATGGACAGCATGGCGTAGGCTAAGCGGGCATTGAAACGGTCGAAGACAGGCTCGCCAAGTCCGGCAGGTACTCCGCAGAGGAGGCACGAGACCGTATGCCCCGAGGCTTCGGCACGCACCGAGACCCCTTCGGCCGCGAGCAGCTGTTTGGCGACGGCTCCGGCCACCACCCTTGCCGCCGTTTCGCGTCCCGAGGCACGCCCCCCGCCGCGGTGGTCGCGAATGCCATACTTGGCATCCCATGTATAGTCGGCGTGACCCGGACGGCAGCAGCCCCGCAGGGCTTCGTAGTCGTCGGGGCGGCAGTCGGCATTGGCCAGCTGAAAGGCAATGGGCGTGCCGAGGGTCTTCCCTCCGAGAAGCCCGCTGAGCCATTCCACACGGTCGGGCTCACAGCGGGCGGTGATGTCGGACGACGGATGTCCGTCGCCGCTGCGGCGGCGGGCGAGTTCGGAGGAGACAAACCCGTCGTCAATGGCAACCCCGGCCGGACAGCCGTCGATGACGCCGCCCACTGCGGGACCGTGCGATTCACCGAAGGTTGTCAGCCGGAAGAGGTTGCCGAAGGTATTCATGCGGAGAGACGCTATTTGCGTATCACCTGTATGCCGTTGTTGGGCTGTGCCTGCTCGGGGAGGATTTCGAGCAGCTGGACCTCGAATATGAGCGTGGAGCCGGGAGGAATGGAACCCACAGGCTGCTCGCCATAGCCGAGGTTGTAGGGGATATAGAGCATATAGGTGGAGCCTTCGTCCATGAGCTGCACGCCTTCGCTCCAACCGGGGATGACCTGGTTGAGGAAGAAGTCGATGGGGGCGCCGCGGTCAACGCTGCTGTCGAAGGTGGTTCCGTCAATCAACTTGCCCGTGTAATGGACCTTGACCTTGTCGGTGGCTTTGGGGCGCTTGCCGTTGCCCTTCTTGACAATCTTGTACTGGAGGCCGCTCGCGGTCTGGTGGACGGACTTGTTGAGGGCGTTCTCCTCCAAGAACTTCTTGCCGGCGGCTATGTTTTCGTCCTTGCCGGCCATCATCTTCTCCTGTTCCTCGCGCTGGCGTTTGTCAAACTCCTGCTGGAAGCGCTCGAGGAGGGGGCGCATGACGGACTCGTTCCAAGTGTTCTGCCCGCGGTAGCAGTCCATCATCGACTGGGCGGCGGCGAAAGCGTTCACGCCCACCTTCTGCTGAAGCCAGCTCTGGTAGATGTCTTTGCCGATGGCGTAGGAGGCCGAGTCGTTGAAGTCCTTCAGCTCTATGGGCTTGTACATTTCGTAGCGCTGTTCCATTCTCTCAAACTCCTTGGTGGTCTTGTCCAAAGCCTGCTGAGTGGCCTCGTACATTTCGGCTTTCTGACGGAGGAGGTTGTAGTCGGCCTCGCTCATGGTTACTTTGCCTTTTTTGATTGTCACCTCCTGGGCTGTCGCGACAAAGCCTAACGCCAAGACGATGACTGTGATGAGTGTCTTTTTCATGATTAGTGTATGAGTATTGTTTGTTATCTTCAATTCACTGCCGCTCACCGTCGCAACCGCCGCCACGTCCCGAAAGGGCGGAGACGCAGGACGCAAAGCGAAAAAGAGCAGGTGCCATTTTACCACAAATAGCCGCCGCAGCAGAGTGCGGCAGCTATTCGCAGTTGGCTTATTCCGTTATTTGTACTCTTTGGGAGACACGCCGTCGAGTATCTCTTTGCCGCAGATGGCCAGCGCGAGCATCTCGTTCTCGCCCTTATAGACCTTGACGGGGGCAATCCAGCTGACACGGTCGGTTATCATCTGCATCCAAGGCTTGCTGTAGGAGATGCCGCCGGTGAGGAGGATGGCATCGACCTTGCCGCAGACCACGGCCGCAAGACGGCTGATTTCGAGGGAGACCTGATAGCAGAAAGCGTCAACTAATAGCTTGCACTTTTCGTCGCCGGCCAAAGCGCGCTTCTCCACATCGTAGGCATCGTTGGTGCCGAGATAGGCCACAAAGCCGCCCTCTGCGGTGACGAGTTTCTTGAGCTGCGCCTCGGTATATTTGCCGCTGCAAGCCACCTCAATGAGTTTGCTGGCGTTGATGCTGCCGCAACGGGTGGGCGAGAAGGCGCCGAGACCGCAGAGGGCGCGGTTGACCTCCACACAACGACCGTGCTCGTGGATGCCCACGCTCACGCCGCCGCCCATGTGGGCGATGATGAGGTTGAGGTCCTCGTATTTCTTGCCCAACTCGCGGGCGTAGAGCTTGGCTGTCATCTTCTGGTTGAGGCAGTGCCAGATGACGCCCTCATGGGTGGGGTCTAAATCGAAGACGGGGTGACCGGTTATCTTCGCATACTCGGGACGCTCGTCAACAATGCCGGGGTCGGCAATGTAGGCATCTCCAAGTCCGATTTCGCGGGCGATGGAGTCGGCAATAAGGGCGCCGAGGTTGCAGGCGTGCTTGCCCTGGATACCGTCATGGCACTCTTTCTTCATCAGGTCGTTGACACGATAGACGCCGCTCTCGCAGGGACGGGTGAGGCCGCCGCGGCCCATCACAACGGCAACCTCGTCGGCGCTGATGTTGTGCGCCTTCAGCATATCAAGGATTGCTCCTTTGCGGTAGTCGAACTGGTCCGCCACTTCCTTGAATTTCTGAATCTCGGCGGTGGGGTGGGTCAAATTCTCGGTAAAGATTTCGGTCTCACCCTCATAAATGGCAGCCTTCGTGGAGGTTGCACCGGGGTTGATAACCAGGGTGTACTTCTTAGTGTTCATTTGTGCTGTACTGTTTTATGATTAATTCTTCAAAATTCGATTTGCAAAGTTACGATTTTTTTTCGAGTTATCTGATAAAAAAGTGCATTTTGGCAACAAAATGGTCTGCCCAATGGAAGATGGACGCAGAAAAGACGCTTCTGTAGGGGCGGATTCTAATGGTGGCGGCTGCGCTTCAACAGATAGGGAAGCAGCACCTGGTCGAAGCCGAGCGCGATGTTGACAGGCTGATAATCGATACGGTACTGGATGGCGTGGCACTTGAGTTCGGCGGTTGCCTCAAGCATCTGCCGCCGGTAGCCATCGGCCACCTCGCGGGGGTTCGCCTTCAGCCGCCGCCCGCTCTCGAGGTCGATAAATTCGGTCGGGCGGTCGGGGAAATCGAAGTCCAGCTCCTGCCCGTGGTGCAGCGTGTGGAAAAACAGCACCTCGTGGCGACAGTGTCGCAGGTGGCGGAGCGCATCCATCAAGGGGTCTCGGTCGGAAGGAGTGACGAGGGCATCGGTGAAGAGAACCACGAGCGACCGCCGGCGGAGACGCTCGGCGGTGAGGTGGATGGCCTCAGCTAACTCGGTGGATTCGGCCACGGGGGCTTTCTCACCCCGCCGGCACGACAATTCCTCCTCTATTATGCCCAGCAGGTGCTGCTGGTGCACCCGGCTGCTGCGGGTCTCGGTCTGCAAGTCTATGCCGCGGCTGGCTAATGTGAGGCCGAAGGCATCGCGCTGACGGACGAACAGCTCGGTCAGCACCGCCGCCGCATAGCACGAGAAGGTCAATTTGTTGGGGCGACGGATGTCCCCCTGCCCTTCAGTTGGAAGTAGCATGGAGCCGCTGTGGTCGATGAACAGCTGGCAGCGAAGGTTGGTCTCCTCCTCAAACCGTTTGACGAACAGCTTGTTCGTCCGCCCATACAGTTTCCAGTCGATGTTTCGGGTGGACTCCCCCGCGGCGTATTGCCGATGTTCGGCAAACTCGACCGAGAAGCCGTGAAAGGGGCTTCGGTGGAGACCCGTGAGGAAGCCCTCCACCACCTGGCGGGCGAAGAAATCGAGTGTTTTGTATCTCTCTAACTCTTCAAACAATTGTCAGTCCGAATTGAAAACGTGAGTGGGTGACGTATGAGCAATAAAGACCCGCCCCCGTCGCCGGGAGGAGGCGGGGGTGGGTCTGTATGAAACTACAGCAGCGCGTCGAGTTTTTCGGTAAGGGTGCTTTTCTGCACGCCGCCGACGCTCTTGTCCTTCAGCTCGCCGTTTTTGAAAAAGAGGACGGTAGGCACATTGCGTATGCGGAAGCGGGCAGCAATGTTCGAGCATTCCTCTACATCGGCCTTGCCGACGGCGGCACGCCCCTCGTAGTCGCGAGCGATTTCCTCCACCACGGGAGCAAGCGCTTTGCAGGGTCCGCACCATGTGGCGCCAAAGTCAACCATAACAACGGGATTGTTGGAGAGAATCTCGTCAAAATTCTGTTCAGTGATAGTCAATTCCATGATGAATGTGTTGTTTTTTCTCGTCTGCAAAAGTACGCAAAAAAACTCAGTTGGCAACAATCCGACGAAACATATTTTGACGGACACACGGAGAAGCCACAATAAACTACTACCGTTCAATTGATTGCAGAAAGTATATGTGAGAGGGGGAAATCGGGGTGCCTATAAGCGATAAAAAAACTTTCTCCAAACAGTATTTTTTTTGTAACTTTGCAGTCTGAATAGTCATTTGCACCCGTTTCACCTATGAAGAAAAACATTTCGCTCTTTGTCATCATGTCAGCCCTCGCCTTTGCAGCCGCAGCCCAGCAGCCCCGTATGTCGGTCTATGGCGGACAGGGGCAGTTGAACACCTCCAAGTTCTCGCGCTTTATGTCGAAACTCCAGTACTCTTTCGACCTCTACGGCGGTGTGGGTATCGACACCCGCTCCAAAAGCGATTTTGGCCTCAACTTCCATGTGACATACCCGTTCAGCGACACGCTCTCCGTCGGCATTGGCGTGGGCGGCCGCGGGGTGATGGGTCTCAACGCCGTCTCTCTCGATATGCAGAGCAGCGTTGCGACCGACGGCTACAGCCAGAACTGGCTCCTTCCCATCACGGCACGAGTCAAGTACAGTCCCTATCGGTTCGGGCTTTGGACCCCGTTTATCTCCCTCGACCTCGGGGGCAGCGTCCCGCTTGCAGGAAGCTCCATGGGCGGACTGTTCTTTGAGCCAATGCTGGGCACCAACCTCAAGGTGTCGCAGCAAGCCTCGCTGTTCTTTGCACTGGGACTTTCGTGGGTGCAAACCAAATATCAGTATGTCAACTACTGGTACACCACCACCCAGACCATCGGCTCTTCGGCCACGGCCCTGTCGCTCCATGCCGGCATTACTTTCTAACCAAACCGCCAAGTTATGGTACCGCTTCGACGTCTCCTCCTACTCGCCATGCTCGTTTCGCTCCAGCCCCTGCCGGCCGCGAATGACTGCCGTCCAACCGCTTTCCGAC
>DCJB01000009.1:9069-12666 GCA_002317325.1 Bacteroidales bacterium UBA1711
GTCATCCCCAACTACTGCGCCGACGGCCTCCTCATCCGCAGCACTTCGCCAACAACCATCTTTAACTACAAAGTGGTCCTCGACTCCGATTTCACACCCCTCATCGAGGGCTCTTTCCAAGGAACCATCTTCCGGCTCTCGCTCCAAGGCCTGCCCGCGACCAACTACCTGCTGCTCGTTTTTTCACAAGACAGCCCACCACAGTATTTCCGAATAACCAAGACATTTGTCCCGGCCCACATGAGAGGCCATCTTCGCTAACCAACCCCCATCCGCAATGAAGCATATTCCGATAGCTCTTTCTCTTCTCCTGCTCCTCGCCGGCCATTCCTACGCCCAAAACACCACCGCCCGAGACGAGGCCGACCGTTTGTCGAACCAGTTTGTGACAAACTACGACAGCCTCATGAACAGCTATGTGGTGAAGAAATACGGCGCCCACACGGAGCGCCACCGCACCGCCACACTCACCGAGACTGCGTTTAACGCCACGCCCGACTCCGTAATCGCCCGCCGCCTACGCTCTATGCACACCGTCATCCCCATGACCTTCAACAGCGACGTGCGCTCACACATCCGACTCTACCTCAGCCGCATGAGCAGCCGGCTGGATGTCATGCTCACCCTTTCGGAATACTACTACCCCATCTTTGAAGAAGCACTCGCACGCTACGGCGTGCCTGAGGAACTGAAGCACCTCACCATTGTGGAATCGGCCATGAACCCCAACGCGACCTCGCGAGTGGGAGCGGCCGGACTGTGGCAGTTCATGTACACCACGGGCAAGAACTACGGCTTGGAGGTGAACTCGGTAGTGGATGAACGGCGCGACGCATACAAGGCTTCCGACGCCGCCGCCCATTATCTGCGCGACTTGTACGACGTATTCAACGACTGGACACTCGCCATCGCCGCCTACAACTGCGGCCCCGGCAACATCAACAGAGCCATCGCACGGTCGGGGGGCAAGCACAACTTCTGGCAAATTTACCCCTACCTCCCGCGCGAGACCCGCGGATACGTCCCCGCTTTCATCGCAGCCAGCTATGTGATGACCTACTACCCCGAACACGGACTCAAACCCAAGCGGCTCAATATCCCCCTCCGCACCGACACCATCATGGTGGAACGCAATATGCTCTTCTGCTTTGTGGAGAAATACACCGGCGTGTCGGTCGAGGAACTGAGGACGCTTAACCCCCAGTATCGGGCCGACCTCATTCCGGGCGAGGGCAACTCTTACCCGCTCTGCCTGCCCAACAACAAGATGAACCTGCTCATCGACATGGCCGACTCCATTTTCACCGCCTCCGAGGACTCGCTCACCCATGCCCCCGCAGCCGCAGCGGTGTCCGACCATCGCCGCGAGGCCACCCGGGCGGCCTCCTCCAACAGCATCTACCACAAAATTCGCCGAGGCGAAACACTCTCTTCTATTGCGAAGAAACACAGTACCACCGTCGGCAAAATCAAAAGGCTCAACGGCCTCCATTCGGACCGCATTCGCGAGGGACAGCGCATCCGAGTCCGCTAACACACTCTAACGATGAAGGTCTTTCTGAAAAAGGTTTGGCACGTCGTCAAGAACAAGTACGTGGCCACCACGCTCATCTTCCTCCTCTTCATTCTCTTTCTGAGCGAAAACAACGTCATCGTCATACACCGGCTCAATCGCGAGGTGTCGCAACTCAAGAAAGAAGCCGAATTGCTTGAACAGGACATCAGGCGCGACAGTGTTGAGGCCGTATCCCTCTCGCACAGCAAAGAGGCCCTCGAAGCCTACGGCCGCGAACACTACTACATGAAGCGCCCCAACGAGGACATCTTTGTCATCAAGGACGAAAAATAGCACCCAATGCCAGCCCGAAAATTCCGCTATCTCCTTTTTCTCGCCGCGGCAGCGGCTTTTCTGACCACATCCTGCAACACCGTCAAACATTTCCTCTCCAAAGACCTGGAGGAAGAGGACTTCTCCGTCGGCGAGCTATACGTTGACGAGTATGTCAAAGAGGTGCCCTTCGTCCCCACCCCCTCGGCCGAAGCCAAGGAACGCGGACGCGTCAACGCACTCGGCATCGAAATCGCCGACGGAGACAACCAGCAGCTCTATCAGGCCATTCAAGCCTGGATGGGCACGCCCTACCTCTATGGTGGTACCGACAAGAATGGGGTTGACTGCTCGGCATTTGTCGGCAACATTTACCTCGAAGTGTATCAGAAACGGCTCCACCGCGTGGCCAACGACATTCAGCAGGACGTCACCCTCATTTCCAAGAGCGAACTGCAAGAAGGCGACATCGTCTTCTTCACCAACAGCAAGGGCCGTGTCTCCCACGTCGGCATTTACCTCAAAGATGGAATGTTTGCCCACTCCTCCACCTCCCGCGGCGTCATCATCAGCAAACTCGACGACGGCTACTGGAGCAAACACTTCTACAAAGGCGGCCGCCCCTAATCCGCCCCGCAGCAGCAAGCAATGCCCTCACCATTTTTATGACACCGACAATGCAGTAACGCTCCCATGAAAAAAGCAAGACCCTTCATCAAATGGGTGGGCGGTAAGACAAAACTTCTCGACCAATTAGACGCACTCCTGCCTGCCGATTTCGGACAGTGGGAGGAGGCCACATACATTGAACCTTTTGTGGGCGGCGGCGCAATGCTTTTCCATCTCCTCAACCGCTTTCCAAATATCAACCGAGCAGTCATCAACGACATCAACCCCGACCTGATTTCTTGCTACCAAACCATCAAAGAAACTCCAGAACAGCTCATTGAGGCACTCAGATCAATCCAAGATTCCTACAGCCGGCTCCAGTCGGAAGAGGAACGCAAAAGATTCTATTTGAAGAGCCGAACTCGCTACAATGAGAAGAATCTAAACCCGATAGACAACACAACATTATTCTTCTTCCTGAACAGGACCTGTTTCAACGGACTGTACAGGGTGAACAAAAAAGGTCTTTTTAACGTTCCTTTCGGAAGATACTCCGACCCGCAAATCTTCGATGAGGAGACCCTTCGGGAAGACAGCAGAATGCTACAAAACGTTCAGATTCTATCAGGCGACTTTGAAGAGACGCTCCCTCTTGCCGGTCCAAGAACCCTCTTCTATTTCGATCCCCCGTACCGACCTCTAAGCGAGACATCGGCATTTACATCCTACTCAAAAGAGTCATTCAACGACGACTCCCAACTGAGGTTGAAATTCTTCTGCGACAAAGTGAACGAGGCAGGACACGCTTTCCTGTTGAGCAATTCCGACAGCCAGCGGGAAGTGGACCAAACTTCCTTTTTCGACACACTATACAAAGACTACCATATCTGCCGAGTCAACGCCTCCCGCAGCATCAACTCCAACCCCACAAAGCGCGGCAAAATCTCAGAAATCCTAATCCGTAATTATCCAACTTCATGATATGTTCTTAGACAAGTCTCCCGAAGAACGCTGCAACATCTTTCTCCAAAACCTTCAGCCCACTAACCGCGGCTTCAACTACTATGTTGACTGGACAAACGTGTGCGGTTTTGAAGACCTGATGGTCGAGATAAATGCAATCGACACACTAATTGGCTGCGAAGAAAACCAGTTTTCCA
>DCJB01000124.1 GCA_002317325.1 Bacteroidales bacterium UBA1711
CGTTTCTCCTCCGTCTCTCCCCCGTCTCTCCCCCGTCACAGCCCATGAACTCTAAACTCTACATTCTACATTCTAAACTCTAAATTCCTCCCCCCCCCTTCCCCGACTGGCAATAAAGAAGGGGCGGAAGCGTTAGGAGAGTGTTATGATGTACAGAAATATACTTTTCGACTTTGACGGGACGCTGGCGGACACCCGGGAGGGCATCATCCTCACCGTGCTGGCGACACTGAAAGAAATGGGGCTGCCCGCCGCCCGCCCCGACGATGTGGCGGCCACCATAGGGCTGCCGCTGACGGAGTGCTTCCGGCAGGCCACCGAAGCGCCCGAAGACCGCATAGAGGAGGCAGCGGCGGTCTATAGGCGGCTCTTCCCCGAGGTGGCCACAGAGCATATAGCCCTATTCGACAGCGTGGAGAAGACGCTGGGACGGCTGGCCGAAGAGGGGGTGCGGATGGCGGTGGCCTCGTCGCGACACCGCATTTCGCTCGACCCGCTGACAGAGCGGTTAGGCATTACGCAGTTCATCGCTCCAAGCCGAGTCTATGGCGAGGACAGCCGGCTGCGTCCCAAGCCGGCGCCCGACTTGGCGCTGAAGATTATGGCCGACTTGGGGCTGGCAGCCGCCGAGACGCTGGTGGTCGGCGACACGGTGTATGACCTGCAGATGGGCGCGGACGCTGGCTGCCGCACCTGCGGCGTCACCTACGGCAACCAGAGCCGCGCGCAGCTGGCCGCGGCAGCCCCCGACCACCTGATAGACCGCCTTGCAGAACTGCTGACCCTATAGCACAAAGTCCCGCCGGCACCCGAAGGCATCGGCGGGACTGAAGGCGACAAGGCGCGAGAAGCCTACTTGAATGCGTTCTCAGACAACCCGCGGCCGCCGATTTTGAGGTCCTCCATATAGGAGGGCACCTCGCGGCCGAGATACTTGTCCACATAGAGCTTGGCCAAATACTGCCCGAGCATGAAGCCGTGGCCGCGCAGCCCCGTGCAGAGACCCGCCTCGGGGTCGATGATGTAGCGGGGCTCGGTGTAGCGGCCCGCCCACACTGCGAGGACCCCCACATCCCGCAGCCCGGGAATCCACTCGGCGAAGACCTCCGAGACAATCTCGAGGAACTCCTTGCTGTTGTACTTGATATTCTGCCGCGCCTCATAGCTGTCGCAGTCGGGCGAGGCGCAGCCGATAATCTGGCCCGTATGGGCAAACTGCTGCCCATACACGGCGCTGAACCCCTTGTAGTGGCGGCGGTCGATAATCATATCCAACGCGCCGCCCGCGGGGCCCATGAGGGGCAGCCGGCGCGTGATGAAAGCCTGGTGCTTCACGGGGTAGAGGCCGGTGTCGAGGTCGAGCTGGTCGATAAACTTCTCGGCCCCCCAGCCCAAGGCGTTGACAAAGTGGTCGCAGGCATATTCCACATACTCGCCCTCGTGGGTGCGCGCCAAAGCCACATACCGTCCGCCGGCCTTCTCTACGTGGAGCAGCTCGCAGTCCTCAAAGTAGCGGCCGCCCTGCTCCACGCCGATGGCGCGGATATAGTCGATGACGCGCCCCGGCGTGGCCTGCCAGCAGTCGCGGGTGATGAGCGCGTGGCTGTAGGTCGTGCGGCTGTCGTCCCACAGGGGGGATATTTCGCGGCGGAAGTCCTTGCGCTCCACCATGTATGCGTCGCTCCACGCCCGCGAAGCGTCCAAGGAGCGGTAGGTGGCGTCGTCGTGGACGAGGTTGACGTAGTGGGTGGGCTTGTAGTTGATGTTGTGCACCGCCTGTATCGACTCAAAAATCTCGCGGCTGTGGCGCGCGATGTCGGCAATGTCGGGGTTGGAGAAAGCGGGACGGCCGCCGCCGATATTGCGCCACGAGGCGCCGCGGCTGTAGTTCACCATCACCGGCCGCCGCCCGGCCTCGGAAAAGTAGCGGAACAGGGCGCTGCCCGCTATGCCGCCGCCCGCAATGAACACCTCCACCGTCTCGCGCCGGACGGCCGCGCCCTTCGGATAGACGAAGACCTCGCGGGTCCGAGGATTGTAGAGGTCGCCGAGGGTGACGGGGTTCGACAGCGGCGCGCGCGGGGTGATGTCGCCCACCAGCTCTATCCCGCGGCTCCGCAGCACCTGGCGGGCGCGGGGGACGCACCGCTTGCCGCGGCAGGGACCCATCCCCAAGCGGGCAATGTGCTTGAGCTCGTCAACCGATATAGTGGTGCGGTCGCCCAAGACCTCCAGCACGGTGTCGAGGCTGATGTCCTCGCAGTGGCACACATAGGTCTCGCCCGGCTGCGAAGCCGCGGGCTTGAGCTCCAGCGGCTCGGGAAGGCGGTCTTTCAAGATGAAGCCCTTCACCTCGGTGGGCGCGGCCGTGCCCCCGAGGGTGACGCGGGCGACGTTGGTCTTGTTGGGCTTCTTCACCACCTTCTCAATCACACCTTCCCCTATGGGGCGGCCGTCGTTGTCCACCAAGAAGACGGGCGACCCTTCGGCCACGTCGTACTCGACAGGCAGATAGCAGACCCCCCGGGCCAGGTCGTAGCCGAAAATGGCGAGGCCGGGGCAGCTGCTGACGCACTGCATGCAGCCTATGCACTTGTCGTAGTCTATGGCGGGGGTCGACGAGGTGGAGGGCTTGCTGATGGCCCCCTGCGGGCAGGAGAAGCTGCACGGATTGCAGGCAAAGCCGTAGAGGCAGTCGGCCTGTACAAAGGGGCGCAGCTTCATGCGGTCGGGAGCGGGGAGGTTGGGCTTCTCAAGCAGCCGCACCGGTCGCTGCTGCGAGTCTATATACTGGCGCGAAATGTCGAGATACTCGTCATAGTCGAAGCGGATGCCCATGGCCTGCGCCACCTCGAAAGCCGTCTGCCGGCCGCGCAGCACGGCGCTGGTGCCCTCGCCTATCCGCACCGCGTCGCCGGCGCCGTGCGTATTGGCGCCGAAAACCTCGCGCCCCTTGGCCAGCAGCTGGCTGTCGGGAATGAGGCCGGTGCAGATGTTGATGATGTCGATGCCGTCAATCTCGCGCTCGGTGCCGGCAACGGCCTTGAAATTCTCGCAGCGGGCAATCACGGCGCCCGTTATCCCCGTGCGGTCGGCGTTGGGGACGGCGCGCACGAGGGTGTAGCCCGTCATGATGGGTATGCCGAGGCGCCGCACCCGGTTGGCCTGCACCGGAAAGCCCCCCTCGCGCGGCATCGCCTCGATGATGGCCCTGATTTCGGCCCCCGCCTGCATCCCCTGATAGGAAGTGAGATAGCCTATGTTGCCGGCCCCCACCGTCAGGACCCGGCGGCCGAGGAGCGTGTGCTCCTGATTCATCATCTTCTGGAAGACGGCGGCGGTATATACCCCCGGCACGTCGTCGTTCTCAAACGAGGGCATAAACGGCACCGCCCCCGCCGCCACCACCAAGTGCTCGGCATCAATATAGGACACCTCGCCGCTGACGAGGTTCTTCAGCGCCACCCGGCCCCCTTCGAGAATGCCCCACACCGTCGTGTCCAAAAGTATTCCCTCGAGGCTGTCGCCGGCCAGCGTCTTGGCAATGTCGAACCCGCGCATACCGCCAAAACGCTTCTCCCGCTCAAAGAAAAAGAACTGGTGGGTCTGCATATTGAACTGCCCGCCAATGCGGCCGTTGCTATCCACCACCAGGTTGTCGATGCCGAAAGCGTTGAGCTGCTCGCGGCAGGCAAGCCCCGCCGGCCCGGCCCCCACTATGACCACCCGGGTCTTGAATATCTTCACCTCGCGGGCCGCCGCCGGACGAGCCGCCGGCAGCTCGCCGCCGCACGCCTCCACAGGCCGCACCTCCTTCACCCCGTCAACAAGGGTGATGCAGATACGCCTCAGCACGCCGTCAACCAGCATTTCGCACGCCCCGCACTTGCCTATGCCGCAGTTGAGGCTGCGGTTGCGCCCGTCGAGGCTGTGGGAATGGACCGGGAAGCCCGCCTGATGGAGGGCGGCGGCAATAGTGTAGCCGCGCCTTCCCGTCACCGGCTGACCGTTGTAGAGGAATGTGATTTCTTCGGTCTGGGGAATGTCCAGAATGGGATGTTGTACGATTCTTTTCATACTTGTTTGGAAATTGAGTTAACTGACGAAGGTGCAAAGATACACTATTTTTGAGAAAAGATAAAAAAATTAACGCAACGCTCTGCCGCTACACGGCGAAAGCCCAATATTGGCGTGC
Source organism: Bacteroidales bacterium UBA1711 (assembly GCA_002317325.1). Lineage (GTDB taxonomy): Bacteria > Bacteroidota > Bacteroidia > Bacteroidales > P3 > Colimorpha. The sequence goes on from DCJB01000124.1 coordinate 4,196, forward strand.
GTTTCAGGCGGAAGAAGAGTTTCGGCAACCGCGCCTCCGCCCCCCCCGCGCCGAGCCGGTTTTGAAAGGCGCGTCACCGTTTTTCGCACCCGGCAGACAATCCCTCCACCCCCCCTTAATTCTTAAACGCCCCCCCGCCCCCGCCTTAATTCTTAATTCTTAATTCTTAAATCTCTCCGTCCTTGGCATTCGTATTCATGCGGCACATTCATGCGCAAGAAATGCCGAAGATTGCCTTATGGGAATCATTCTGCCGAAAAAAAACCTGCAACTCCGTAAAAAAAGTCGTACCTTTGCACACGACTAAGAAACGCCAGTCCATGTTTGTCTCACTCGGCAAAAACACTGATTCCATCGCGAGTTACACAAGTTTCTTAGCCGTCGAAAAATGCGCATTTGTTAGTTGAACTTAGGTATGTCTTATCTTTGCACCCGGCATTAATTCCCCAAATGCAATCAAAAAGCCGCACTTACAACTTGTATTCAGCAAATTGCTGCATTTTTCAAATGCTAACGTTGGATATTTAACTATTGTATCATGGGAGAACAGCAGGAGATAAGGATTTTTGATGACAAGACAATCCGTTCTTACTGGGACGACGAGAAGGAACTGTGGTTTTTCTGTATCGCAGATATTGTGGGTGCTCTTACCGGTACAGTCGATGTCAAGCAGTATGTTAAGCGCCTCCGTCAGCGTGAACCGGAACTCAATTCCGTGTGGGGTACAATTTGTACCCCTCACCAATTTCTCTCGACCGATGGCAAGCGCCACTCAGTAAACTGCACTACCATAGGAGGAATCCTGCGCATTATCATGTCTATCCCATCGCCCAAAGCCGAACCATTGAAGCGATGGCTTGCAGCCGTGGGAGAGGATCGCATCAGTCACATGCAGGACCCGGAATTGGGAATCAGGCAATCACTTGAGGACTTTAAGAGACTTGGCTATTCGGACAATTGGATTAATCAGCGACTAAAGAGCATAGAGATTCGCAAAGATTTGACTGACCAATGGAAGGCGCACAATGTTAAAGAAGGCATTGGCTATGCCGCCCTTACCGACATCATTTATCAGGCGTGGGCTGGACTCACGGCTCTCGAATACAAGCATCTCAAAGGTCTTCATCAGGAAAATTTGCGCGACAATATGACCAATGAAGAGCTGGTAATGAACATGCTGGCCGAACCGACTGCCACAAATATCACTAAGACAGAGCATCCCTTAACCATGAATGAACATGCGCAGGTGGCAGCACGCGGAGGCTCTGTTGCAAGAGTGGCCAAAGAGGCCTTTGAGCAGCAGACTGGCAAGAGTGTTGTGAGTGATGTGAATATGAAGCGGTTTCTTGATAGTCATCAGCCGCAACTGCCCTTGGATTCCGAACAAGCCCCCGGGGAGGCAGAGTCCTGAGAGTTGATGCCGCGGGCTTGCCGCAACGCCTATCGCACCCGCAGCACCTCGCCCCGGTCTTGGACGATGGCGCGGTAGTACCAGTCGGGGTACTTGGGCTGGGCGGGATAGCGGACCACCCCCTCGGGTGTGGTGAGAATGCGGCCGTCCTGCTCCTGCTTGATATTGCCGTCTATATACTTGGTGAGCAGGAGGATGTCCAGCTGGCGCCACTCCGACATCATCTCGTCGGCCCAGCCGGCGCTGAGGGCGTTGAGCTCCGAAGCGCCGACCGCGCTCACCGCCATCGACTCCAACTGCCGCGCCCATCCCGACTCAAGGCGCTGCTGCACCTTCTGCACCTCCTTTATCATCACATCGTAGCGGAGATAGCAGAAGTTTGAAATGCGGTTGAAGAGCCAAAATGCCGCAGTCTCGCTATACTGGCTCATCGAACCGTTGCCATAGCGGAAGCAGAGGGGCACTTGGGTGAGGCCGCAAAACATGGGACAGTAGCAGGTGCTGTAGGTGTCGTCAACCCCAAACCAAAGCACCCCCCCCACCGCGTCGGGCAGCCAGCCGCGGCACTGCGCCACAAAACTGAAGCCGGTCTGCTGCGTAGAGATGGCGCGCTCATGAATATACTGCTTGCCATCAACCTCAAAGTCCATCGGCCGCCAGCGGTAAGGGCAGTGGAACGGACCGGCGCCCACGTCCTGCGTCATATCCATGGGGGTGCCCTCATAGTGGTCCCGCATAAGCGCCATCACCTCCAATGGCGAAATCTTATGGTCGGGCTTGACCCACAGGGGGAGACGCTCGGCCCTGATGTCGCCCATGGCGTAGGCCTCATAACGCTTCATATCGGGCGCCACTCTGTTGAACATGGCATAGACCCGCGCGTCGCAAGCCCGGGCGCCGCTGAAGGTGATGGGATTATAGGTGTCGGCAAAACTGAAGTCGGCATCCCGTCCGTCATACCAGCCCCGCCCGCGCGCAAAGGAGACCACGTCGGCGCTATAGACGCACTCCACCTCGGGTTCGTCAACGAAGTCGAGGTGGTCGCTGCTCAACACCCGATGCAGTCCGCGACCTCGCGCCTTGCTGAACCGGCCCTGCTCCTGCGGAAACTGGGTGATGCGCGCCTGGTTGGCGTGCCCGCAGACATATCCCTCGGGCACCCGGCGCGCCACCCACACGGCCCCCTGCTCGTCGCCCTTGTCTATTATCTCGTATATCCACACCTCCTCGGGGTCGGCCAAAGAAAAACTCTCGCCGCCGTTGCAATAGCCGTAGGCGCGCGTAAGCTGGTCCATCACCACAATGGCCTCCCTGCAGTTGCGCGCCCGCTGAAGCGCGAGATAAATGAGGTTGCCATAGTCAATGCCCGACTTGTTCCCGTGCTCCAGCTCGGGCCGCCCGCCCCAGGTGGTCTCGCCGATGGCCAGCTGGTGCTCGTTGATGAAGCCCACCACATTATAGGTGTGCGCCGGCTGGGGAATGGAGAGGAGATATTTCAAGCTGCCGTAGTCATAGATGGGCAGCATTTCGCCCGGCTTGTGGTCGGCCGCAGGACAATAGCGCAACTGCCCGTAGCGCGTGTGGCTGTCGGCGGCGTAGGTAATCATGGTGCTGCCGTCAACGGTGCTGCCCTTGCTGAAAAGGAAGTTGGTACAGGCCGCAGCACGCTCGGCGCAGCACAGCGCCAACGAAAAAACGACAAAAGCGGAAAGGACTTTTTTCATAGCATATAGGTTGTATGTGTATCCGAATCGGGCAACGGAACTGCGGACCGCGGAAGCGAAGCCTATTCGCCGCCGCAGCAGCAACCGATTGCAAATGCAAAGATACGCTTTTTTCTCCACATATCGCAATGTGGGAACGAAAAAGGGGACCCGTCCCCAACGGACAGGCCCCCTCTTGTGCGCGTTCCGCAATCTGCGAAAAGCCTATCTCTTGATGAACTTGAAGTTCTTGCCAAGATACTGGGCCTGGTCGCCGAGAGCCTCCTCTATGCGCATGAGCTGGTTGTACTTGCAGATGCGGTCGGTGCGGCTGGCGCTGCCAGTCTTGATGAGGCCGGCATTCATGGCCACCACCAAGTCGGCAATGGTGGTGTCCTCGGTCTCGCCCGAGCGGTGCGAAATAATGGCGGTGTAGTCGTTGCGGTGGGCCAGATTGACTGCATCGATGGTCTCGGTGAGGGTGCCAATCTGGTTGAGCTTCACCAGAATGGAGTTGGCAACCTTGCGGTCCAAACCCATCTGGAGACGCTCCACATTCGTTACAAAAAGGTCGTCTCCAACCAGCTGGCAGCGGTCGCCCACGGCGTCGGTCATCAGTTTCCAGCCGTCCCAGTCGTCCTCGGCCATGCCGTCTTCAATGCTGATGACAGGATACTGGCCGACCCAGCGCTTCCAAAACTCCACCATTTCGGCAGAGGTGTACTTCTCGCCCGAAGACCAGCGCATGGTGTAGAGCCCGGTCTCGGCATCATAGTACTCCGAAGAAGCGGCATCGAGGGCGATATAGACATCCTCGCCGGGACGATAGCCGGCCTTCTCAATGGCCTGGCAGACCACCTGTATGGCCTCGTCGTTGGAACCAAGGTTGGGGGCAAAGCCGCCTTCGTCGCCCACATTGGTGGACATATTGCGCGACTTGAGAACGCTCCGCAGGTTGTGGAACACCTCGGCACCCATACGGAGCGCCTCGGTGAAGGTCGGCGCGCCTACAGGCATAATCATAAACTCCTGAAAGTCGATGCTGTTGTCCGCATGAGAACCACCGTTCAAGATGTTCATCATGGGGACGGGAAGCATATAGGCTCCGCAGCCGCCAAGATAGCGATAAAGCTGCTGCCCCGTTTCAAGAGCGGCAGCCTTGGCACAAGCCAACGAGACCCCGAGGATGGCGTTGGCGCCGAGACGGCCCTTGTTGGGCGTGCCGTCAAGCTCAATCATCTTGCGGTCGATGGCGCGCTGCTCTTCTACATACATCCCGCGCAGCTCGTCGTTGAGAACGGTGTTGACATTATTGACGGCCTTGAGAACGCCCTTCCCCAAATAGAGAGACTTGTCTCCGTCGCGAAGTTCGCAGGCTTCATGTATTCCGGTAGAGGCTCCCGAAGGAACAGCGGCACGCCCCATGGCGCCCTGTTCGGTAAAGACTTCGACTTCAACAGTGGGATTACCGCGCGAATCAAGTATCTGGCGGCCTCTGATAGCTACAATTTGTGACATTTTAGATGTATTTGAAAGTGATAAAAATAAATCGTCTAACTCAAAAAAGGAATGTAGAGGAAAACCCCCCACATTCCTTATCTATCGCGCCAAGAGCGGCATTACTCGGCCTTAGGAGCCTCGGCAGCGGGGGCTTCGGCCACGGGGGCTTCGGCCACAGGCGCCTCGGCGGCTTTCTTGCTGCGGCTGCGGCGGGTGGTCTTAGCCTTCTTCTCGCCGACAGGTTTAAGCATATTCTCGTTATAGTCAACGAGCTCTATGATAGCCATCTCTGAGTTGTCGCCGTGACGTATGCCAGTCTTCAGAATGCGGGTGTAGCCGCCCGGACGATTGGCTATCTTCTGCGAAACTTCGCGGAAGAGTTCGTTCACAGCCTCTTTGCTGTGCAGATAGCTGAAGACAACGCGGCGGTTGTTGGTAGAGTCTTCTTTCGAGCGTGTGAGGAGGGGCTCGACATAAACTCTGAGAGCCTTGGCTTTGGCCAACGTGGTCTCTATGCGTTTCTCCATTATCAGAGAAGTGGCCATGTTGGAGAGCATAGCTACGCGATGCGCGTGGGTTCTTGACAGATGATTAACTTTACAACCGTGTCTCATTTCTTATAATTCTTTATCTAATTTATACTTACTGATGTTCATGCCGAACTCGAGATTCTTTGATGACACGAGGTTCTCAAGCTCGGTAAGAGATTTCTTGCCGAAGTTGCGGAATTTGAGCAAGTCGGCTTTGTTAAAGGCAACCAAATCACCCAGCGTCTCCACTTCGGCCGCTTTCAGGCAGTTGAGGGCACGCACGGATAAATCCATATCAACCAACTTGGTCTTCAGCAGCTGGCGCAAATGGATTGTCCCCTCGTCAAACTCTTCCTGAACAGGCTGCGCATCAACCTCAAGGGTGATACGCTCGTCGCTGAAGAGCATGAAATGTTGAATGAGGATGGTAGCAGCCTCCTTCAGAGCCTCTTTCGGATGAATGGAACCATCGGTCTCAATATCAAACGTGAGCCTCTCATAGTCGGTACGCTGCTCCACGCGATAGTCGCTCACCTGATACTGAACCTTCTTTATCGGCGTGTGTATCGAATCAATGGAGATAACCCCTATCACATCGCCCGGCCTCTTATTCTCATCAGCAGGCACATACCCCCTGCCCTTGTCAATCGAAAGCTCCACCTTCAACTCGGTGGTGGCCTCCATGTGGCATATCTCTAAGTCGGGATTAAGCACCTGAAATCCATTCAGATAATTGTTGAGGTCCCCAGCCTTGAAACAAGTCTGGCCTACCACGCTAAAACTGACCTTTTCAGACTCGAACTCTTCAATCTGACGACGGAAACGAACCTGCTTCAACTTGAGTATGATGTCAGTCATATCTTCGACAACACCGGGTAGAGACGAAAATTCGTGGTCAACACCCTCGATTCGGACAGAAGTGATGGCGAAGCCCTCAAGCGAAGAGAGAAGAACTCGACGCAGCGCATTGCCAATGGTGATGCCGTAGCCGGGCTCCAACGGACGAAATTCAAACGTGCCGTGGAAATCGTCAGCCTCAAGCATGACCACCTTGTCGGGTTTCTGGAAAGATAATATTGCCATTTTGTTCCCTTTCTTAAATTCCTATTATTTCGAGTAGAGCTCAACAATGAGCTGTTCGTTTATGGTCTCGGGTATGTCGGTTCGCTCGGGGTAGCTTACAAACTTGCCAGTCAGCGTGGCCGCATCCCATTCAAGCCAGGAATAGGCCGTACCCTGCGAGGCCACATTGTCGGTGACTATCTCTAACGATTTCGACCGCTCGCGCACCGAAATCACATCACCCGCCTTTAAGGAATAAGAAGGTATGTTTACTACATTGCCATTGACGGCAATGTGACGATGAGACACAAGCTGGCGAGCCTGCGCGCGGCTGCGGGCAATGCCGAGACGATACACGACATTGTCAAGGCGAGCCTCAATGAGCTTCATCAGTTCCTCACCGGTGACACCGCCTCGACGGGCAGCCTCAGCATATAGTTTGCGGAACTGGCGCTCAAGGATTCCGTAGGTATATTTGGCCTTCTGCTTCTCCTGAAGCTGTATGCCGTATTCCGAAGTCTTGCCGCGGCGCTTGTTCTGTCCGTGCATACCCGGAGCGTAAGGTTTCTTCTCGTAGTTCTTATCGGGACCGTAGATGGGTTCGTGGAACTTTCTTGCAATTTTGGTTTTCGGACCTGTATATCTTGCCATAATATTTCTTCAAAAAAATGTGGATGGTTATTAATTACACACGACGGCGCTTCGGGGGACGGCAACCATTGTGCGGAAGCGGTGTGATGTCGGTTATCTCCATCACCTCTATGCCGCAGCCATTGATTGCACGGATTGCAGATTCGCGTCCCTGACCAGGTCCCTTCACAAAGACTTTGACTTTACGTAGGCCCAAATCATAAGCAACTTTACCGCAATCTTCCGCAGCCATCTGTGCAGCATACGGAGTGTTTTTCTTCGATCCGCGGAAGCCCATTTTTCCGGCAGACGACCAAGAAATCACTTGACCGGCATTGTTTGTCAACGAAATAATCACGTTGTTGAAAGAAGCAAAGATACATGCTCTTCCGAGAGGTTCAACTTTTACGACTCTTTTTTTGGTCGGTTTTGAAGTTTTTGCCATAATGTTTTTTGTGCTTGATTTTTACTTTTTCCTCCTACTGCTCCGCTGTCAATTATCATCCGCAGCAGGCCGCTACTCTCATTTTAACTATTTGGTAGCTTTCTTCTTGTTAGCGATAGTCTTCTTCTTACCCTTGCGAGTACGAGCGTTGTTCTTCGTACTCTGACCGCGCAGCGGAAGCCCAAGGCGATGACGTATGCCGCGATAGCAGCCAATATCCATCAGTCGCTTGATGTTCATCTGCACCTCCGAACGCAACGCGCCCTCGACCTTGTACTCATCATTTATGATGGTGCGGATGGCGTTCTGCTCATCATCGGTCCAGTCCTGAACTTTCTTGCTCTCTTCAATGCCGGCTTTTGCCAAAATCTCAGAGGCAAGGCTTCTTCCAATTCCGTAGATATAGGTCAACCCTATAACACCTTGCTTGTTCTTGGGTAAGTCAATACCTGCAATTCTTGCCATAAATTCTTTTTATTCTTTTTGTTAGTTAATCATCCTTGTCTTTGTTTGAACTTAGGATTCTTCTTGTTGATTACATAGACAACCCCGTGCCGACGAACAACCTTGCACTCGGGGGATCTCTTCTTTACAGAAACTCTTACTTTCATTGTTTATTTTATTTACCTTTTTGTTTCTTTTCAACAATTGTTAACAACTGCGACCAGACTACTTGTAGCGATATGTGATACGTCCTTTTGTCAAATCATACGGGGACATCTCTATCTGAACCTTGTCACCAGGCAGTATCTTGATATAGTGCAAACGCATCTTGCCCGATATGTGCGCAATTATCTGGTGCCCATTCTCAAGCTCGACTCTGAACATCGCATTCCCCAAAGATTCTACCACAGTTCCATCCAACTGTATTGAAGACTGTTTTGCCATATTACTATCCTACTTTTCTAATTGTTTTTCTCTTCAATATATTCAAATGTGGAAAGAATGTCTGGCCCATTCTTTCCAATCGCAACCGTGTGCTCGAAGTGGGCTGCGGGCTTCCCGTCCTTCGTCCTGCACGTCCAGCCGTCTTCTTTCGAGAACTTGACATTCTTCGAACCCATACATACCATGGGCTCGACAGCAATAACCATGCCCTCTTTTAATAGCGCGCCGGTCCCCTTCGTACCATAGTTCGGAACGCATGGGTCTTCGTGCATCTTGAAACCGACCCCGTGACCGCAAAGGTCGCGCACGACGGAATAACCGTTTTTCTCGCAGTGCTGCTGCACCGCCGCTCCAATATCTCCAATACGATTGCCGGCCTTGCATTTATCCAATCCAATGTAGAGGGCCTCTTTGGTCACCTTTAACAGACGCTGCACCTCGGCAGAAGCCTCGCCACAGACAAACGTATAGGCGGAGTCTCCCACATACCCGTTTAACTCAATCACACAGTCAAGAGAGACATTGTCCCCCTCTCGTATGTACATCTCGGAACTCGGGATTCCATGAACCACAACGTCATTTATTGAAATACACAGAGACGCGGGAAAACCCTCAAAACCCTTGCAGAGCGGGATGCCTCCGTTGTCGCGAATGAACTGCTCCCCAATCTGATCGAGAAAGCCCGTGGTCACACCCGGACGAATATGACGGCCCACCTCGGCGAGAGTCTTCCCAACGAGGCGGGCGCTGTCACGAATCAACTCGATTTCTTCTTTTGTTTTAAGGAGAATCATTAGTCAGAGTGTTAAGCCTGAACAGACATGGAAGAACGGCCTTTGATTCGGCCGGTCTTGGTGAGTCCGTCATAGTGGCGCATGAGCAAGTGGCTCTCAATCTGCTGGAGGGTGTCAAGTATGACGCCAACCATAATCAGAAGGGAGGTGCCGCCGTAGAACTGGGCAAACTGAGTGTTCACACCGAAGAGCCGGATGATGGCGGGCAATATTGCCACGATGGCCAAGAAAATAGAACCGGGAAGCGTAATCCTTGAAAGGATGTTTTCAAGATACTCCGCAGTCTTCTTGCCAGGCTTGACACCGGGAATGAAGCCGCCATTCTTCTTCATGTCATCAGCCATCTGATTAGGATTGATGGCAATGGCAGTGTAGAAGTAGGTGAACAGGACAACGAGGATAAAGAAAACTACGTTGTACCAAAAACCGTTGAAGTCGGCAAAAGCCATCCAAAACTTGGAATCGGAATTGCCCGTAAAGCCCATGAAGGTAATGGGGATGAACATGATTGCCTGAGCAAAGATGATGGGCATGACGCCGGCAGCATTCACCTTGATGGGAATGTACTGACGGACGCCGCCGTACTGCTTGTTTCCAACTATGCGCTTTGCATACTGGACAGGAATGCGGCGGGTGCCCTGAACAAGCAGTATCACCAAGAGAATGACAGCCAACAGCACCACTATCTCAATCAAGAAAAGCACCAGTCCGCCCCCCGCATCGGTGAGACGCGAGGTGATTTCACCCATGAGGGCAAACGGAAGACGGGCGATAATGCCAATCATGATGAGAAGCGAAATACCGTTACCAACACCTTTCTCGGTTATACGCTCGCCAAGCCACATGACAAAGAGCGTGCCAGCGATGAGGATAATAATGCTGGAAGCCCAGAACGTCCACGTGGGAGCGCTGCCGTCAAAGGGGTAGATGGCGGTCGATGAGGCGCCAAGCTGATACATCATGTTGGTGATGTATGCAGGAGCCTGAAAACCGGTGATTGCCACAGTGAGCAGACGGGTGATTTGATTCATCCGCCTGCGTCCGTTCTCACCATCACGCTGCATCTTCTGGAAGTAGGGTATCACCATGACGAACAACTGAATCACAATGGACGCAGTGATGTAGGGCATAATACCCAACGCAAAGATGGAAGCGTTGGAGAAAGCGCCACCAGAGAACATGTTCAACAGACCCATCAGACCCTCTTTGCCCTGATTCTGCAAACTGGAAAGCTGGGAGGGATCAACACCAGGCAACACGACATAGCAACCTACGCGATATATGAGGACCAGCCCCAACGTATAGAGGATTCTTTTACGCAGGTCTTCTATTGACCAGATGTTTTTGAGTGTCTGTATTAATCTCTTCATATTCTAAAAGTTTATTCGATTACGGTAGCGACTCCACCATTAGCCTCGATGGCGCTCTTGGCCTTCGCTGTGAATGCGTGAGCAGTGACGTTGAGAGCCTTATTCAGCTCGCCACGACCGAGGATTTTGATGCGGTCCTTGCCAGAAATCAGCCCATTCTGCTTGAAGACCTCGACATTGAACTCTGTTATGTTCTTGGCCTCCGACAGAGTGTTCAGCAAATCAATGTTGATGCCAACATACTCAATGCGGTTGATGTTCTTGAATCCGAATTTGGGAAGACGACGATAGATGGGCATCTGACCACCTTCAAATCCAATCTTCTGGTGATAGCCAGAACGTGCCTTTGCACCCTTGTTACCACGAGTGGCGGTACCGCCTTTGCCAGAACCAGCACCACGACCAATACGTTTGGAATGCTTGACGGAACCTTTTGCGGGTTGGAGATTATGTAAACTCATAATATTCTTATTTAAGCGTTGAAGTTATTTGTGAAGATGCGCTATGCCTCCTCAACAGACAGTAAATGTTTCACCTTGTCAATCATACCGAGAATCGAAGGGGTGGCAACCACTATGCGCTCGTGATTGATTCTTCTCAAACCGAGTGCCTGCATTGTTCTCTTCTGGTCGATAGGACGGCCGATGATGCTTCTAACCTGTTTGATTTTAAGAGTCTTTTCTGCCATTGTTTTTTCTCCTATGATTAACCGTTAAACACTTTATCGAGGTTGATACCGCGAAGCTCGGCAACCATGCAGGGGTCCTTCATCTGGAGCAGCGCATTGATGGTGGCCTTCACAACACTGTGGGGGTTGGAACTGCCCTTGCTCTTGGCAAGCACATCCTTCACACCAACGCTCTCAAGTACTGCACGCATGGCGCCGCCGGCAATAACGCCGGTACCGGGGGCTGCGGGTTTCAGGAAGACGCGGGCTCCACTGTATTTGCCACACTGCTCATGCGGAATAGTGCCTTTGAGGACAGGAACCTTGATGAGGTTCTTCTTGGCATCATCAACACCCTTCTGAATGGCGGCCTGCACTTCCTTGGCCTTTCCAAGACCGTATCCAACAACACCGTTCTCGTTTCCAACAACGACGATGGCAGCAAAGGTGAATGTCCTACCACCCTTGGTAACCTTGGTCACACGATTGATTGCGACCAAACGGTCTTTAAACTCGATTTCGCTCGATTTTACTCTTTTAACGTTTACTTCTGCCATGACTTATTAGAATTTTAAACCACCTTCTCTGGCACCATCTGCCAACGATTTAACACGACCATGGTACAGATAACCATTCCGGTCAAAAACCACGGTACTGATACCGGCTGCGAGAGCACGCTCAGCCAGAAGCTTTCCAACTTTCGCTGCCATCTCGCTCTTCGTGCCACTCTTTTCGACACCCTTCTCCAACGAAGAGGCTGCGGTCAGTGTCACTCCTTTTACATCGTCAATCACCTGTGCATATATTTCCTTGTTGCTTCTGAACACAGAAAGACGCGGCATCTCTGGTGTACCGCTTATCTTATGACGGATGCGAAATTTAATCTTTGTTCTTCTTATGTCTTTTCTTGTAGCCATAATTGCTTTTTCTTAAGCGTTCTAATTATGATTATTTAGCAGCAGCTTTACCAGCCTTCTTGCGAATCTCTTCACCTTTGAAGCGAATACCTTTGCCCTTGTATGGCTCGGGTTTGCGCAAGGAACGTATCTTCGCCGCAGCCTGACCGAGAATCTGCTTGTCGCAGGAGGTCATCGTGATGACAGGATTCTTACCCTTCTCGGTAACGGTCTCAACATGAATCTCGGGAGCAAGCTCAAAGAAAATCTTGTGGCTGTAGCCTAAATCCATCTCCATCACATTACCGGTAGCCTGTACCTTATAGCCGACACCAATGACTTCCTGAACGGTCTTGAACCCCTCAGAGACACCCTTCACCATATTGGCAATAAGGGCTCTGTACAGTCCGTGCATGGCCTTATGCTCCTTTGCGTCAGTCGGACGCTGAAGGGTGACAACACCCCCCTCGACAACAACAGAGATGGCGGGATTCACGGCCTGCTGAAGCTCACCCTTGGGACCCTTCACCGAAACCATGTTCTCGGGAGACACCTTCAATTCGACACCTGCGGGCAGGTGGATGGGCATTTTACCTATTCTTGACATTTATTAATCTCCTCTCTTTAATTAACTGACGTAACAAATAACTTCACCACCGACATTCAACGTGCGAGCCTCCTTGTCGGTCATAAGGCCCTTTGAGGTCGAGATGATCGCGATTCCAAGCCCGTTGAGAACTCGGGGCATCTCATCAACGCTCACATAACGACGGAGACCCGGAGAGCTGACTCGCTTCAACTCGCTGATGGCGGATATTTTCGTCACAGGATGATACTTCAGGGCAATCTTGATACTCTGATTATGGGAACCTTCGTTCTCAAATTTATAGTTGAGGATGTAACCCTTCTCAAACAGGATCTTGGTGATCTCTTTCTTCAAATTGGATGCAGGAATTTCAACAACTCTATGCTTTGCAGCAATCGCGTTGCGCATACGAGTCAAATAATCTGCAATAGGATCTGTTACCATATTATGATTCTTGATTTTAGTTTTGTAGTATTGGTTTTGCCAACTTGCAAAGCTACCAACGTTATTTTCTAACGATTACCAGCTGGCTTTCTTTACTCCCGGTATGAGGCCGCTGACAGCCATCTCGCGGAAATTGATACGAGAGATTCCAAACTGACGCATATATCCCTTCGGACGGCCAGTAAGCTGGCAACGGTTGTGCATACGAATGGGGCAAGCGTTTTTCGGAAGCTTCTGAAGGGCAATGACAGCCTTCTCAACATCTTCGGGCTCGCCAGTGCGGACGATTTCCTTCAATGCAGCACGCTTGGCAGCATAACGAGCAACCATTTTGGCTCTTTTACGCTCTCTTGCTTTAATCGATTCTTTAGCCATTATTTCTTATTTTTGTTGATTCTTGAAAGGAATACCAAACAGTTTGAGCAAAGACAGAGCCTCTTTATCGGTATTGGCCGAGGTGACGAAGGTGATGTCCATACCCTGGATGCGGTCGATTTTATCAATGTCGATCTCGGGGAATATTATCTGCTCCGAAATGCCGAAGGTATAGTTGCCCTTGCCGTCGAAACCTTTATCATTGATGCCGCGGAAATCGCGGATACGGGGGATTGAGGCAGTGATAAGACGCTCCAAGAACTCGTACATACGGTCGCCACGAAGGGTCACACGGACTCCGATGGGCATACCACGACGTAGTTTGAAGTTGGATATGTCTTTGCGGGACTTTGTCGCAACAGCCTTCTGACCAGCAATGAGGGACATTTCTTCTATGCCCTTGTCTATAACTTTCTTGTCAGCAATAGCAGCCTTACCAAGACCCTGATTCAGGGTTATTTTCTTCAAGCGGGGGGCCTGCATTACGGTAGAATAGCCGTACTCCTTCATCAGAGCAGGCAGAATCTCCTCGCGATATTTTGTCTTTAATGTGGGAATATATGCCATTATTTAATCTCCTCCCCTGATTTTTTGGAATAACGAACAAGTTTGCCAGTCTTCTCACTGATGCGGCGGCCGATTCTGGTGGGTGTCTTGCCGTCCATGACCATAAGGTTTGAAAGGTGGATGGGCGCCTCCTGTTCAACTATACCGCCCTGGGTGTTCTTTGCGTTTGGTTTGGTATGCTTCTTCACGAGGTTGCGACCCTCCACGATGGCGCGATTCTTTTCGGGATACACCTTCAAGACCTTGCCGGTTTTGCCCTTGTCCTTGTGGTCCCCGGCAATCACCATGACCATATCCCCTTTTTTAACGTGCAATTTCATTTTTTACTTCTTTTTTTTATTACAGTACTTCAGGAGCCAACGAAACAATCTTCATGAAATTCTTATCACGCAGTTCTCGGGCAACGGGTCCGAATATACGGGTACCGCGGAGCTCGTCGTTGGCGGTGAGCAGAACACAAGCGTTGTCGTCGAAGCGGATGTAGCTACCATCATTGCGACGAACCTCTTTCTTGGTGCGTACCACAACTGCTTTAGAAACAGCTCCCTTCTTAATGTTGCCGGACGGAATGGCATCTTTGATGGCCACCACGACAGTGTCGCCAATCGAGGCGTAACGCTTCTTGGTACCACCGAGGACACGAATACAGAGGGCGCACTTCGCACCACTGTTATCGGCAACGGTCATTCTAGTTTCTTGTTGTATCATCTCTTTTTAGTCTTTTGTCTGGATTGTTGTGTCTTTTTTACTTGGCTCTCTCAACGATTTCAACGAGGCGCCAGCATTTGTTCTTGCTCAGCGGACGGGTCTCCATGATGCGGACGACATCACCAATGTTGCATTCGTTCTTCTCATCGTGAGCCATAAACTTGCTGGACTTCTTGACGAATTTGCCGTACATGGGGTGCTTCACCTTGCGCTCCACCATAACGACAATGGACTTGTCCATCTTGTTGCTCACCACAACACCGACTCTTTCTTTTCTTAAATTTCTTTCCATATCTACATTAGTTCTGCTTCTGTTCAGCGATTTCGCGAGCGCGGAGTTCGGTGAGACAGCGGGCAATGGTTTTTCTACTTTCTTTTATTTTGTTAGGATTCTCAAGCGGAGAAACGGCATGAGTCAGCAACAGCTTCTGGTACATGGCGCGCTCGTTCTCCAATCTCTCCTTCAAATCAGCAGTCGAAAGTTCTTTTAAGACTAATTCGTTCTTCATGACTGTTCTTTTTATTCTTCGATATAATCTCTTTTTACAACAAATTTAGTCGAAATGGGGAGCTTCTGTGCTGCCAGTCGGAGAGCCTCCTTAGCCACATCCATAGGAACTCCTTCGCACTCGAACAGGATAGTGCCAGGCATGACGCGGGCGACAAAGTATTCAGGAGCACCCTTACCTTTACCCATTCGGACCTCATTGGGCTTCTTGGTGATGGGCTTGTCGGGGAAGATGCGAATCCAAATCTGACCTTCACGTTTCATGTGACGCGTTACAGCTTGACGTGCAGCCTCTATTTGTCGGCCTGTGATAAAACAGGTTTCAAGGGATTTGATGCCAAAGGTACCGAAAGCCAACTCATGACCACGGAAAGCATTGCCTTTAATTTTACCCTTCTGCTGCTTTCTATATCTTGTTTTCTTAGGTTGTAACATTTCTTCTTATTGTTTAGCGACTCGGCAGCCGCCTCTGTTGCGAGCCGACGTGCCGAAACTTATAACCTTGATTACTTATTGTTGTTTCTGTTGTTGTTCGGACGACGACGAGGACCGCCGTTGCCAGAACGACGCTCACCACCCATGGCGGGACGATGCTCGCGCTGCTGTCCTCCAACGGTGGAAGGAACCAACTCGCGCTTGCCGTAGATAACGCCGCGGCAGATATATACCTTCACACCAATACGGCCGTAGGTAGTGTGGGCCTCCGCATGAGCGTAATCAATGTCAGCACGAAGGGTGTGAAGAGGCGTACGACCCTCTTTGTAATGCTCGCTGCGGGCAATTTCAGCACCTCCGATACGGCCGCTGATAGCAACCTTGATGCCCTCGGCACCGCTGCGCATAGTGCCAACGATGGCATTCTTTATGGCGCGACGATACTGAACGCGCCCTTCAATCTGCTTGGCAATATTCTGAGCAACGAGAACTGCATCCAGCTCAGGACGCTTCACCTCGCTGATATTTATCTGCACATCCTTGCCGGTAAGCTTCTTCAGCTCTCCCTTCAGCTTCTCCACCTCAGAACCCTGATGACCAATAATGAGGCCTGGACGGGCAGTGTTGATGGTGACGGTGAGGAGTTTCAGGGTTCTCTCAATATAAATCTTTGAGATGCTGGCCTTAGCAAGACGGACATTGAGATACTTACGGATTTTATCGTCCTCGACGAGCTTCTGCTCAAATCTGCGGCCACCATACCAGTTAGAATCCCATCCGCGGATGATACCTAAACGATTTCCAATTGGGTTAGTTTTTTGTCCCATTGTTTATTTTCTTCTTGTTTGTTACTTATTTGTTTTCTTCTTCAGCCTTGGAAGCGACGGGAGCCTCTTCGACACGGCTGCCGAGAATCACGGTGATATGGTTGCTGCGCTTGCGGATGCGATAGCCACGACCCTGCGGAGCGGTACGCATACGCTTCACGGTGCGCCCTTCGTCCACCATAATCTGCTTCACATAAAGCTCACTCTCTTCAAGTCGCTTCCCCTCATTCTTCACCTGCCAGTTCGCAACTGCACTGAGGATAAGCTTGTACATCTTGGGAGCGCTCTCTCTCGGGCAATACTTCAGAATGCCCAGCGCTTTATCAACGTCAACGCCGCGAACCAAATCAGCGACGAGACGAGTCTTACGGGGCGAAGTAGGATTGTTCATCAACTTTGCCACGTAGAGGGTCTTATTGGCTTCTTTGCGTGCTTCAGCACTATTTCTTTTTCTACGTCCCATTTCTTTTTTCTTTCTTTTTGGACTTGTTATTTCTTAGCTTTATCTTTGGATCCAGCGTGACCGCGGAAGATACGAGTGGGGGAAAACTCACCAAGTTTGTGTCCGACCATATTCTCGGTAACATAGACGGGGATGAACTTGTTGCCATTGTGAACGGCAATAGTCTGACCGACGAAGTCGGGGCTAATCATAGAAGCACGGCTCCAAGTCTTGATGGTAACCTTCTTATTAGCCTGCTGAGCCTCGATAACTCTCTTCTCAAGTTTGTGGAAGATATACGGACCTTTCTTTAATGAACGACTCATTTTCTTCTTCTTTTAGTAATTACTTCTTTCTTCTTTCGACAATGTACTTGCTCGACTGTTTCTTGGGAGCACGTGTCTTGTAACCCTTCGCCGGAATACCCTTGCGGCTGCGAGGATGTCCGCCAGTCTGACGGCCTTCACCACCGCCCATCGGATGGTCAACGGGATTCATGACAACACCGCGGTTGCGGGGACGACGACCCAGCCAACGGCTGCGACCGGCCTTGCCTCCAACCTCAAGGTTGTGCTCAATGTTTGAAACAACACCGACAGTGGCACGGCAGGACTGGAGTATCATGCGCATTTCGCCGCTGGGCATCTTTATGATAGCGTATTTGTCATCACGCGACATCAACTGGGCGTATGCGCCAGCACTGCGAACCATCTTGGCTCCCTGACCAGGGCGAAGTTCGATGTTGTGAATGAGCGTGCCGAAAGGAATTTCAGCGAGAGTAAGGGTGTTGCCGACTTCGGGAGCAGCACCTGTGCCAGACATAATCTTCTGACCGACTTTGAGACCCTGGGGAGCAAGAATGTAACGTTTCTCGCCATCAGCGTAAAAAACAAGCGCAATTCTCGACGAACGGTTGGGGTCGTACTCAATGGTCTTCACAGTGGCAGGAATACCGTCCTTATCGCGCTTGAAGTCGATGAAACGGTAGAGCTGCTTGTGACCACCGCCGAGATAGCGCATAGTCATTTTACCTTGGTTGTTGCGGCCACCGCTTTTTCCATAGCCGCACACCAGACTCTTTTCGGGCTTGTTCGCCGTGATGTCGTCCTTCGTGACGACAATTTTGTGGCGCTGACCCGGGGTTGTCGGTTTAATTTTCTTTAAAGCCATTTTGTTTTTCTTTTTAGTCTCTTGTCAGTGGACTATAACTATTATTTATTAATTGAATGTTCAAACAGTACGCGCCAAAGGCATGAGGGCTTCCTCATGCCTTTGGCAACACACTTTAGATGTTGGCGTAGAAGTCGATCGCATCTCCTTCAGCCAGCGTGACGATAGCCTTCTTGAATGCGTTGGTTCGTCCCACAAGATAACCGGCCTTGGTGTAGCGGGCCTTCACCTTGCCAGCATAGTTCATGGTGTTAACATCAAGAACCTTCACATTGTAGAAGCTCTCAACTGCCTTCCTAATCTCAATCTTATTCGCACGTCTATCGACAACAAAACCGTAACGATTGTGAACCACCGGGGCGGGCTTGTTCTTATCGCGCTGAATACGGTTCAACCGAGGATTTGCAGCAGCCTCGGTGATTCTCGTCATCTTCTCGGTGATCAGAGGTTTTACTATGATATTCATTGTTAAACTTTCTTAATGCAATTTCTACTACAGGTTATTTTGTCGCCAAAACACGGTTAATTTCGTCAATTACGCCCTCGCAAAGCACCACATTTGTGGCGTTAACAATGTCGTAAGTGTTTAACTCACCGATGCTAACGACCTTGCAGCGCTGCAGGTTACGGGAAGACAAAAATACGAAATTATTTTGATTTTCAACAACTACGAGAGGCTTTTTGTCAGCAAGCTTCAGATTGCCTAACACCTCAACCATCTTTTTGGTCTTGGGAGCCTCGAAATCGAAGTTCTCAACCACGGTGAGGGCCTCAAGAGCCACCTTCTCGCTGAGCGCAGAACGACGGGCGAGACGCTTCACCTTGATATTGAGTTTGAAACGGTAGTCGCGAGGCTTGGGTCCGAAAATACGGCCGCCGCCAACGAACACGGGACTCTTCAAATCACCGCTGCGGGCACCGCCGGTGCCTTTCTGACGTTTGAGCTTGCGGGTGCTGTGAGCATTCTCGCTGCGCTCTTTTGCTTTGTGCGTACCCTGACGATTGTCTGCCAAGAACTGCTTGCAGTCAAGGTAGATGGCGTGCTGGTTGGGCTCGATGGCGAAGATAGAATCGTCGAGGTTGATGGTTCTACCGGTTTCGCTTCCGTTGACGTTATAGACTTTTAACTCCATCTTTCAAGTTTTAAAATTGAACCTTTGGGTCCCGGTACAGAACCTTTGACTAAAATTAAATTCTTCTCAGCGATAATCTTGACAACCTGAAGGTTTTGAACCTTGACACGATGGTTGCCAGTCTGACCGGCCATACGCATCCCCTTGAAGATACGCGAGGGATACGAACTGGCGCCAATCGAACCGGGGGCACGCAGACGGTCGTGCTGGCCGTGAGTCACATCACCGACACCGCCAAAACCGTGTCTCGTAACGACGCCTTGGAAACCCTTACCTTTCGAGGTTCCAACCACGTCAACAAATTCTCCTTCGGAGAAGACATCAACTGTCAATATTTCACCATATTTTTTCTTGTGGCCCTCCTCAAAGCGGCTGAACTCGGCAATATAGCGTTTGGGGGTGGTGTTGGCCTTTGCAAAGTGACCTCTGAGGGGCTTTGTGACGCGGCTCTCTTTCTGCTCGCCAAAAGCCAGCTGGATGGCCTCATAACCATCCTTCTCAACTGTCTTCACTTGCGTAACGACACAGGGACCAGCTTCGATAACAGTGCACGGAACTTGCTTTCCGTCGGCATTAAAAAGACTGGTCATTCCAATTTTTTTACCTAATAATCCTGACATTTCTTTCTTTGGATTGTTTTGTTGTTAGTTTTCAGCTTATCTTCACCGTCCCACACAGGACGGCTATTCACATTGGCTGATGTTTATTTTCACACTTTGATTTCGACTTCGACACCGCTGGGAAGCTCGAGCTTCATCAGAGCGTCAATGGTCTTTGCACGGTCGTTAATCTCGATGTCCATCAGACGCTTGTAGGAACTGAGTTCGAACTGTTCGCGACTCTTTTTGTTGACGAAGGTCGAGCGGTTGACTGTGAAAATCTTCTTGTTCGTAGGCAGCGGAATGGGGCCATTCACAACTGCTCCCGTCATCTTGACGGTCTTAACGATCTTCTCGGCTGACTTGTCAACCAGATTGTGGTCGTAAGATTTCAGTTTGATTCTAATACGTTGACTCACGGTTAGTAGTTTTTATTATTAATAACAATTATTTGTCTTTAGTATGCTTTCCTGCTGGTCCTTGGCGACAATGGCATAGTGGGAGAACTCCATGGTGCTGTTGGCACGACCCGAGGTGATGGTGCGAAGCGCGGTTACATAGCCGAACATCTTTTCAAGCGGCACGACGGCGTGCACCGCCTGTACGCCAATCTTGGCATCAATGCTTTCAAGCATGCCGCGGCGGCGGTTCAAGTCGCCCGTCACATCGCCCACATACGCGTCAGGCGTCAGCACTTCGAGCTTCATCATGGGCTCCAGCAGCACAGCCCCTGCCTTGCGACAGGCGGTCTTGAAGCCTATCTTGGCGCACACCTCAAATGAGAGCTGGTCACTATCCACAGGATGGAAACTGCCGTCGATGACCGTCACCTTCATGCTGTCCATCGGATAGCCGGCCAATACGCCGTTCTGCATGGCCTCTTTGAAGCCTTTCTCGATGGCAGGGATGTACTCCTTGGGAATATTGCCTCCCTTGACCTCATTGACGAACTGAAGGCCGGCGAAGCCCTCGTCGGCGGGACCAATCTCAAACAAGATGTCGGCAAACTTGCCCCTTCCGCCCGTCTGCTTCTTATAGACCTCGTGGTGCTGCACCGTGGCAGTGATGGCCTCTTTGTAGGCCACGCTGGGACGGCCCTGATTCACTTCCACACCAAACTCGCGTCTCAGTCGGTCAATTATGATGTCGAGGTGCAACTCGCCCATTCCGCTGATGAGCGTCTGACCCGACACCTCATCGGTCTTCACTCTGAAGGTGGGGTCTTCCTCGGCCAGTTTGGCAAGCGCGTTGGTCAGCTTGTCCATGTCGCCCTGCGTAAGCGGCTCCACAGCAATGCTGATAACGGGCTCGGGAAACTTCATCGACTCAAGGATGATGGGATTCTTCTCGTCGCAAAGGGTGTGGCCGGTCTTGATTTCGCGAAATCCCACAGCGGCTCCAATATCGCCAGCCTCTATGCGGTCCAACGGGTTCTGCTTGTTGGAGTGCATCTGCATGATGCGGGCAATACGCTCCTTCTTGCCGGTATTGGCGTTATAGACGTAGGAACCGGATTCCAAAGCGCCGCTATAGACGCGGAAGAAACACAGACGGCCCACGTATGGGTCGGTGGCTATCTTGAACGCCAATGCGGAGAAGGGAGCCTTCACATCGATGGGGCGCGACTCCTCCTTGCCGGTCTTGGGATTGGTGCCGTCCACCTCGCTCATGTCAAGCGGGCTGGGCAGGAAAGCGGCCACAGCATCAAGGAGCGTCTGCACGCCCTTGTTCTTGAAGGCTGAGCCACACATCACAGGCACAATCTTCTTGGCGAGAGTCGCCTTGCGAATCTCGCAGATGATGTCGTCGGCGGTGATGGAGTCGGGGTCATTGAAGAACTTCTCCAACAACTCCTCGTTCTCCTCGGCAACGCCCTCAACAAGCATCTGGCGATATTCCGCCACCGTGTCCTTCAGGTCGTCGGGCATTTCAATTTCTTGAAACACCTGACCGTTGGAATTCTCGTCCCACACCAGAGCCTTGTTGGATATGAGGTCCACCACGCCCTTGAAGAGGTCTTCCTGACCAATGGGGATTTCAATCGGAATGGGGGTGGCGCCGAGACGCTCCTTTATCTGCCGCACCACGCCGAAGAAGTCGGCGCCGGCACGGTCCATCTTGTTGATGAAAGCGATGCGCGGCACGCCGTACTTGTCGGCCTGGCGCCACACTGTCTCCGACTGGGGCTCCACGCCGCCCACAGCGCAGAAGATGGCGATAGCGCCGTCCAAAACGCGCAACGACCGCTCCACCTCCACGGTGAAATCGACGTGACCCGGGGTGTCGATGATGTTGTACTTGTAATGGTGTTCGTGCCAGTCCCAATAGACGGTGGTGGCAGCCGAAGTGATGGTGATGCCTCGTTCCTGCTCCTGGACCATCCAGTCCATGGTGGCCGAACCCTCATGGGTCTCACCCAGCTTATAGTTTTTGCCGGTGTAGAAGAGTATGCGCTCTGTCGTCGTCGTCTTACCGGCGTCGATATGAGCCATAATGCCAATGTTGCGTGTGAGATGAAGGTCGGACATTGAATACTGTAATTATTGCAGGAGTGGGTTAGAAGCGGAAGTGGGAGAAAGCCTTGTTGGCCTCGGCCATACGGTGGATGTCCTCTTTGCGCTTGAAGGCGGCGCCCTCTTCCTTATAGGCAGCCTGAATTTCAGCGGCCAGCTTTAGAGCCATGGTCTTCTCGCTGCGCTTGCGGCTGTAGCTGATGAGGTTCTTCATGCCGATGCTCTGCTTGCGCTCGGGGCGAATCTCGGTGGGCACCTGAAACGTGGCACCGCCGATACGGCGGCTCTTCACCTCAACGGAAGGGGTGATATTGGCCAGCGCCTTCTTCCACACTTCGAGTCCGTCTTCCTTGGTGCGGTCGGCCACAACGTCTATTGCCTCATAGAAAATCTTGTAGGCGATGGTCTTCTTGCCGCCAAGCATCAGGTTGTTCACAAACTTGGTAACGAGCACGTCGTTATATTTGGGATCCGGAAGGATGATACGTTTTCTCGGTTTAGCTTTTCTCATTTTATCTTCTCATTAACGAGCCGCCCGACAGGGGGACAACTCATAATTCTTAATTCTTGATTCTTAAATTACTTTGCAGCCTGTTTCGGACGCTTGGCACCGTATTTGGAACGACGCTGGCGACGGCCGTCAACTCCGCTGGTGTCCAACGCACCGCGTATGATGTGATAACGCACGCCCGGGAGATCCTTCACGCGGCCTCCGCGAATCATGACGATGGAGTGCTCCTGCAGGTTGTGGCCCTCACCAGGTATGTAGGCGTTGACCTCTTTCTGATTGGTCAGACGCACACGGGCGACCTTACGCATTGCCGAGTTAGGCTTCTTCGGGGTGGTGGTGTACACACGGGTGCAGACTCCGCGACGCTGCGGGCAGCTGTCAAGGGCGGGAGATTTGGACTTATACTCCATCTGCTGACGTCCTTTGCGAACTAATTGCTGAATTGTTGGCATTTTCTTTTCTTAGTTATATATTTAATTATTAGTATTTTATTCCATTATCACAGGCCATATTGACCCACCAAAACGGAATGCAAAATTACAACTATTTTTGCAACTGGCAAATAACAGGGAAGAACTCACTTGTTAAAAAAACATAAAATCTCTTGGAGGCACTACAGCCCAGCAATATACATCATCACTCCTTGTCCCACGCCAACCCTCGGTAGCCATAGTTATCAACCGTCGCAGCAAAAAAGAGCACTTCGGCAAACCCTATCGGTATGCAGAAGAGGCGAAACACCATGCAATTCAATCACTTGGACGGAACTGCACAATACCGGCACCGAGGTTGCCCGCCAACCACTGTCTCAAACCGCAACCAAAGCCGACCGCAACAGGGGTCTTCATCCCTCATGGAAAATCATTCGCCGTCCCCCATCCCACCGACTCCTCACGCTTCTTTGCCGCCCACGACATACTCGTAGGCGACAAACTGATTGAAAGAACTGCGGAGGCGCTCATGCAAGTCCTCTTTGCCAGATTTCACTCCATCAAGTTTCCCTTCTGCCACCTCCGCGCAAGTCGGCACACTGCCCTGTATCGCATTACCGAACCGTCGGATACAGCTGCCGTCGCAAAAACCCGTCAATCCTATTCAACAAGTCACAAATCCGAATCTACCAACAAAAGCAGATTCGACGGGTCACTTGTAGTCGATAGGGGTCAAGTCTTCGTTGGTTCGCGAAAGGTATTGCACATCCGCCCGCCGCATAACCATCTGACCTTTGCTAATGAGCCATTTGAGATGGACTGGGACTTATTGACTAATCAAATTATTGTCATCATCTCTTTCAGAGAATATAGTGAAGGTTATTTCCATCAATTCTATATCCAAAAGAGGTTCAATTAGATAACCACTTCCTCCCAGTTGGACGAGAATGCAGAACGAGGTTGGAGGTTCAGGCTTTAATAACCCAAATCAACGCCGAAGCCATCGGGATACTTGGCGGATGAAATCCGGCCTGCATCGGGGAAGTCCCCTCACACTCTCTTGAAGCAGCTGATCGAAGGGTTGAATCATCTTCTGCACTCCCAATGGAACCAGCCGCTAGCAGCAAAACGCAAGAGGCGTGGGTACAGCTGAGACTGCGCGGACAAGTTTTGAGTGGGAGGTGGCGAATATGAGAATATTTTTGTATCTTTGCACACGGATTCGGCAGTTACCGGGTCGGATTTTTTATTGCTATGGACTTTAAACTGAACACGATAGAGGAGGCCATTGAAGATTTCAAGGCCGGCAAGTTTGTCATTGTGGTAGATGACGAAGACCGCGAAAACGAAGGCGACTTCATTATGGCGGCAGAAAAAATCACGCCCGAGCACGTGAACTTCATGCTGAAGAACGGCCGCGGCGTGCTGTGTGCCCCCATCACCGAAGACCGCTGCAAGGAATTAAACCTCGATATGCAGGTGCACGACAACACGTCGCTCCTCGGCACACCGTTCACTGTGACGGTGGATATGTTGGGCAAGGGCTGCACTACGGGCGTGTCGATGTACGACCGAGCCACTACTATCAACGCTCTCGCCGACCCTGCCACAAAGCCTTCGGACCTGGGCCGTCCGGGGCACATCAACCCGTTGCGGGCCCGCAACGGCGGCGTACTGGTTCGCGCCGGCCACACCGAGGCGGCTGTCGACCTGGCCCGCCTCGCAGGGCTCTACCCTGCTGGCGCACTAATTGAAATCATCAACGATGACGGCACCATGGCCCGGCTGCCGCAGCTGTCCAAGGTGGCCGAGCGGTTCGGCCTGAAGATTGTGGCCATCAAGGACCTCATCGCCTACCGCGTGGCCCACGAAACCCTCATCCGCAAGGAGCAGGAGGTCTTCCTGCCCACCGAGTGGGGCAACTTCAACCTCATCGCCTACACTCAGACCGACAACAGCGCCACCCACATGGTGCTGCGCAAGGGCCAATGGGAAGAGGGCGAGCCCATACTGGTGCGGGTGCACTCAAGCTGCGCCACGGGCGACATCTTCGGCAGCTGCAAGTGCGACTGCGGCGACCAGTTGCACCACGCCATGCAGATGGTGGAGAAGGAGGGCAAGGGCGTAATCGTTTATATGAGCCAAGAGGGCCGCGGCATTGGGCTGGTGAACAAACTCAAAGCCTACCACCTGCAGGAGCAGGGCTTCGACACGGTGGATGCCAACCTGAAACTCGGCTTCAAGGCCGACGAGCGAGATTACGGAATCGGTGCACAGATTCTGCGCGACCTGAAGGTGACCAAAATGCGCCTCATCACCAACAACCCCGTCAAACGCACGGGCTTGGAAGGCTATGGGCTGGAAATCACCGAGACTGTGCCCATCGTGATAGAGCCTAACCAGTACAACCAAAAATACCTCAAAACAAAACAAGAACGCATGGGTCACGAACTGCACCTCTGACGAGACCCAAAGCAGGGGCGGCAAAAGAATTTTGAAAAAAATACGATTGAAAAGTCACTCATTCGCAGAATAGTTGTATATTTGCAGCCTGAATCAAAAAACACTATTATCAGATAATAAACAATAGCAATATGTCAGTCAATATTTTCGCTCTCATTATCGGTGCCATCTTCGTCAACAATGTTGTGCTGGCCCAGTTCCTCGGCATTTGTCCATTCCTCGGCGTATCGAAAGATGTGAAAAGCTCTCTGGGCATGGGAGGAGCCGTCCTCTTCGTCATGCTGCTGGCCACGCTGGTGACCTACCTCATTTATTACTACATACTGATTCCGCTCAACTTGCAGTACCTGCAAACCATCGCCTACATTCTGGTGATTGCCGGTTTGGTGCAGATGGTCGAAATCATACTCAAAAAGATCGCTCCCGCTCTCTATCAGACATTGGGCGTGTTTCTCCCGCTCATCACCACTAACTGCGCCGTCTTGGGCGTTGCCATACTGGTGATACAAAAAAACATGAACCTCGCTGAAAGCGTCATCTATGCAGCCAGCATAGCCGTAGGATTCACTCTCGCACTGGTCATCTTCGCAGGCATCAGAGAGCAGATGGAACTGACGGGCGTGCCTAAGGGAATGAAGGGCGTGCCCATCGCACTGGTCACGGCCGGCATTCTGGCCATGGCATTCATGGGCTTCAGCGGACTGGTCCCCCTGCCCTAAAACAGCGCTTTTCCAACACAGAAGGGTCTGTATTTCAAAGGATGAAGAGAAAAAGTTGAAAAAATGTTCCATTTTTAACATTTGGAGATTCAACACTTTGCAAGCCCATTAAGAGTTTTTTGCATTTTTTTTCTTTGTAGTCCTTGAAAATGTAGTACTTTTGCAATCGCTTTCTGAGAGAGGAAGGCACCAAAGAGAAACACAGTAAACCTTAGTAAAGATAACTTTTAAAAAACAAAGAGATGAAAAAAGTAATGTTCCTTATGGCTGTCGCCGGCATGTTCGCCTTTGCAGCTTGCAACAACGCTCCCGCTGAGGAGGAGACCACCGATTCCACCGCTATGGCAGTCGTCGAAGAACCCACCGTTGACTCCAACGCTGTTGAGGCTCCCGTTGCTGAAGAGGCTGCTCCCGTTGCCGAATAATCAGACAACCACGACAAAAAGAAAGCAAGACCGTTTTCGGTCTTGCTTTTTTTTATTCCAGTATCAATTATTATTCGTATCTTTGCAAAAAATATCATTGCGGAAGGGCGAGGCACAGCAGCACCTCACAGCCCCCGCCCCCAAATGACACAAACAGCACTTCAACTATCTCCAACCCATGACTGACACCGTCAAGAGAGAAACCGTGTGCAGCGGCATTCGCCCCACCGGCAACCTGCATTTAGGCAACTACTTCGGCGCCCTGCGCAACTTTGTGAAGATGCAGGAAGAACACGACTGCTACTTCTTCATTGCCGACTACCACTCGCTCACCACCCACCCCACACCCGCCGACCTCTACGGAAACGCACGCCAAATCCTCACCCAATATCTGGCTTGCGGCCTCGACCCCGAAAAGTCCACTATCTACCTGCAGAGCGACCTGCCCGAAACCATAGAGCTGTACCTCTTCTTCAACATGAACGCCTACCTCGGCGAACTGGAGCGGGTCACCTCTTTCAAAGACAAGGTACGCCAAAATCCCAACAACGTGAATGCCGGCCTGCTGACCTACCCCACCCTTATGGCCGCCGACATCCTCATTCACAAGGCCACCAAAGTGCCTGTGGGCAAAGACCAGGAGCAACACTTAGAGATGACCCGCACCTTCGCCCAACGGTTCAACAATATGTACGGCACCGAGGTCTTCCCCCTACCCCAAGCCTTCAATTTCGGCAGCGAGCTGGTGAAGATTCCCGGACTCGACGGCAGCGGCAAGATGGGCAAGAGCGAGGGCGAAGGCAACGCCATCTTCCTCGGCGAAGACCCCAAGTCAATACGCAAGAAGATTATGCGCGCCAAGACCGACAGCGGCCCAACCGAAATGAATCAGACCAAGCCAACCGAGATTGAGAACCTCTTCACGCTGATGAAGGCAGTGTCGGCTCCCGATACGGTGGACTACTTCGACGACCTATACAACCGCTGCCAAATACGCTACGGCGACATGAAAAAGCAGCTGGCCGAAGACATGGTGACCTTCACCGAGCCTTTCCGCCAGCGCATCGCCGAACTCTCGGCCGACGAAGACCACCTGCGCCGCGTAATGGACCAAGGCAAGGAGAAAGCCCACGAGAGCGCCCGCCGCACGATAGACGAGGTGCGTCACGTGATAGGATACCGAAACTAACGGCCCGCCAATGGCAACCCCATCCATCCCCGCCCCTGAGCAAAAACGGCTGCCAGTCCCCCATCATAACTCATTTGTCAATTCACTCTTCACAATTCACAATTCACTCTTCACAATTCACCCTTCACAAATACAGACCCATGAACAGCCACGTAGTGATTATGGCCGGCGGTATAGGCAGCCGCTTTTGGCCCCTGAGCACCCCTGAATACCCCAAGCAGTTCATCGACATCCTCGGCTGCGGACGCACACTGATTCAGCTCACCGTTGACCGCTTCGAGGGCCTCTGCCCGATGGAGAACTTTTGGGTGGTGACCAACGCTGCCTACGTCGATATTGTGCGCCGTCAGTTGCCCGGCATACCCGAGGAAAACATACTGGCCGAACCCGCTGCCCGCAACACTGCTCCCTGCATCGCTTGGGCTTGTTGGAGCATTCGCCGGAAATATGAGCAGGACAAAGCCGGCAAAGAACGCCCCAACATTGTTGTGACTCCCGCCGACGCAGTGGTGATGAACCCCGCAGAGTTTCGCCGTGTGGTAGGCAATGCTCTTGACTTCACCGACAAGGGTGATGCCATTGTCACTATCGGCATACGCCCCAGCCGCCCCGAGACAGGCTACGGCTATGTGAAGTCGCTCCCCACCGCCGCTGCGGGCGAAATTGTCGGCGTAGAACAATTCAAGGAGAAACCCGACCGGCCCACCGCCGAGCAGTATCTGTCTGCGGGCAACTATCTGTGGAACGCCGGCATTTTCGTATGGAACGCCGACACCATCACCGAGGCCATACGCACCTACAAGCCCGCCTTGGCCGAGGAGATGGACCGCATCATGACCGACGGCCAGGTGGCGGAACGCTTTCCCCGGTGCGAGAAAATATCCATCGACTACGCAGTAATGGAACCCGCCGCCGCCCAAGGACGCGTCTATACCCACCCCGCCGACTTCGGCTGGAGCGACCTTGGCAACTGGGCTTCGCTGCACGACAAACTGACCCACGACTCCACGGGCAACGGCGCCGTGGGCAATGTCCAGTTCCACGAATGCGCAAACTGCGTCGTCCACACCGAAGACGCGCGCCGAGTGGTGCTGCAGGGACTGGACGGATATATCGTGTCGGAGAAGAACGGGCAGATTCTCGTCTGCCGCCGCAGCGAAGAGCAGCGGATAAAGGAGTTCTCTCAAGCATAGTGTAAAGCGGCAGCCGTAAACTGCCGCAACAAGCCAAGAATACACCCTCCTGCGGCGGCCTTCGGCCGCCGCAGGTTCTTTATAGGGCAAAAAGGCGGCGGGCAGAGGCGGTGGAAACTTCAGCCACCTCAGCAACAGATACGCCGCGGAGAGAGGCTATCTGCTGCGCGATAAGTGGAAGGTAGGCACTCTCGTTGCGCTGTCCTCGGTGGGGGACTGGCGAGAGATAGGGCGCGTCGGTCTCCAACAATATTCGGTCCAGCGGCACAGCCTTGGCCACCTCGGCAAGGGTGGCATTTTTGAACGTAACCACGCCGCCAATTCCGATATGGAACCCCATTTCCACCGCCCGCTGGGCTTCCCGCACACTGCCGCCGAAGCAGTGCATCACCCCGCTGAACGTCGCAGTACCCATATCGCGCAGAACCCCGAAGAGTTCATTGTAGGCTTTGCGCACGTGCAGACACACAGGCAGCGAGAGCCGCTGCGCCCACACCATCTGCCGCCGCAACGCCTCTTTCTGCTCCTCAACGAAGGACTTGTCCCAGTAGAGGTCTAATCCTATCTCTCCTACCGCCACAAAAGGGCGGGCGGAAGCCGCCCCCGCGGACGGGAAGAGCAGCCGCTCCACCTCAGCCAATTCGGTCTCGAAATCTGCCGTGACCGAGGTGGGGTGCAGCCCCATCATCTGACGAAAGCAATGAGGATGGGCGGCTTCGAGAGCGGCCTGCCGGGCGTGGGAATGGCTGTCGATGGCGGGCAGGAGCATCTGCTCCACGCCCCGGTCCAAGGCCCGAGCCACCGCTGCGTCGCGGTCAGCATCAAAGGCCTCATCATAGAGGTGGCAATGTGTGTCAATCATGAGGACGGGAAATGGTTTGCAAAAGGGCTGTCATCAGGTCGTACAGCTCGAGCAGCGAGGGGTCGTCGGCTATCAGGTCGCGGTGTGCGGCAATGGTCTTACTGTCGCGCCGCACCGCCGGCCCCGTGAGGCGGTTGCGTACCTCACCCCTCGCCGCCCGCTGGGCGGTAGTGAGAACGATGGGCTCCAGCAAATCGAAAGGAAGGTGCTGACAATCGCATATCCGTTGCGCCTCGCAATAGAGTCCGCTGACGAAGTTGTTGACCAACACGGCTGCAAGGTGGAGATACTGCCGCTGCTGAAGGGTGGCGCGGAAGACGCGAGGCGACACCAAAGCAGCCAACCGCTCTATCTGCTCGGCGGTGGACTCATCGGCACCCTCTACGCAGAATGGGAGGCGGTCGTAGTCCATCGGCTCGTCCCTCACAAAGGACTGAGGCGACCACAACACCCCGTGACGGGGACTGATCGGAGCCAGCACATCAGCCGGCGTGGCGCCCGATGTGTGCACCACCAATGCCCCGGGACGTCTGAAGCACAAAGCCAGCCCGCAGAGCGCGTCATCGGAAACGGCGAGAAAATAGACATCGGCACACAGGCAGTCCAACGAGTCGGCAACAGCAGCCCCCACAAGACGTGCGAGACGCTCGGCATGAGTGAAATGGGGAGACCAAACCTGACAGACCTCCGCTCCCCGGCTGCGGAAAGCCTGGGCAAAGTGAGTCGCCACATTGCCCGAGCCGAGGAAGGCAATCCGCATCAGTATTCGTCCTCCTGAAAAAAGAAGTCGTCTTTGGTGGGATAGTCGGGCCAAAGGTCCTCTATGCTGTCGTAGGGGTCGCCCTCGTCCTCTATCTCCATCAGATTCTCGATTACCTCCATTGGCGCTCCTGTGCGTTGGGCATAATCTATCAACTCATCCTTGGTGGCTGGCCAGGGGGCATCCTCCAACTTTGTTGCCAATTCAAGTGTCCAATACATGGTATGTTGTTATTGTTGTTTGTCGCAAAAGCAGAGACATCTGCAGCGGGCACAAACCGTTTTTGGGGGTTCTCCTAATGGGCAGAAAAGAGGCTATCTGCTACTGTTACAACCAATAGCCACCAAGCAGCGGTCTGTCTCTCTTTTGCAAAAGTACGCTTTTTTCGCATATCTGCAAACTGACGGCCATTTTTTTCTCATCGGGGCTGATAGAGAGTCTCTTCTCCCTCCTGCGAAAGGACGAGAAACCGCGAGAGGACAAAGAGATAGTCCGAGAGTCGGTTGACATAGCGGAGCAACGCCCCATCTACCGCAGCCTGCTGGGCGAGGGCCACCATGCGGCGCTCGGCACGGCGGCACACCGTGCGTGCCACATGACACTGGGCAGCAGCCACTGTGCCGCCCGGAATAACGAAGGTCCTGAGGGGCGGAAGCTGTGCCTGCAGGGCGTCTATCTGTCGTTCTATGTCCTCCGTCGCCCCATCGGGCAATTGGGGAAGGGAAAATTCCACCGCCTGCTCCACAGCCAAAAGCGTCTGGATGACGAATAGGTCTTGCTGCACCCCCTTCAGCACCGCATAGCACGGAGCAGCGGCTCCCGCCGTCTCGGCCAGTAGTCCGATATGGGCGTTGAGTTCGTCAACGGTACCGTAGGCCTCCACCCTCACATCGCACTTGGCCACACGCGTGCCGCCCACAAGCGAGGTGTCTCCCGCATCGCCCGTCTTGGTGTAAATCATATCCGCTCGACAGATTTAACCTCGGGGATGACCTTCTTGACGGCAGTCTCAATCCCCTGCTTGAGGGTCTGAAGGGCGTGGGGGCAGGTCCCGCAGTGGCCCTTGAGGCGCACCATCACGACTCCCTCGTTGGTCATATCGACATACTCCACATCGCCTCCGTCCTGCTGGAGGTAGGGGCGGATTTGGTTCAGGGCGTTCTTCACACGGCCCTCAATCACTTCTTTTTCTTGGTCGGTCATACGTTTGGTGTATTGTGAATTGTGAACGGCGACCAGTGAACAGCGAACAGGCCAGTGGCTAACCATTGTCCGTTCACCGTTCACCGTTCGCTGTTCACTATTTCAGTTTGCATATTTCTCGGACAGCGTTCTGGGCCACCTCCATGAAAGCCTTGCTCTCGGGAGTCTCCACATCGTTCCACAGAGCGACGGGACGGCCGCTGTCGCCGCCTTCGGCGATGGCCTGCACCAGCGGAATCTCTCCCAAAAGGGGTATGCCCATCTTCTCGGCCAGCTGCCGGCACCCGCCCTTGCCAAAGATGTAGTACTTGTGGTCGGGCAGTTCGGCAGGGGTGAAATAGGCCATATTCTCCACAAAGCCCAGCACGGGGATGTTGAGATTGGGATTGCGGAACAGCTCCACGCCGCGCACCACGTCGGCCAAGGCCACCTGCTGGGGCGTGCTGACGATGATGGCACCCGTAACAGGAAGTGTCTGCGCAAGGGTGAGCTGCACGTCGCCGGTTCCGGGAGGCATATCCACCACCAAGTAGTCTATCTCGCCCCACCAGGTTTCGGTGACTAACTGCTTGAGGGCATTCGAGGCCATGGGGCCGCGCCACGCCAGCGCCTTCTCGGGGTCAACCAGCAACCCTATGCTCATCAGTTTGATGCCGTAGCGCTCGATGGGCGCCATATAGGTCTTGTCGCCATGGGGCTCGCCATACACCTCTTCGGCACTGATGTTGAACATAATGGGGATAGATGGTCCGTAGATGTCGGCATCAATGAGACCGACCGAAGCACCTGTCTTGGCCAACGAGACAGCCAGGTTGACGGCCACGGTGCTTTTGCCCACTCCCCCCTTGCCGGAGGCCACCACAATCACGTTCTTCACACCCGGCACCAGTTCGTGGGGGTCGGGCTGGGCGGGCTGGCGGGAGGTGAGGTTCACCGCCACCTCGGCTTCGCGGTCCACATACTCGTGGATGGCGTTGACGCAATCGTCGCTCATGCGCTTCTTCATGGGGCAGGCCGGCGTGGTGAGCACCAAATCAAAGGAGACCTTCTTGCCGTCGATGGCGATATTCTCAATCATGCCCAGCTCAATAAGGCTGCGACCGAGGTCGGGGTCATTGACATGGCCCAGTGCCATTTCAATTTGAGTAGTTGTAATCATAAGCGTTTGTTTGGAGGTATTATAGTTGGAAAGAGCCGTCCGAAGGCCGGAACCTATCGAAACTGCTCCTCAAGTTTCTTTTCAAGGTCGGCTCCTCTGAGGTTGCGGGCTATCAGGCGGCCTTCGCGGTCTATCAGCACCGTGTGGGGCACCGACATCACGCCGTAGCTCTTGCCGCCCGACGAGGTCCAGCCTTTGAGGTCGCTCACATGATTGGGCCACTCCAAGCCATCGGCCTTTATGGCGCGCACCCAGTCCTCGCGAGTGCGGTCGAGCGATACGCTGTATATCTCAAATCCTCTGTCGTGGAAACGCTTGTACAGCTTCACCACGTTGGGGTTCTCTCGGCGGCAGGGACCGCACCACGAAGCCCAAAAGTCAATCAGCACCACCTTGCCCCGCAGGTCGGAAAGCCGGCGTTCTTTGCCCTCGGGGTCTTTCATCACGATGTCGGGAGCCACCTGCCCGGGCAGCAGCACCTGACTCACCTTGTCGCGCACGTGCTGGACAAAGGGGTCGGAGGGATATTTCGATACGAGGGCGTCGCGCACCTTGGTGTAGAGGGGGGCGTAGGTCTCTATGTCCTCCTCGAAAAAGGTGACGAGGAAGGCGCTGACCAGCACGCCTGCGTTGTCGGAGACAAGTTTCTCCACCTGCGCCGGCACCAGGGCCTGGGTGGTCTGGTTGACGGCACCCAGCATGATGTCGCAGAACTGCCGATAGACCTCGAGGTTCGCAGATCCTTTGCACGAGACGACCTTGAACTTGCGGCCGTCGGGGATATAGAGCAGGTCTAACGAAATCTTCTCCTTGGGCTCGACAAAAAGGTGGAATATGGCGCCGTCGCTGGTCTGAAAGACATATAGCGAGGGCTTCTCCGCAGGAAGCGAGAGGCGGAAGGCCCCTTTGGCATCCATCCGCAGGGTATCAACCGGCTGGAGACGATTGTTCAACGCCTGCGAGACAACAACGAATCCGTTCTCGGGCAGCCCGGCAAAAGTGCCGGTGACGTTGGGTTTCTGCGCCGCCAAACCGATAGGGAGCAGCAGCACGGCAAGTGCAAGGAGGAGGTTCTTTTTCATGTTCTATCTGTCGTTTGTTTCGTTCTTTCTATGGGCGGCTGCCTATCGGCTGGACCTTCAATGCCTGTTGCAGGTCTCTGTCGGTGGCAAGGATTATGCGGAAGTAGGTGTTCATGCCGTAGAGCCGCTCGGCCAACACCGCTTTGGCGTAGTTGCGAATCTGCCCGCCGTACTTGCTTATGCTCTTGGGGTCGCGCTTTATGTGCTTGGCATCGGCTTTGGCAAGGAGGGCCTGCCACAGGGCATCATCCACCTGGTAGCCGCGGACGAAGGAATCAGCTGTGGGGTAGCGGCCCGCCAGCTCGTCGCGGTGGGCAAAGAGGAGGTCGCAAACCGTCTCGTCAATCACCCGTCTCGACACCAAGGCGTTGTAGTACACCAAACTGGAGTCTGTGAAATAGGGCAGCACCCTGTCGGGCAGTATGCCGCCGCCGCCATACACCTTGCGGCCCAGCCTGGTGGTGTAGCACTGCGTGGTGTCGGGTGCAAGGAGCGAGTCGGCGTTGTACATATCGGCCATCACCCTCCGCAGGTAGTCGGCGTAATACTCGTCTGAACCCTTGTCGTAGGGGCGCTGGATGCAGCGTCCCGAAGGGGTATAGTAACGGGCCACCGTGAGCAGCACCGCCGAGTGTCCCGAGAGCGGGAACTGCCGCTGCACAAGTCCCTTGCCGAATGAGCGATGTCCCACCACCACGCCGCGGTCGTTGTCCTGCACGGCGCCGGAGACAATCTCGCTGGCCGAAGCCGACGACTCGTCTATCATCAAGGTGAGTCGCCCCGTCTCGAAGAGGCCCTCGGAGGTGGCGCGGTAGTTGGAACGGCGGGAGTGGGCGCCCTGCGTATAGACGATCAGCTGTCCCTTGGGCAGCAGCTCGTCGGCCACGGCAATGGCGGACTCCAAAAGCCCGCCCCCGTTGCCCCGAAGGTCGAGCACCAGATTTTTCATGCCCTTGGCAGTGAGTTCCTCCAACGCCTTGTGAAAGTCGTCGCCGGTCGTCGAAGAGAATTGGTTGATACACACATATCCCGTCTTTGCGTCGAGCATAAAGGCTGCGGGCACAGTGGTGTGCGAAATCACGTCGCGGCGGGCCTTGGCGTGCAGAAGCCGCTCCGATCCGCCGTGCTGATAGGCGATTTCCACCTGCGAACCCCGGGGACCGCGGATGAGGTTCACCACGTTGGAGAGGGTGTCGGCCATGCCGCTGCCCGACACCAGCCTCTTGCCCACCCGCATAATGCGGTCGCCCGCCTTCAGCCCCGCCTTGTCGGCAGGACTGCCGGGGATTATATTGCCGGCATAGATGGTGTCGCCGTATGGCACCAGCGTCATCCCCACCCCCTCAAAATGACCTTCCATCATCTCCATTTCGCGGTCGTAGGTGTCCTTGGAGATATACTGGCTGTGGGGGTCGAGGGTGGCGAGCATGGCATTCAGCATGGCATCCTCCACACTGTCATAATCAACCTCATCCACATAGTTGTCGTCAATGAGGCCCAGCAACTCCCCTACCCTGCCGCACGCTCCGCATGGATGGGCAGCGGAGGTCCAGTAGCCGGGCGAGAGTTTGGGACCCGTCATCAGGCCGACCAGCAGCCCGACGGCGGCAGCCAGCAGCACAATGCCAAGCGGATAGGATTTCTTTTCGTCAGACATAATTGTTCTAAAACGAAGGCAGCAGCATTATATTGCGCCGTCCCGCCATTTATTTCTCTCCGCTGTCCGAAAAAAAGCGTACCTTTGCAAACCGAAACCCGCAGCGTCCGCCTTGCGGCGACCCCGCAAAACACACACCCTCTCATGTTCACCTACGAATACCCCCGTCCCGCCGTCACAGCCGACTGCGTCATCATCGGCCGCACAGCCGGCAGCAGCGACCGCCTGCTGCTCGTCCGCCGCCGCAACGAACCCTTCCGGGACTGCTGGGCACTGCCCGGCGGCTTCCTCAACATGGACGAGACCCTCGAAGAGTGCGCACGCCGCGAACTCCGCGAAGAAACCGGCCTCGACACCGCAGTGCGTTTCGAGGAACTGAGGAGTTTCAGCACCATCAACCGCGACCCTCGCGGCCGCACCATCACCGTGGCCTTCCTCGCCGTGGTGTCCATGACCGATGTCTGCGGCGGCGACGATGCCTCCGAAGCCCGCTGGTTCGCTCTCGACCGGCTCCCGCCGCTCGCCTTCGACCACGACGAAATCGTCTCCCTCGCCCTCGCCCGCCTCTAATCACGCCGCTTCAGGCATCCTCCGAGTGCAGGCCAAGCACGGGCAGGCCTATCCCACCAAGTATTGGTCTATGTTGCGGGTCTCTTTGTCAAAGCTGATGCCTATGCGGATTATCTGCTGTCCGTCTAAGGCGAAGGGCAGCACATATCTTTGGTCGCTTATCCGCTTCAGAGCCTCCGCCGCCGTACCGATGTGCTTAAACTCAACCACATAGCAGTACTTCGGAGTCTTCACCACTATGTCCATGTGTCCCAGATCGGTGTGGCACTCCGCCTCGGTGCAGAAGCTCAGCAGCTCGAAGAGCAGCCACACGAGGTTCTGGTAGTGGTGCTCAGGTCTATCCTCCGGGTCGTAGGGGGCGTCCGCAATGAGCGTCCGCAGCCGCAGCACGAACCCCTCGGTGTCGCCCGCCTGCAAATCCTCCACAAAGCGGCTGATGTCGAAAGCCGAACCGGTCGGCCGCTTTTCAACATAGAACGGCGCGAGGTACTCGACGAAGCCCTCCTCCACCTCGCGGTTGGGAAAGCCGAGGGTGTAGGTGTCAAACTCTTCATCGTAGCCCTTGATGGTGAGGTAGCCGCTCAGATAGATGATAGGGGTGAGGCCGACAATGGCTGTATCCATACGGCTCAACATACTGTCATTCACATTACAGTCGGCAATCCGGCTTAGGTTGTAGTCGTACTTCTGCAGCAGCTTCACCAAGTTGGTGAGGTTGGCCGACTCGAACCAGTAGCTGCCGAACTTGAGGTTGTCTAAGGTGTTCAGCACGCTGAAGGGGTTGTACACTTCCGGGGTGTCATTCTCAAAGTGGTAGCCCGCATAGTCCCTCCGCAGCCGCTCCACGCACTCGTCATGGGTCATGCGGCACGCCTCGGCAAGGGCATCCACTTCGGGGGCGAAGTAGGAGAGCAACTCTTGCTCCGTTATCCCGCAGATGTCGGCGTAGCGAGAATACGTGGAAATGTCCGTGACGTTGTTGAGACCGCCGAAGACGCTCATGTTGCCGAACTTGGTCACACCTGTGAGGAAGGCAAACTTGATGTAGGCGTCCATCGACTTCAGCACTCCGTAGAAGCCATTGAGGGTGGAGCGGAAGGCCCCTTGCAATTCGTCGTTGCCAATGGACTCCATCAAGGGCTTGTCGTACCCATCGACCAGCACCGCCACCCGGTGCCCCGACATCTCTGCCGCCTTGCGGATTACGGCCTCAAAGCGAATACCGGGCGAGAACACTCCCACCCCCGTAGGGTAAATCTGTTCCCAGTCAGCCAGCTGCGACATAAGGCGCTTCTCCAAATCCTCCAGGCAGTTGTAGTCGTTGGTGTTGAGGTCGAGGTAGAACACGGGGCGCACGGTCCAGTTCTGCTCTAATCGCGCGATGTCCAAGCCCTCAAACACCTCCCTCTTCCCCTCAAAGTAGGCCTTGAATGTGGAGAGCAGCAGCGACTTGCCGAATCGCCGCGGGCGGGAGAGCGAGAAGTAGGTCCCCGAATCGACCAGCTGATAGACGAAGCGGGTCTTATCAACGTAGGCGTAGCCTTCCTTGCGGAGGGTCTCGAAATCCTGTTTGCCTATCGGAATCATTTTTTTCTGCTGCATAACGAGAGTTTTTTACAGCCATAACGCCCCCCGGGCAGAATTATTGCGCCATGGGAGTGAAAAGGACTGCCCGGTGTGGGAGGGCTTTCCCCACCCCGCGCTCGGGCATCATCACCGACCCCGAGAGGTCATATCGACCAGCTGGCGCCGTCCTTGCCGTCCTTCACGCTGATGCCGAGGGCGCCGAGGGCGTCGCGTATCTTGTCGCTGGTGGCCCAGTCTTTGTTGGCCTTGGCGGTGGCACGCATCTCCAGTATCATCTGCATCAGGCCGTCAACCAGTGCGGTGTTGTCGCTGCCCGTCTCGTCGCGCAGCCCCATCACCTCAAAGACGAAGGTCTCCATCACCTGCTTCATCTCGTCTATGTCGCCCTGCGTGAGGGCGGTCTTGCGGTCGGCCGCCGAGTTGATGACCTTGGACATCTCGAACAGGTGGCTGATGACGATGGGGGTGTTGAAGTCGTCGTTCATCGCGTCGTAGCACTTCTGGCGGAACTCGCCCACTGCGGCGGCGGCACCGTTCTTGGAGGGCTGCAGCTTGAGCAACGTGCGGTAGGCCTGCATGAGGCGCTTGTAGCCCTTCTCGGCCGCCACAAGGGCCTCGTTGCCGAAATCCACGGTGCTGCGGTAGTGGGCCTGCAGTATGAAGAAGCGGATGGTCATCGGCGAGTAGGGCTGGGCGAGCATCTCGTTGCCCTCCTTGTCCTTGTGGCTGCCGCGGAAAAACTCGTCGAGGGTGATGAAGTTGCCCAACGACTTGCCCATCTTCTGCCCGTTGATGGTAATCATGTTGTTGTGCATCCAGTATTTGCAGGGTCCGTGGCCCGTGCAGACGGTCTGCTGGGCAATCTCGCTCTCGTGGTGGGGGAAGATGAGGTCCATGCCGCCGCCGTGTATGTCGAAAGTCTCGCCGAGATACTTCGTGCCCATGGCGGTGCACTCGGTGTGCCAGCCGGGGAACCCCACGCTCCATGGCGAGTTCCACCGCATGATGTGCTCGGGCGACGCCTTCTTCCACAGGGCGAAATCGCCGGTGAAGCGCTTCTCCTCCTGCCCGTCCAACGTGCGGGTGGTGGAGAGCATCTCGTCTATCACGCGCCCGCTGAGGCAGCCGTACTTCTTCGTGTCCCCCTGATACTTCCGCACGTCGAAATACACGCTCCCGTTGCTCACGTAGGCATAGCCTGCGTCCAGTATCCGCTGCACAAGCTCTATCTGCTCCATGATATGTCCGCTGGCGTGGGGCTCTATGCTGGGGCGCAGCACCCCGAGGGCGTCCATCGCGGCGTGATAGCGGTTCGTGTAATACTGGGCCACCTCCATGGGCTCCAGCTGCTCAAGCCGGGCCTTCTTGGCTATCTTGTCCTCGCCCTCGTCGGCGTCGTGCTCCAGATGCCCCACGTCGGTGATGTTGCGCACATAGCGCACCTTATATCCGATGTGACGCAAATAGCGGAACACCACATCAAACGTGATGGCGGGGCGGGCGTGGCCCAAATGGCCGTCGCCATATACGGTGGGGCCGCACACATACATCCCCACGTGATCGGGGGTGAGGGGCTTGAACAGCTCTTTCTGATGCGAAAGGGTATTGTAAATCAGTAACGGTTGCATAATGTCGAATTATTAAAAACCTGCTTGCCCCGCCGCCGAGCCTCGGGGCGGTACAGACACTCCAAACGCCGCCCCCGCCCTTTTATTGTGCCCCGCCGCAAAAAAAACAGCCCCACCCCGCCCCCTACTCCGCCCTCACCCCCGCCCTCACCCCTCCCCCACAGCTCCAACTCTAATTTCTTAATTCTTAATTCTAATTTCTCAAAAATTCTTATCCCATTTAACAAATAAACCAAAAAAAAAGCGTACCTTTGGATTCGCAACTTCTGCACCGCAGAAGACCGAAAAGAATAAAAATCACACAATTATTCATACAGCATGAAAATATTAGTCCTCAATTGCGGCAGTTCGTCAATCAAGTACCAGCTGATTGACATGACAAACAACGCACAGGTGATGGCCAAAGGCCTCCTCGAGCGCATCGGATTAGAAATGGGCGAATTTACCCACAAGTACAACGGCCAGAAGCACTACGAGCAGCTCCCCATCCCCGACCACACCGCCGGCATCAAAATCGTCCTCCACGCGCTCACCGACCCCAATATGGGCGTCATCAAAGACCTCAATGAAATCGGCGCCGTAGGCCACCGCGTGGCACACGGCGGCGAACTCTTCACCACCAGCTGCCTTGCCTCCGACCAAGTCATCGAGCAAATTAAGTCCCTCACCGACCTCGCTCCTCTCCACACCCCGGGCAACCTCGCCGGCATCTACGCCATGAGCCAAGTGCTCCCCGGCGTGCCGCAAGCCGTCGTCTTCGACACCTCCTTCCACAGCACCATGCCACCCAAGTCCTACCTCTACGGACTCCCCTACGAATACTACCAAAAGTACGGCATCCGCCGCTACGGCTTCCACGGCACCAGCCACAAATACGTCGCCCCTAAAGCCGCCAAGATGATCGGCCGCGACTGGAACGACCTCAAAATCATCTCCTGCCACCTCGGCAGCGGCGCCTCCATCTGCGCCATCGACCACGGAAAGTCCTTCGACACCACCATGGGCATGACACCCCTCGAAGGCCTCATCATGGGCTCCCGCCCCGGCGACATCGACCCCGGCGTCATCGAATTCCTCTTCAAGAAGGAAATCCTCGAAAACGGCAAAGACTGGAAAGACCTCACCAAAGTGCTCAACAAACAGTCCGGCCTCGTGGGCATCAGCGGCGGCAAACAGGATATGCGCGACATCCGCGCCGGCCGCGACGCCGGCGACGAGCGCTGCACCTACGCCTTCGATATGTTCGCCCAGCGCGTCAAACGCTACATCGGCGGCTATATGGCCGAAATGGGCGGCTGCGACCTCCTCCTCTTCACCGGCGGCATCGGCGAAAACGCCTGGTTCATGCGCCGTCCCATCCTCGAAGGCCTCGATTGCCTCGGCATCAAGGTCGACCTCGAACTCAACGACAAGATTATGGGCGAAGACTGCATCCTCAGCACACCCGACTCCAAGGTGGCCACCGTCGTAGTCACCACCGACGAAGAGTACGTCATCGCCAGCGAGACCTACGCCCTCGTCAAGTAACCCCCGCGGGCCCAGTCCCGCACCACTCCCCCGGCGGCGGGCCTTCTATCGAAGGCCCGCCGCCCTCTTTCGGATTCCCTTGCACCCTCCTCATCGTAGCTCCGCCGTCTCTCGGTGGGGACTTTTTGGCTTCGGGGCAAGGCATAAGTAGCCTTATAGGTGGGCAGAAAACGACAATAAACTCCATTTTTCGCCCACCTATAGCACGCAGTTCCCCAAAAAAGCGTATCTTTGCTTCATCCCACGCCTATCAACGCTGGGGGCAGTCGGATTTGTCGGCGGACGAAAGCGACCATTCAGAAGCGGCACGATACACCACGTCGGCCTCAGACACTGCCGCAGCCCCACCCACAGCAGTCACGTCATATTCTTCGCCCAGTCTGGCATGGGACAACCGTCTGTAGGCAGTCTCGCAACGTCCGACGCTCGATACCGTATGAGAGGATGTTGCGGTCTGCCGCCCTCCGTCAAACTCGAAGAAGGCAAACTCGCCCCCGCCCTGCCAACCGACAGCCTGAGATATTCCCCCCTGTTCGCCGCCAACGACCAAAGCCAACCGACGCGCGACAAGGTCTCTCATCTGGTCGCCTATCTCAATGCCTATATACCTGCGCCCCAACTTGTGCGCCACCGCAACGGTGGTGCCCGACCCAGCGTAGCAATCAAGCACATATTCGCCCGGATTGCTGGCTATTGCCACAATCTGCCTTATCAGCTCTTCGGGCTTGGGGGTGTCAAACACCTGCCTCTTGTCGGGAAAGAGGGCGAGAAGCTGCTTCTTGGCGGTGTCGGTGGTGCCGTAGTCGTCGCCCGCCCACAGCGTCTCGGGCGTGAGGCCCACCTTGGCATCGGCAAGGAACTTCTTTATTCGCGGGGCGTTCTGCCCGTCGGCGCCAAACCAAATGTTGCCGGCGGCAATCTCGCCCAGCATACGTTCCCGGTTATATGCCCAGCAGCGCCCCTTGGGCGGCTCAAAGGCCTTGCCCGAAGGCGAGACGACGGTGTAGAACTGCGAGGAGACGGCGTGGCCGGCCTGCACGCTGGCGGTGACGGACTGCCACGGCCCCCGCGGGTCGTTGTCGGGATTCTTATATCTGGCCTCTATGCTGGCACGGCTCACGGGCAGCAGGTTGCGCGACTTCTTGAAGGACTTGAGGTCTTTGGCATACACCAGCACATACTCGTGGTTGCAGGAGAACACCGCCCGGTTCTCACGGCTCTTGCGCTGCTGCCACACGATGGTGCCGCCAAAATTCTCCCGCCCGAAAATCTTGTCCGCCTCCACCTTGAGGTAGGCCATCTCGCTGTCATCTATCGAAATCCATATACTGCCGTCATGGGTGAGCAGTTGGCGCAGCCACCGCAGCACCGCCCCTATGTCGCGAAGCCAGGCCGAGGTCGGGGCGCTGTCCGGGTAGTAGTGGTATGTGTCGCCGTTGTTGTAGGGCGGGTCTATATACACGCACTTTATCTTTCCGCCGAAGGTTTGCGCCAGTTCGGGCAGCACTTCCTTGTTGTCCCCCTTGACGAGGAGGTTCGGACTGTCCGCCGCACCAACCGATACGGCACTGTCGAAGACAAACTTTTCGTTATCTATTTGCTGCATGAGCTACCGTTTTGTAGGGTTTGTACATACAATCAGCAGCTCGGCCTCGTCCGACGCATCAAGGAGGTGCGCCGAAGAGTTGAGTTTGTTGTGTCTAAATTCTCCCGCCGACACTGTCCTCACCAACTCGTAGCGCTCGCCCG
The DNA here is from genome assembly GCA_002317325.1 of Bacteroidales bacterium UBA1711. Taxonomy (GTDB): domain Bacteria; phylum Bacteroidota; class Bacteroidia; order Bacteroidales; family P3; genus Colimorpha. Next base: position 47,114 of record DCJB01000124.1, read on the forward strand.
CCCAGTCGAGCAGCTGCTGCATCGTCACCACGCGGGGGTGCGTCGGCTTGGTCTCGTCGTAGGGCGAGTAGGAGAGCAGCAGGCTGCGGCCGGTGGCGGAGGCATAGTCGAACATCTGCCTGAACGCCCCCGGCGCCTTCGACTTAATGCAGAAAGGCGACTGGTGGCGGTCGGCGCGATAGACCCCGTTGCTTATGCGGGTGCGGCCTCCTATGGTGGTTGTCGATAGCTGGGGCGTGTCCCTCAGCGTCATGGTCTCTAACACGTGGTAGAAGCGACTGTAGTGGTCGCGTGTGTAGGGCGGGTCGGCATAGATGGTCTTCACCTCGGGTCCGAGGCTTCGGAGGCAGTCCATATAGTCGCCCTGCAAAACCGAATACGGACGCGAAGACCTCTCCAACCGTCTGTACCGGCCCAACCATTCGCTGTAGAGGGGAAAGACTTCAGCCAATTTGTCCCTCACCGCCTTGTTGTACACGATGGGTTTGATGTTGCCTTCGGAGTCTCGCGCCTTTATCGGCTGCGCAAAGTGCTTCCCCACAGTGTCGGCAATATCGCTGGCCGTGCTGAGGAGGGCCGCCAATAAGAGGCTCCGCCCGCTCGGCGCCGACACCCGGCTCACCGCCTCGAGGAGCGCGTCTATCTGCACTGCCTGGCGGTACGAGAAGTAGATTCCCCCATAGTGACGGCTGATGAGCGACCGCTCGCCTGTCAGCCCATCTGCTCGAAGCCTTGCCACCACTTCCTGTTGGACAGCAGACAGGGGTGAGTCGCTGTCCTCTATTACGAACACCTCCACCGATCCGTGCTCGAGAATGGCAGCCAGGGTTTCGAGGTTGCGGCTGGCTATGGCATCATCTTCCAACTCTATGAGTGGGCGGAAGGCATTCATCAATGGGCGGCTGCCCTCGCCCTCGGCGTAGTGCAAGATTTGGGCGGCTTCGGTCTCCGAAATGGAACACCCGCCCAACAGTGCCTCGCATATCACCTTCGAGTAGTGCTGTATGTCGCACGAGGTGACCTCAAATGACTGCGAAAGCCTGTAGGAGACGCACCCCGAACCAGCAAACAAGTCACAGACCCCCGAACCCCGCGCGGCCACTTCAAGGACATTGCCCTCGATGAAGTCAAGCAGCCGCAACTTGCTGCCGAGATAGTTCAGCGTCCTCATGCCGTGCTCCATTGCTCAGATGACCAATTCGGGATAGAGGGCCCGGACGGCCTCCACATGTACTATATGCCGCTTGAGTTCAACGTCGCCTTTGTGGGGACTCTCTCGGTAGAGGTACTCTCTGATTCGACGATAGGCGCTGTGCTCTGCAAGCAGCACCTGATAGAGGAACTCATCGCTCTTCACTTTCACAAAGAGGCCTATCGGACGTGACTCGGCGCCGGGATACGCCCCCTGCGTCTCGGCACAGCCAATCTCAAACCGATAGTTTCCGCTCTTCACCGACACCGCCTGGCGCGTCTCTGTTGAACCCAGCGTGCCATCTGCGGCTATGTTTGTGAGTTTGATAGCGTAGGTGTTGTCTCCCCGCCGCGCGCCGAAGAAAGTCTCAAATATCTCCACGGGAAAGTTGACCTGCTTCCACCTCGGACCGCCGCCAATTTCTGCAATCAAGACCTCCTGACCGATGGGCAGAGACACCTCATCTCCCGCAGAAGTCCGCATCGCCTCGCCGACCGATGATGATGCTGGCCGCCTAACCTTCACCAAACGCTTGGGTGCAAAGCCTTCGGGGTTCGGCTGAATCTCTGAGCAGCCGAACCTCATCGCACCCGGCTGCGGGACATCGGCCGAATCGGACCCATCATCGTGCCGCTGCGCACGCCGACTCTCCGATACGACTATGCCCTCCTCACTCAACCTGTCTATCAAATCCCTTGTGATGGGGTATAGATTCGTCTCTGTGCCGTCCAATATTGGCTTCCAATAGTCGTAAAACTTGCTGCACACAGGGTTGCTCTTGATGTCCTTTATCATCAGCGAGCACTCGATGTTCTTCACTAACCCCATTTCAGTGAGGTTGTTTGAGCCGACTATCAGCGTAAAGATGTCAACATTCTCAAACAGATAGACCTTGGGATGGAAGATGGTGACTGAGCGGGTGTGGTATATCAGTGCATCCACCCCCCACGACAGCACCTCCTCCAAAGCCTCCTTGGAGGTTCCCTTCTGGTCAACCCCCAATATCACCTTGATGGCCACACCCCGTTTCTTCTCTTTCTCGATATAGGGTGTGAGGGCCGAAATGCCGCCATAGCTCGCAAAGGCAACAAGGCAGGTGAACGAGTCGTACCGTTCCGAGTTGAACTGCTCGATGAGTTCCCTGCCCACCGAGGTGTTTTCGCCAAGGTTGAACCCCTGTCCGATGATTACTGTTTCCACGTTGCTCTCTTTTGTTTATGGTTGCAGTTCTCTGCGTGGCCCCGTCAAAATCCCCTCCCCTCCTCAGCACTTCGCCTTGCGGACGGCAAGGAAGACGGAGGCGGTGCTGATGACCATGACGAGAACGAAGGTGCAGAGGAAGTCGACGCCCCGCATGAGAACGGGGAAGGCGCTGACCACAAAGTTGTCGCCCATCTTCACTATGCCGAACTGCTGCTGGAGGAAGCAGACGGCGAAACCCGCAAGCAGTCCCGCCGCCACACCCACCGAGGCAATCATCACCCCCTCTATGCGGAAGGCGCGGCAGATGTCGGCCGGCAGCATTCCGAGGCTGCGGAGGGTGGCGGTGTCGCGCCGCTTGTCGAGTACCAGCAAGGTCAGCGAGGCCACAAGGTTGAGGGTGGATATGAGGACGATGAGGGCGAGGATGAGGTATATCCCCAACCGCTCGCTGCGGAAGACCTTGTAGTAGATGGGCTGCTGCTCAAAGCGGTCAAGCACCACGAAGCGGTCGCCCAACAGCTCCCGCACGTCGTCCTTCACCCGCGCCGCCTTGGCTCCGGGCCGCAGGGCGATGGCAAGGGAGGTGCACTCGCCGGGGGCGTAGTCCATCAGCTCCCGCACAAAGGCTATGTCGGCCACCACATAGCGCGTGTCTATGTCCTGCTGTATGTAGAAGTTGCCGCCGGGGAGGGCGTAGCCCGTGTTGAAGGCCTCCTCCATGGTCATGCCTATGGCTGTGCCGCGCTTGGGAATATGCACCGCCACGGGGGTCTGCGTCTCGGCCGAGAGGCCGAGGTTGTAGAACACCTCGGCGCCGAAGAGCAGCCGCGCCCCCCCTCGGCGGAGGCAGTAGTCGCCCTCATAGAGCAGCGTGTCAAGGCCCGACACGCGCGGGTAGTTGTCATCCACCCCGCGCAGCGACACGATGGCCTCGTTGTGGCGGAAGGTAATCCACGCGTCCTCCTCGGCTATCTGCGACACCGCCGCCACCCCCTCCATGCCGCACAGCCGGCGGTAGGGCATATCGGCCGTGGAGAAGGTCTTGCCCTTGGCGGGACGCACCACCAGCTCGGGGTCGAAGGAGTTGAACAGCCCCTGCGTGAGGGCGCCGATGCCGTTATATACGCTGAGGACGAT
>DCJB01000005.1:0-1733 GCA_002317325.1 Bacteroidales bacterium UBA1711
ATGCGCTTCATCTTTAACATCTTGCTCAACAACTCGGAGGTCTCCACGCTGGTGGTGCCCACCAGCACCGGGCGACCTATCTTTATGAGTCGTTCCACCTCGTCGATGACGGCTTTGTATTTCTCGCGCTTGGTCTTGTATATCATGTCGTCCATGTCCTCGCGGGCGATGGGGCGGTTGGTGGGGATGACCACGACGTCCAGCTTGTAGATGTTCCAAAACTCGCCCGCCTCGGTCTCGGCGGTGCCCGTCATGCCGGCGAGTTTCTTGTACATTCGGAAGTAGTTCTGCAGCGTGATGGTGGCGTAGGTCTGCGTGGCGGCCTCCACTTTGGCGTTTTCTTTCGCTTCCACGGCCTGGTGCAGCCCGTCGCTCCAGCGGCGGCCTTCCATGATACGGCCGGTCTGCTCATCCACTATCTTCACCTGCTTGTTCTCATCCACGATATAGTCCACGTCTTTCTCAAATAGGGCGTAGGCCTTCAGCAGCTGGTCAACGGTGTGCACGCGGTCGCTTTGGATGGCGAAGTCGGAGTATATCTTCTCTTTGCGGGCGGCCTTTTCTTCGGGGCTGAGGTTCTCGTGCTCCAGCTCGGCAATCATGCTTCCGATGTCGGGCAGCTGGTAGAAGTTGCGGTCTTCGCCCATCCCCGTGAGGAAGTCCATGCCCTTGTCCGTCAGCTCCACCGTGCGGTTCTTCTCCTCGATGGTGAAGTATAGCTCATCGTCGATGATGTGCATATACTTGTTCTGCTCCTGCATATAGAAGTTCTCCGTGCGCTGCAGGATGGCCTTCATGCCCGTCTCGCTGAGGAATTTGATGAGGGCCTTGTTCTTGGGCAGGCCTCTGTAGGCGCGCAGGAGCAGTTTGGCGGGTTCTTCTTCGGGCTTGGGGTCGGGGTTCTGGGCCAGGCCGGCCTTGGCGTCGGCCAACACTTTCGTCACCAGCGCCCGCTGGGCGTTGTAGAGCTTCTCTATGACGGGCTTGAAGCGGTCAAACTCTTGGTCGTCGTCGTCCTTGCCTGTGGGTCCGCTGATGATGAGGGGGGTTCGCGCATCGTCGATAAGCACCGAGTCCACCTCGTCAACGATGGCGTAGTTGTGGCCCCGCTGGACCAGCTCTTCGGGGTTGCGGCTCATGTTGTCGCGCAGGTAGTCGAAGCCGAACTCGTTGTTCGTCCCGAAGGTGATGTCCGCATTGTAGGCGGCTTTTCGGGCGTCGCTGTGGGGCTCGTGCTTGTCGATGCAGTCCACGGCCAGCCCGTGAAACTCATAGAGCATCCCCATCCACTCGGAGTCGCGCTTGGCGAGGTAGTCGTTGACTGTCACCACGTGGACGCCTTTGCCGGGCAGCGCGTTCAGATAGACTGGCAGGGTGGCGACCAGCGTCTTGCCCTCGCCCGTCGCCATTTCGGCTATCTTCCCGCTGTGGAGCACGGCGCCGCCTATCAGCTGCACGTCGTAGTGCACCATGTCCCAGGTTATCAGGTTGCCGCCGGCCATCCAGCTGTTCTTGTACACCGCCTTGTCGCCCTCCTCGCTCGCAACGATGTTCACGTTGTCGCGCTTCACGGCCAAGGCGCGGTCGTGGTCGGTGGCTGTCACCACCACTTCGGCGTGCTCCGCAAAGCGGCGCGCGGTCTCTTTCACCACCGAGAAGGCTTCGGGCAGGAGGGCGTTCAGCACTTCCTGCGTCTTGTCATACGACTCTTTTTCGAGTTTGTCTATACGCTT
>DCJB01000005.1:1827-2669 GCA_002317325.1 Bacteroidales bacterium UBA1711
GCTTCGACCGTGGCTCTGATTTTCTCTTTGAACTCATTGGTTTTGGCGCGGAGCTGGTCGTTGCTGAGCTGCTGGATTGCCGGATATACCTTCTGAATGGCATTCAGGTAGGGCTGAACCTCTTTCAGGTCGCGGTCGGCCTTGGTGCCAAACAGTTTGGATAGGAAATTTGCCATTTGCTTTGTTATGTTTGTTGTTTATCGGTCTATTATACACTCATTTATTGGTCTCTGTCCGACCAATGCCAGTCTGCAAATATACGAAAAAAAGAGCAATGGAACACTTTTTTCTTGCTGCCCTTCGGGTCAGCCCTATCAGATGGCGGTTGGTGTGAAGGGCTGGTTGCCATGCCGGCCGGGTCTTCGGCTGGTCGTGGAACGCGTCGCCCCTCTTCCCTGCCGTTTCGTGGGTCTCGGCCCGCAGTCGCCCCCCCCCGCCTGTGGACACCCCCTCTCTTGTCGCGCGCCGCGCTATTGTTCCGAAAAGATGCTGAAAATGCTTGACGGGTCGAATAATGTTCGTACCTTTGCGGTGTCGAATACTGGTAGGAAGCGAAATGAATAGTCTGTGTAATTTATCGAGTATTATGTTTGCACCCCTCGCCACTACCTCCTCGTTGTCGCCGAACAACCCTTGGAGGACATCAAACGCCCTCCAAGGAATGATTTGAGGCTGTTGAGGCACCGTCGTGCGCGGCTGCTGTCAGGTGGTGGTGGCGGAGTGGGGTGGAGGGCTACCCTATTAGGTATTGGTCGATGTTGCGGGTGGTGTGGTCGAAGCTGATGCCGATGCGGATGAGATGCTGGCCGTCTCAGGCGAAGGGGAGGGTGTAGCCGCGGTCG
>DCJB01000011.1:0-8355 GCA_002317325.1 Bacteroidales bacterium UBA1711
TCGCTGCGAACCGATTTAATGGATGAGATAAAGTTGCGTTCTGCGGGATAATAGGTGATTTTGGGCAACTGGTAGTAGGAGGGCTGCTTGGGGGTTATCTCCAGGTTGTTCCCCTTGGTGTAGCAAATATGGTATGCCTCTCCGTCATATTCAATCTCGGTGCTGTCTTTCAGATAAGAGCTGATACGGTGGTATTCCAGATACTTCTTGAATATTCGCTCTTGCTTGCGGAATCGGAGCGTGGAGCCATCGCTCCGGAACAGATCCTTCTCAATCCATGAAAAAGTTGAAATAAGTTTTGCGACGGTACTCTTTCCCGAGCCTTGTTCGCCAATGAAAACCGTGACCCGACTAATGTCTATCCAGCCATCATTCTCAACATTTCCCACTCCAATCGGTCCAAAGTTCTTAATCTTGATACTGCTCATATCGGAACACTATGTTTGCATGATTGTGATTTTGCAAAAGTACAAAAAAAAAATGAAATCTCAAGCCTCCCGTTCAATGTGGGGTGAGAGAAGGTCTGTTTCTCGGTACGAGCATATCTGTTAATTTGTTATCAATCAACTATTTTACAGTGAGGTAAGGTGTGTGCGGGCTTCTTGCCACCCAAGAGGTTTGCTGTAATTCTTTTTGAATAACAAGAAGGGCTGCGACCCAAAGTCGCAGCCCTTCTCTATTGCAGGATGGGAAAATCACTACTTGCGGGCGGCGAGGAGGATTTCCATCATCTTGATGGCGCTGTCGCTGATGACGCTGCCGGGGCCGAAGATGCAGGCGGCGCCGGACTGGAAGAGGAAGTCGTAGTCCTGCGGGGGGATGACGCCGCCCACGACCACCATGATGTCTTCGCGGCCGAGTTTCTTGAGTTCCTCGATCACCTGGGGCACGAGGGTTTTGTGGCCGGCGGCCAAAGAGCTGACGCCGAGGATGTGGACGTCGTTCTCCACGGCCTGTTTGGCGGCTTCGGCCGGGGTTTGGAAGAGGGGTCCCATATCCACGTCGAAACCGAGGTCGGCGTAGCCGGTGGCGACCACCTTGGCGCCGCGGTCGTGGCCGTCCTGGCCCATCTTGGCCACCATGATGCGGGGGCGGCGGCCCTCTATCTTGGCGAACTCGTCGGTCATCTGCTGGGCTTTCTTGAAGCTCTCGCTATCTTTTGTCTGAGTGCTGTACACGTTGCTGATGAGATTGATTTTTGCTTTGTAGCGGCCATAGACCTTTTCGAGGGCATAGCTGATTTCGCCCAAGGAGGCGCGCTTGCGTGCGGCGTCGATGGAGAGCTCCAGCAGGTTGCCGTTTCCGCTCTCGGCGCACTCGGTGAGGGCGTTCAGGGCAGCCTCCACCTCGGCATTGTTGCGTTCGGCGCGCAGCTTGGCGAGGCGCTCAATCTGAGCCTTGCGGACAGCGGTGTTGTCAACTTCGAGGGTCTCGATGGGGTCTTCGTGGTCGAGGCGGTACTTGTTGATGCCCACGATGGTGTCCACGTTGCTGTCGATACGGCTCTGCTTGCGCGCGCTGGCCTCCTCGATACGCATTTTGGGCACGCCGCTTTCGATGGCCTTGGCCATGCCGCCGAGGCTTTCGATTTCTTGGATGTGCGCCCAGGCCTTGTGTGCGATTTCGTGGGTGAGCGACTCGACATAGTAGCTGCCGGCCCACGGGTCGACCACGCGGCAGATATTGGTCTCCTCCTGGAGGTAAATCTGCGTGTTGCGGGCGATGCGCGCGCTGAAGTCGGTGGGCAGTGCGATGGCCTCGTCGAGGGCGTTGGTGTGGAGCGACTGGGTGTGGCCCAGGGCGGCGCCCATGGCTTCGACACAAGTGCGGGCGACGTTGTTGAAGGGATCCTGCTCGGTGAGCGACCAGCCGGAGGTCTGGCAGTGGGTGCGGAGTGCGAGCGACTTGGGGTTCTTGGGGTTGAACTGGCTCACAATCTTGGCCCAGAGCATACGGGCGGCGCGCATTTTGGCAATTTCCATGAAGTGGTTCATGCCCACGCCCCAGAAGAAGCTCAGCCGCGGGGCGAAGTCGTCGACGCTCATGCCCGCATTGATACCGGCGCGGAGGTACTCCAAGCCGTCGGCCAGCGTGTAGGCCAGCTCGATGTCGGCAGTGGCGCCGGCCTCCTGCATGTGGTAGCCCGAAATAGAGATGCTGTTGAACTTGGGCATGTGCTTGGAGGTGTACTCGAAGATGTCGGCGATAATCTTCATAGAGGGCAGCGGGGGGTAGATGTAGGTGTTGCGCACCATGAACTCCTTGAGGATGTCGTTTTGGATGGTGCCCTGCAGCTGCTCTTGGCTCACGCCCTGTTCTTCGGCGGCGATGATGTAGAAGCTGAGGATGGGGAGCACGGCTCCGTTCATCGTCATAGAGACGCTCATCTTGTCCAGCGGGATTTGGTCGAAGAGAATCTTCATATCCAAGATGCTGTCGATGGCAACGCCGGCCTTGCCCACGTCGCCAACCACGCGCTCGTGGTCGCTGTCGTAGCCGCGGTGGGTGGCCAGGTCGAAAGCGCAGGAGAGGCCTTTCTGTCCGGCTGCAATATTGCGGCGGTAGAAGGCGTTAGACTCCTCGGCGGTGGAGAATCCGGCATACTGGCGGACGGTCCAAGGGCGCATGACGTACATGGTGCTGTAGGGTCCGCGAAGATAGGGTGCGATGCCGGCGGCATAGTTCAGATGTTCCATGCCTTCCAGGTCCTTGCGGCCGTAGGCGGGCTTCACGTCAATCTGTTCGGGTGTCTTCCAACTCCTCTGAATATCATTTTCTTTTTCCCACTGGGCAAAGGATTCTTTGTTTTCCTTTTGTCCACGGAAGTTCACGTTTGAAAAGTTTGGTCTCATTGTCAATATTTTATATTATTATTCTCGAACTACAACAGATTGCAAATATAAGCATTTTTTTTCACTCGGGCAAAAAATTAGTTTCCCTCACAACTGGAGCCGCAGGGCGGTTCGCCGTCGGGATTGAGTTCGTGTGCCAATGCGAAATAGCGTTCGGCCAATTCTTCGTCGCCTTTGTCGCGGTAGGTGCAGCCGAGGTAGTAGGCGGCGGAGAAGTCTTCGTCGTCGTCTTGCAGGGCTTTCAGGTAGCACTGCTCGGCCTCGTCGAGGCGCTGCAAGTTGCCATACACTGTGCCCTTCTGCGTCCAAACCCCATAGAAGTCGGGGTCCAGTTCCTGCACCTTGCTGAAGCAGTTGAGCGCCTCCTCGAACACGGCTACCGACGAACTGCAATCCACATCGACCTCTTCCTGGTCGGGGTGGAGCAGCCGCTCGCGCTCCACCAGCAGATAGTCGCGGTGCATGGCTGCCTGGTTGATGGCGATGCCCAACTCGAACCACAGCGACGCGTCGTCGGTGTGCTGCTCCAAGTCGCGGCGGAGCCGCATCATATCGTTGCTGCCCACGGTGTCTAATTTCTTCAACTGGCGGTCAATCACCTTGACCATATCTTCGGCAGTCATCTGCCCAAAAACTTCTTCTATCATCGTATTCTGACAATTTGGCGCCCCCATACTCCGCCGGCGTAACGCAGCGCGGCGGGGCCGTCGAGGTGTCCCGCACAGGGTGGGGCGGCGTTGCTAATCAATTTTTCGTCCAAAGATGGTGTAGCCGGCGCCCAGCATAAACACGTTGCCGTTTCCCACGGAGTAGGAGGCTGTGAAATACCAGGGGTTGGCGAGTTTGTAGCCCACCCGCATAAGGAATCCGTTGCTTGAGAAGGCGTTGGCTCCCCGGTAGCCGATGCCGGCCATGATGGCGCTGTTGTTGGGGAACGAGAACGACACCGTGGGAGCGAAGGCGAAGCCGACACCCTTCTGGACGTTGAGTTCCACATATCCGCCGAGCGACACCAAGTCGGTCAGCGGGAAGGTCATATCCAGGCCCACGCCGAAGATGGCGCCGCCCGAGTGGGGGGACTCCTGGCGGTCGGAATAGCTGCTCAGGCCGCCGATGCCGACGCAGGCGCCCATGAAGAACTTGCGCGCCACATCGCCGCACTCGATGGTCCACCGCACCCGTCCGTCGTAGCCGCGGGGGATATAGCAGCAGATGCTCTGCCACTTGTTGATGAGGTTGGTTCCAATTTCCTCAAAGGCCTCCTGCAGTTTGTCGAAGTTTGAGAGGGAGTAGAACTTGTCGCCCGAGGCGTTGTGCGACAGGGCGGCAAGCACCCGCTCGAAGTCGGTGTTGCTGCGGTCCACATCGTTGCCCCGAATGGCCAGCACATAGCTCTCGATGGGGGCGCCGCCAATCTTCTCCTTCATGATTCGCTGGTTGACGTGCTGGAAATAGCGGTGTTCGGTGCCTTCGGCGGCTTTGCCTATGGCCGGGTCGAAAGAGTCGTTGTCGTAGCCGTCGGTGAAGGCTACGACGTAGGATCCGTCGTATTTCTTATCCTTGTCGATTTTGAGTTTGGAGACATAGCCCTTCACATTGTCGAGGCTTTGGTTGATGGCGTAATAGAAGGCGGTGCGGTTGTTGAGCCGGAGGCTGTCGATAAAGTCGTCCATTGTCCGGCGGGAGTCCTTGGTGAGGGGCTGGAGGGGCAGTGTCTTGGTGTTCTTCATCGAGTTGAATCCCACCACGCCCACGTGCACGTTGCCGTCGCTCGACTTCTCCACAATCACATCGACAAACTGCTTGGCGGCGTTCTTGAGTTTGAGGAAGTCGGCGTCGCCGATGCTCGAGCTGCAGTCGAGCACCAGCATGATGCTCATCACCTTCTGCTGCGAGAAGGCGGCTTCGGCATCCTCCACCTCGCTGTCCACCTGCCAGCGGCCGCTGTTGTTCTGCCAGCGGTAGAACTTCATGCCGCAGGCGAAGCCTTGGGGGTGGGAGGTGGCGGCATGGTCGAAGACCAGCTGCACTCCCTTGTCGGTGTCGTGTCCGTAGATGGTGTCGCTGTCGCTGAAGGTGATGCCGAGGCTGTGGATGTTGTACAGTTTCCATGGCTGCCCGTTGCGGGTGGGGGTGGAGAGCCGGCCTTCGATGTAGAATTTGGCTTTGTCGGCCTGTGCCATGGCCGAAAGAGAGAGCAGCAGGGCTGCCAGCAGGGTGAGTATCGATTTCATTGTGCGCATACTTATTCTTCCGAGGGGAAACGGCGGCGGGATTATTTTATTGTCACGAAATAAAAAAAAGAAGCCGCCGTTTACTTCCAGTCCGCGGTCCGACGCTGCGGCAGCCGTCATGGAAGAAGAACTTGTCACACCCGAAATTGTAGAAGGCATGGGCATATCGCAGCCCGTCTTTGAGGAGGTCCAGGCCATCATCGGCCGGATGCCCACCGTGCAAGAACTCGGCACCCTTATGGCCATGTGGGAGGCCAACGGCCGCCAGCAGAGCCTTTTGCGCTGGCTCAAGGGGCAGCGCCACGCGGTCGAGCGGCACGAATACCTCTACAGCGGCGAAGACAGCGCCCACACCCAAATTCGCGAGCCCAGGGTCAGAGAGTGCCTCGACACGGCGCTCCGGCTTGCCACCGCGCTGCCGGCGCCGAGGGGGAAGGGCCGCTTCTCGCGGGGCGAGAACCTCTATATGGTGGGCAACATAGGCACCGACTTTCTCGACTCGGAATACGCCCGCCGCTGCCTCCACCTTGCCTCCGCCCCCCTGCGGCTTGACTCCCCTTCCGAGGAGGCCGAATACACAGGGCTCATACTTGACAGCCTCCTGGCCGCCGGGGTCGTCGCCTCGTGCCGGCCGGTGCGTCAGGGCGGCTTGTTCGTTGCCCTCGCTGCCGGCTGCCGTGCCTCGCGGCCCAAGGCGGGATTCGACATCCTCACCTGCCGCGAAGTCCGGCTCGACTCCTTCCTCTTCGGCGAGGAGCCGGGCCGCGCCGTGGTCTCGTTGTCGGAGCAGCAGGACGACTTCTTCCTGCTCAAGATGGAGGAGGCGAGGCTCAACTGCTGCTTTCTCGGACACACCACCAAAGGGCGGCTGCTGGTCGATGACTTCGACTACGGCGACATCGGCCGGTACGCCCCGTCCGACAAATAGCCCCGACCCATACGGCGAGCGGCTCCGCCCCGGCAGGGGGGCGGAGCCGCTATGGTTCATTGCTGTATCGTTGGAGACAGGCGGCTCAGGCCTCCTTGCGGATGGTCAGCTCCACCGACTTGGTGCGAATCTCCTTGCAGAGGGCATCCGTGAACTGGTCGAGAGCGCATTGTCCGAGGTCGCCGTCCTTGCGGTTCCACACGGCAACCAGGCGCTCGTCCTGCTCCTTCTGCCCAATCAGCAGCGCGTAAGGCACCTTCTGCATACGGGTCTCGCGGATTTTGTAGCCAATCTTCTCGCTGCGGCGGTCGATGGCGGCCTCAATGCCGTTCTGCTGCAATGCCTTGGTCACCTCTTCGGCATAGTCGAGGAACTTCTCCGAGATGGGTAGCACGCGCACCTGCTCGGGCATGAGCCAGGTGGGGAAGGCGCCTTCGTACTTCTCAATCAGCCACGCCAGGGTGCGCTCGTAGCAGCCCACGCTGGTGCGGTGGATGATGTTGGGCCGGACCTTGCTTCCGTCCTTGTCGATGTAGTACATATCGTACTGGTAGGCCAGCATGGCGTCCCACTGCACGGTGATCATGGTGTCTTCCTTGCCATAGACGTTTTTGGCGTTGATGTCCACCTTGGGGCCGTAGAAGGCTGCTTCGCCCACGTCCTCGGTGAAGGGGATGTTCAGCTCGTTGAGGATGTCGCGGATGTGCTGTTCGGTCTGGTTCCAAGTCTCGGCGTCGCCGATGTACTTCTCGGTGTCGGCGGGGTCCCACTTGGAGAGGTGCCAAGTCACGTCGTTTTGCAGCCCGAGGGTGGTGAGGCAGTATTTGGCCAGGTCGATGCAGCCCTTGAACTCCTCCACCATCTGGTCGGGGCGGACGATGAGGTGGCCTTCCGAGATGGTGAACTGGCGCACGCGGGTGAGGCCGTGCATTTCGCCGCTGTCCTCCTTGCGGAAGAGGGTGGAAGTCTCGCCATAGCGGCAGGGCAGGTCGCGGTAGGACTTTTGGCTGTTCTTATAGACGTAGTATTGGAAGGGGCAGGTCATCGGGCGCAGCGCGAAGACCTCCTTGTCCTTTTCCTCGTCGCCCATGACAAACATCTTGTCGCGGTAGTGGTCCCAGTGGCCCGAAATCTTGTAGAGGTCGCTTTTGGCGAACAGGGGGGTTTTGGTGCGCATATAGCCGCGGCGGGTTTCCTCGTCCTCAATCCAGCGCTGCATGGTTTGCACCACCTTGGCGCCCTTGGGCATGAGCAGGGGCAGCCCCTGTCCGATGACATCGACGGTGGTGAAGTATTCCAACTCGCGGCCGATTTTGTTGTGGTCGTGGTTCTTCACGTCCTCGAGGTACTGGAGGTAGGCCTCCAAGTCCTCCTTGGAGAAGAAGGCGGTGCCGTGGATGCGGCTGAGCGACTTGTTCTTCTTGTCGCCGCGCCAATAGGTGCTGCTGGCGGCCAGCAGTTTGAAGCCCTTGATGGGGCGTGTGTTCAGCAGGTGGGGTCCGCGGCAGAGGTCGATGAAGTTGTTCTGCTGGTAGATGGTGATGGTCTCGCCCTCGGGAATGGCCTCCAGCAGTTCCACCTTATAGGGCTCGCCGCGCCGGGTCATCATTTCGAGGGCTTCGTTGCGTGTCACCTCGCGGCGTTCTAAGCGGGTGGCCTTCTTGATGATGGACTTCATTTCTTTTTCCACGGCATCGAGGTCTTCGCGGGAGAAGGGGCGGAAGTCGAAGTCGTAGAAATAGCCGTTCTCCGTGGCGGGGCCGATGGTGATTTTGGCTTCGGGGAAGAGGTTCTGCACCGCCTCGGCCATGATGTGGGCAGTCGTATGTCGAAGCACTGAGAGGCACTCCTTGTTGGTCGTATCCAGCAATTCTACAGAGCAATCGGTCGTGAGGGTAGTTCGGAGGTCAACCAGCTTGGGGTCGTTGTCAATTTTGGCTGCGCAATAGCCGTTCAAGCCTTCCGGGTTCACCTGTTTGATGATGTCGATGATGGAGCAGGGCTGCCCGACCGACACCTCACCAAAGTTTTTGACGATTACTTTCATAGTTTGTATTACTTTATTGTAAGATAGTTAGTGGGTTGGTTTCGGCAAACTCCAGCCGGAACCGTTCTGCAAAGATACGACTTTTTTTTATATGCGGCACATTATTTTCGTTTTTCTATGCTCATTGCTGGTTCGAGGGGCTTGCTGCCCCCGCAGTGCCGGCGGCCGCACGGGCGTTGTGCGCCCGTCCTTCTGCGGAAGTTTGGCGGAATGTGCTGCAACGTGCCGAGCGTGCAGGTTGAAATGCGCTGTGTTCCTTTGGTTCAATCGTTAGATGGAGCAGTTTTGTTTGAG
>DCJB01000011.1:8582-8842 GCA_002317325.1 Bacteroidales bacterium UBA1711
GCTTTCGAGAGAAAACAAGCCCAGGTGGTGGAATTGGTAGACACGCTACTTTGAGGGGGTAGTCGCCGTAGGGCGGTGCAAGTTCAAGTCTTGTCCTGGGCACAAAAGCAACTGAGGTTGCTTTTTTTATCAAGCCTCGCGAGGAAGAGGTTCTACCAGATGCCCGGGTGGCGGAATTGGTAGACGCGCACGTTTCAGGTGCGTGTTCCGAAAGGAGTGCAGGTTCAAGTCCTGTTCCGGGCACCAGAGAAGATTCAGAA
>DCJB01000011.1:8977-10134 GCA_002317325.1 Bacteroidales bacterium UBA1711
AACACATACAAAAATAAGCTGCACCCCGCAACAGCGACAAAGAAGTAAGGACGGTTAGCTCCACTACGGGCCTACGGCCCTTCGGTCGCTGGCCTTCGGCACAAGTCCTGTTAGCTCCACAAGGTCGCTGGCCTTCGGCTCCGGGCACCAGAGGAGATTCAGAAATGAATCTTCTTTTTTTGTATGTGTTTGGGGCCTATAGGGAGGCCTTTCGGTCTTGGTGCTGAGAATCTTACGAGAGCGAGCTCTCGACGCTCCTCACCACCAACCCCTCGTTCGCCTTCGGCTCACCCAAACACATACAAAAATAAGCTGCACCATGATGGTAAAGCATCAAATATCTGTGGTGACTGTGTCATAAGACTGACAGGCTATAACACCAAACACCTATACCCAGAAGAACTGAGACTGGTCAGAGCAAGGGATTCTGAGACTGGTGAGATAATCGACTTTATCACAAACAACTTCGAGTTGTCTGCTCAGGATGTTGCCAGTATCTACCGTCACAGATGGGACATTGAGATCTTCTTCAAATGGATAAAGCAGAACATCGTCATCAAGACTCTGTGGGGCTACTCCGAGAATGCGGTCAAGACTCATCTTTGGGTAGCAATCTGCACCTATCTTATCCTTGCTAGAATCAAGAAAGAACTCAAGAGTCAGTACTCCATTACTGAGATTGCAACACTTGTTAGTGTGTCGGCTTTGGAGAAACATGAACTCAGGGAACTACTCATGACTCCACAGGAGAAGTTACTCAGATCAAATCAAAATCAGAAAGTCAAAGAGCTACAATTAGAGTTATTCAATTAAATGCGAAAATTAACGCATCAGTACTAAAATCCTAAATAAATAGAAGATATCATCTATGATGGTGCTATTCCTAGTTAAACACACTTGTTCCATTAGATTATTGTACCATGGATGGAACAATCATATGGTTGTCTACATCGTTATTTATTAACTTTTGTTCCAATTCTTTGTCCATCTTTGTTTTTTGATGTTTGATGACACAATACAAGAAATTTTTTTTAAATGACTTTTGCATATCTTGTATAATTTGGAGGACATCTATCATGCTTGAAAAAATGGAAGATTTCCACTCATTGATTTTTCTTTTACTTTTCTTTACACAATGGTTCGGTAACATAATATTA
>DCJB01000067.1 GCA_002317325.1 Bacteroidales bacterium UBA1711
AATGGCACAGATTAAGGACATCATCTATGTGGAGCGCCAGCGCGAGACCCGCGAGCAGTGGCTCACGATACACCTGTTTCGCGAAGGGAGCTTCTTCCGCGCATACGAGTGGAGCGCCTGGCTGTGCGTGCTGTATGTGAGCGACAAACTGAAGGTGTCGCACAAGCAGTCGCGGAAGAGTCGGCAGCCCTTCTCCGCCGCCCCGCCGGCTGTTGCCCAGGCTGTCGGTACCCTCCCCCTCAGATTGTTCAGAACGCTATGTCTTCCATATTAATTGGCTCGTTGCCCCTGCCCTTCTTTGTCTGTTTTATTACTTTCTTCGCCGTTGTGGCGGGTCCCGTTTTCTCGCACGAGGGACGGGGTTGGGCGGGGTGGGTTGCGGCTTTGGGGTCGCCCTCGCCGCTGGCCCGCAGAAGATTATTTTTTTGGCGGAAAGCGTTGTATGTGAGAAAAAAGTGCTATCTTTGCACCTTGCGGCTGTGTAGCCCCGTTCCTGCCAATGGGGTAGTGCACAGGTCGTTATTTGTTGTTTAACCCGGTCGGGCAGGCGGCCGATAACCCCCAAATCTCACACATGGATTACAAAAATGTGCAGCCGTTAGCCGATTTTGACTGGAGCGCTATCGACAAAAAAGAAGATGTCAACACCGAAGCCGTCAAGAAAATGACCGAGCAGTATGAGCAGTCGTTCAACGCCATCACTGAGCAGCAGGTCGTCGAGGGCACTATCGTCAGCATCACCGACCGCGAGGCCGTGGTGAACATCGGATTCAAGAGCGACGGCGTCATCCCCGCCTCCGAACTCCGCTACAACGCCGAACTCAAGGCCGGCGACAAAATCGAAGTGTATGTCGAGAGCCAGGAAGACTCCAACGGCCAGCTTCTCCTCAGCCATAAGAAAGCCCGCATCCTCAAGTCTTGGGAGCGCGTCAACCAGGCCTTCGAAAACCAGGAAATCATCACCGGCTACGTCAAGAGCCGCACCAAAGGCGGCCTCATCGTCACCGTCTTCGACAACATCGAGGCTTTCCTCCCCGGCTCTCAGATCGATGTCAAGCCCATCCGCGACTACGACATCTATGTTGACAAGAACATGGAGTTCAAGGTCGTCAAAATCAACCACGAGTACAAGAACGTCGTCGTGAGCCACAAGGCCCTCATCGAGGACGAGATTGAGGCTCAGAAGGCCGAAATCATCAGCCACCTCGAAAAGGGACAGGTGCTCGAAGGCACCGTCAAGAACATCACCCCCTACGGCGTGTTTGTCGACCTCGGCGGCGTGGACGGCCTCGTCCATATCACCGACCTCAGCTGGGGCCGCGTCTCCGACCCCAAGGACATCGTGGAACTCGACCAGAAAATCAACGTCGTCATCCTCGACTTCGACGAAGCCAAGCACCGCATCGCCCTCGGCCTCAAACAGCTCACTCCTCACCCCTGGGATGCGCTTGATGCCTCCATCAAGGAAGGCGACCACATCAAGGGCAAGGTCGTCGTCATCGCCGACTACGGCGCTTTCGTCGAGGTCGTTCCCGGCGTCGAGGGCCTGATTCACGTCAGCGAGATGAGCTGGAGCCAGCACCTCCGCAGCGCTCAGGACTTCCTCAAGGTGGGTCAGGAGGTCGAAGCCGTCGTCCTCTCCCTCGACCGCGATCAGCGCAAGATGAGCCTCGGCATCAAGCAGCTCATGCCCGACCCCTGGCTGGCCATCGCCGAAAAATATCCTGTCGGAAGCAAGCACAACGCCACCGTCCGCAACTTCACCAACTTCGGCATCTTTGTCGAGCTTGAGGAAGGCGTTGACGGCCTCATCCATATCTCCGACCTCAGCTGGAGCAAGAAAATCAAACACCCCGCCGAGTTCACCAAGATTGGCGAGAAGATTGATGTCGTCGTCCTCGAAGTCGATGCCGAAAACCGCCGCCTCTCCCTCGGCCACAAGCAGCTCGAAGAGAACCCTTGGGATGTCTATGAGAGCCTCTTCACCGTGGGCAGCGTCCACCAGGGCACTATCTCCAACATGAACGACAAGGGCGCCACCGTCACCCTGCCCTACGGCGTGGAAGGCTTCGCACCCATGCGTCACCTCGAAAAGGAAGACCGCTCCAAGGCCCGCGTCAACGACGTGCTCGACTTCAAGGTCATCGAGTTCTCCAAGGAAAACAAGAAAATCATCGTCTCCCACACCCGCATCCACCAGGATGCCGCCGAAGGCGACCGTGTCAAGTCCGAGAACGAGGAGAGCAAGAAGGAACGCGCCACCAAGAAGACCGTCAAGAAGATTAACGACACCCTCGAGAAGACCACTCTCGGCGATGTCTTTGCCGACTTGAAGGAAAAGCTTGAGAAAGGTGAATAGTTCATCTTTTGACTAATAATGCGAAAGAGGCATCCGCTTTGGGTGCCTCTTTCTTTTTCTATAGCAAGGGTGTTGTGTAGGCTGTTGGAGAAGAGGTATTTGCGGCTTTCGCGCCATACTGTCTGCGGCCGGCAGGGGCCCGGCTCCCCGGCGGCTGCGGTGCTGCCCGACGGGCGGCCGTAGGCCTCGGACAAGGGCGGGTGGAATAATTTTTGCTTTCTTTGCAACAAAATGCGTAGTTGTGTGTCTAATGGTACGAGGAGCAAAGAGCTCACGCTGTTCGGCCGCTCTGCCGCAGGTTGCCTCCCCCCTCGGCGCCAGCCCGCCCTA
The DNA here is from genome assembly GCA_002317325.1 of Bacteroidales bacterium UBA1711. Classification (GTDB taxonomy): domain Bacteria; phylum Bacteroidota; class Bacteroidia; order Bacteroidales; family P3; genus Colimorpha. Next base: position 2,690 of record DCJB01000067.1, read on the forward strand.
TTGGGCGGCAGAACAGCAAAACGAATTGAATCTAAAATAAATACTGATAGACTATGAAAAAAATGGTTCTGCTCATCCTATCCGTGGCGAGTGTCGCTGTGGCATACGGCCAAGCCCTCTCGGCTTGTCCGGGCTTGAAGAATCCCGCCTCATTCACCGCCGGCTCACACCAGACCTACAACGCCGGCTACTATTCGGGCCAGACCGGCTCCAAGCCCTACACCGCACCCGATGCCATGTCGGGCGTCACGGGTGTCAACATGACCAGCGCCCTTATCCCCGACAACCAGCTGGCCAACCAGACCGGCAACGGCGGCACCAGCTATTGCGGCACGACACTCAGCCCCACCAGCCGCTTCCGCATCATGTCCAACACCGAAGGCCCCGGCACGGGCACCCAGCAGGGCAAAGACCCCTTGGTCAGCTACCAGCTGCCCTACTGCCCGGCTTCGTATGACGCCTCTATCAACCACTCTATCCGTCTCGGCAACTGCGGCACCAGCGCCGAGGCCGAGGCCCTCTACTACACCATGGATGTGAAGGTCGAAAACGCACTCCTCTTCATCTATTATTCTATCGTGGTCCAGGCCCCCGGCCACGGCCCCACCGGCGACCCCTCTTTCGTCATCCGCGTCGCCCGTCAGAACGCCTCCGGCCAGTGGGTCCAGATTAGCGACACACTCTGCTACGCCATCTCCTCCAGCGGCGCCTCCAACGGCGTCAACGGATGGCACTCCTACTCCGGCTCCGGCGGCAACGGCTTCTACCGCGACTGGAACAAGGTGGCCATCAACCTCAACAAGTACATCTACGAGCAGGTGCGCGTCGAGGTATATATGGGCGACTGCGCCGCCCACGGCCACTACGGCTACTGCTACATCGCGGGCGACTGCCAGCCTATGCAGATTAGCACCTCCGGCTGCCCCGCCGGCGCCACCACCACCGTGCAGACTCTCACCGCCCCCACCGGCCTGACCAACTACGTTTGGTATAAGTCCAACCTCGACGGACGCTTCATCAACAGCCTCACCTCTATCCCCGACACGGTCACGTTCACTCGGCTCTCCCCCACCACCAGCACCAACAACACCTACAACTGCACCACCTCCGACTTCGTCTGCACCCAGGCCGTCGCCACTCCCGACACCACCAACAACATGGTGTTCCGCTGCGACATGACCTCCGCCATGGACCCCGCCAAACCCTTCCTCTCTAAGGTCTATGTCCGCGTCATCAACACCAAGCCGCTGATGTTCATCGACACCGCCAAGAATTGCGACAACTACCTCAAACTCATCAACAAGAGCTTTATCCCCAACGACAACCACTGCGACACCGCGCATTCTAAGTACTGGATCTACAGGGGCATCGACACCTCCGCCGCCAACCTCGACACACTCATCACCAACACGGGCACGCTGCGCTACGTCTTCCCTCAAGGCGGCGTCCACTCCGTCCGCGTCCGCTCTTTCTACTACGACGAGAATGCCGAGCCGGAACACCGCTACGACTGCTTCTCCGACAGCACCTACCGCATCAAGATTCTCGAAAGGCCCGTCCCGAACCTCTTCATTCAGGAGAAGAACCTCTGCATCGGCGACCGCGCCGTCATGCGCGACAACACGCCCGGGTCGGTCAAACGCGACTGGTTCTTCAACAACGACTCGGTCATCAACGGACAGGTCGAGGTGACCCGTGGCTTCGACCA
>DCJB01000025.1 GCA_002317325.1 Bacteroidales bacterium UBA1711
TCAACATAGCGGCGCTGCCCCTCGGTATAAAGGGTGTCGAAGGCAAGGCTCGACTTGCCGCTCCCGCTGAGGCCGGTGATAACCACAAGCTTCCCTTCGGGAATATCGACGGAGATGTTCTTTAGGTTGTTTACTCGGGCGTTGTGAATCTTTATCATGAGGTCACATATCGGCGGGTTCAGAAGGGCAGGAAGCCCAATCCAATCTTGAGGCCGTAGCAGTTCTGAATCCAAACATTGGTGTTGAAATAGCTCCTATTGGCCTTGGCCACCGCCCCGGCGCTGTACTGCGAGCTCTGGTCGGAGGTCTTGGACATCGGGCTGGCGAAGGTGGCTCCCAACGTCATTCCGATGTTCAGGAGCAGTCGGTCGTAGAAGATGTAGTTGCGTCCGAACTCAAACCGCAGCCCGAAGGCGTTGTAGCTCTTGGGGCATTCGCCGTCGGGAAAGCGTGTCAACTGTTCGGGGGCGAGGGCTGTATGAGCCCAAGTGAGGTCGGCACCCCAATAGAGTCCCATGGGTGCGGGTTCGCGGTATTGGCGGTAGCCCAACGAGGAATTGAAGACCGTCACGGGGAGGGCGAAGACATTCACTTTGGTAAAGACTATGATGGGCGAGTTGAAGTCGGAAGCCTCGGCACGGAGATAGGTCTGACGCACATCGAATCCCGCCCGCACAGCGTGACGGCGTGCCACCTGCACCTGCAGCGCCACCTTGGGCACAAACTGCGCCACAGCGGCACGTCCCTTGCCGTAGGCGAAGCCGACGACAGACCTCTCCTTTGCCACCACAAATGCCCCCTGGTTGGGGGTGGCAGCCAGATCAGCCTCCACCAGCAGGCGGCGGCCCATGAAGGGCGACTGCTCGCGTCCCTCGGCAAACTCGATATTGTCGCACAGCAGACCCTTCACGCGGGAGCGGCTGTCGGCCAAGTTGAGCGAGGCGGTAGTGACGTTGATGATGTTGCCGTCGGCGGCATCGACATAGAGCGTGCGAAGGAGGGTCCGCTCGGTGCCAGCGAAGAGTTGGTAGCCGATGACGGGCCACACCGGGGGCAGGAAAATGGCGAAGATGGCGCTCGCGCCGTCCGACACCCCTTCGAGATTCACCACGGTGGTCAGGTTCACCCGGTCGGCATCATAGCGCCGAACCAGTGTGCTCATGGCTGGCTGCATCACCAGCACGTGCTGAAAGTCGCCCTTGGTCTGCCACATTTCGTTCACCCACTCGTGCAGGTCCACAAAGTCGTTGTAGGACTGCTCGTCGTCGTGGCAGCGCAGCCCCCGGTCCGAGAAATCCACAATCCCCCGTCCTTCTCGTCGTGCCACGTCGCCAATCATTCCCGTGAGTTGCTGCTCGAGGCGGTTGCTCTTGCGTATCTTCAGCTCGTCCTTGCCCAGCACATAGTATTCGCTGGCATAGACGAACATATTCTTGCGCCCTGCAGCAACGGCGCGACGGGCCGCCGTGTCCTTGGCTTTGGCAAAGCAGTCGGCCAAGAAGGCTTGCAGTTCGGGCTGTCCCTCGAGGTCGGTGAAGAAGTAGCGGCGCATATCCAACTGTGCCGAGCGTTTCTTCTTTTTCTTTATCTTGTCGTATTTCGAGGCGGTGCGGTTCGTGTCGTCGGAAGCCTGGGCAGTGTCCAAACGGTCGCTGAACGAAGCGGCGGTATAGCCGTGCTTGCGTCCCAGGTCCTTGGCCGCGTCCTCCGCCATGGCGGCAATCAGCGAGTCGGCGGGAAAGCGACGCTTGGCCTTCCACAGCTCGCGCACGGCGAGGAGGTTCAGTTCCTCATTGCTTATCTTGCTGAAGAAGTGGTAGGCCTGCTGCACCTCTCCCTCAAAGTTGGTGTAGTCGCCCACCACCTTGTTGGTGTTGGTGTAGGTCTTGAACTTCGACATACCGTAGAGCGCCTTGGCCTTGGCCTTGAGCAGGAACTCGTCCTCGGGAGCGGACTGCTGCATGACCATTATGTCGTACAAGGCGCGAGTGTATTCGGCATAGATGAGGTCTTGGCGTATGCACTCCTTGCGGGCCAGGTCGCGCAGCCGCCCAAACTCCTGCTCCGAGACCGTGACGAAGCGGCTTCCGCCGCTGAGGCCCGCCAGCACCGAGGCGCAGCGCTGGCGGCGTTTGAGGATGTTGGGGTGGTTGCTCTTGCTGTCGTCAAAGTCGTCGCGGGCGGTAATGGGCGCCACCTGACCGAGAAAATACTTGCCCGGGAAGGCGTAGTAGGGGGTGTTGAAGGTGGCGGAATCAACCGGCACTTCGTCAAACGGCAGGTAGCCGTACTGCAGCACGTCGAACACTCCGTCCGTCACGCCCTTGTCGTAGGGGCTGTCTATGTAGAACATGGCCAGCCCGAGGCTGTCGGACTCGTTCTCCATTTGGTGCGAGCGGTTGTGGTACTTGAGAAAGTCCGACATCTCTCTCCGCTCGCGCTCAGCCTCGCTGCCCGAAGCCTTCTCTTCCTTGCGGGTTATCTCCTGTATGGTGTGCTGCCTGTAATAGTGGATGGCCTCGTGGCCGATGATGAAAGCCAGCTGTGCCTCGTCCTCGATCTGGGCCACCAAGCCGGTGGTGACGAATATCATGCCCTGCCCGGTGGCAAAGGCGTTCACCTCGGGCGACTTCACGGTGTATATCCTCAACTCGCGGCGCAGTTCGGGGTAGTTCTTCATCAGCGTGTCGGCCACTCGGTTGAGCATGGCGGTGATAGGGTCGCCGTATAGTATGCGGCCGTTGGCCATCAGGCGGTAGATGAAGTAGGACGACTGCAGCACCTTGTCGCGGTTGGTGAGTTTGCCGTCGTTGAAGTCGCGCACACGCTGCTTGTCCAAGGCGTAGAGGTCGTCCAACGAGAGCTTGAGGTCGTTGGGTATGGGGCCGCGGCTCTTGATTCCGTCGAAGGCAGGCTGCCCGGCGGCAGCGGCGGCCATCAGCAGCACGGCGGCTGCGAGGAGGCATTTCTTCATAACTTGCGCGTGCTTGGGTGTTAGTCAGTGAGGCTCCATTCGAGAAATCCGCCGCCTTTGCGGCCGAGGAGGAACTGCAGATAGCGGTCGGGGCCGGCTTGGTGGGGTCCGCCCACCAAATACCTGCCCTTGGGCAGGAGGAAGGAACTGAAGGTCTTGCCGCCCGCCTCGTCAATCTCGGCCACGATCACCGCCTCTTGCGACGAGGCAAGCCTATGTACCTTGACCTGCTTGTACTTGCGGTTGGCGTCAAGGAAGTCTTTGCGCTCGGGCAGCACGACGAAGGTCTTGCCTCCGCGGCAGAAAATGCGGTTGAACAGGAGGTCGGTCTCGCGGGGGGCGGCGGCGGTGGAGCGCTGCAGTCCCTTTATCCACTTCACCTTGCCGTCGGCGCCCACGCGCACAGCCAGCAGCCCAAACTCCTCATAGAGGTTCACGTCGCCCGTCACCCTGACGGGGACGTGGTAGCCCGCGCTGGCGCCCGTCTCGTCATAGTCGAAGCAGCAGCGGCTGACCCACTCGTTCAGCGCCGAACCCTGAGCCTGTTTGAGCAATCGGAAGTTGCCGTAGAGGCACATCTCCTCCGTCGGAATGGGGCGGATGTCGAGGGCGGCACGGTCGGATTTGGTGTCATACACCATGCCCGCCACGTCGTGCCGTCCGTTGGCGAAGCCCGTGAGCAGGAACTTGCCGTCGGCCACTCCGCACAAGGACATCTTCTCGAGGTCGTGCCCCGAGTCCTCGAAGGTGTATTTCTCGTCGTTCTCGCCGTCGAGGATGTGGAACTCGAAGCGCGAAACGCCCTCTTTGGTGGTGCAGCCGCAGAGGCAGAGCGTGCCCGAGTCGGTGACAATGAAGTCGTCCAAGTCGCTCACGTCGTCAAGACGCATACCCCACAGCTCCTCCATGCTGTTGTCATAGAGTGCGGCGTAGGCGGCAAGGCCCGCCGTGGGTGAATAGGCCAAGAAGATGGCCCCGTGCAGCCCGCCCGAGCGCGATGTGCGGAACCGCACATCGCTCACAGCGCTTTCCACCTTCGTCAGGGAGGAGACTTTCTCGCGCTGCCCCACGGGCTGGAAGGTGGCCGCGTCGTAGGCCTGACGGAAGAGGGCCAGTTCGTTCCCCTTGTCGGGGTCCGAAAACTCAACCATATACACCCGTCCGTCGGCCAAGAAGCCGCCCGTGCCTTCGTTGCCCCCGTCGAGGGTCAGCGTGTCCTGCGGCACCAGCTGGCGGTTGTAGCGCACCACCCGGCGGCCGTAGTCGGAGCCCAAGAGTTTCTTCTTGAACTGGTGGGCGAGGAACACGTGCTGGTCGTCGGCGCCTATGAAGAGGCAGTCGCGGAAGTCGCTGCGCAGTTTCCAAGCCTCGGCGTCGGCCTGTTCGGTATGGTTGAGCCGCTGGGCCGAGACGCTCAGCGCCAAGGCGGCAAAAAGGGTCATGAGGATTGTCTTTTTCATATCAGTGCTAATTGTTTCTGTAAGAATGCCGACATCGGCGGCAGGGCTATAACGTGCATCCCGCGCCCAAGCCCAGCACCCAGGTGCGGGCGCGGTACTCCTCGGCACGGTAGAGGTCGTCAACATAAAAGCGGGTCGCGTACCTCGACTGGTAGAGGCGCACGCTGAATCCGCCCCGCAGCGAGAGGTAGAAGCGGTCGGTGAGGTTATACTGCACCCGCAGGAAAGGCTCAATGGCGTAGCTGTCGGAAAGGAAATAGAGGCGGCGAATCCTCATCGGGCCGCAGAGCGACACGCCGAGAGTGGCGGTGAGCCTCGGCATGGGGCGATAGCCGACAAAGAGGTCGAGGCAGCCCGACAGCCCCTCGCTGCTGACCGCCAAGGGGTCGGCGCCGTCGAACCCCACCTCGTAGCGGCTGTTGAAATAGAACAGCTTGCAGCCCATGCCCGCAACAAGCCTCCCGACGGGCTGGCAATCGAAGTTGCATTCCATGCCCACCGTGGGGTCCAAGCCGCCGGCCCGGTAGAGGGAAGGCACTACGCGGCCGCCCTCCAGCCCCACGAAAGTGCGGGCGGGATGGAGTCCTGCCGTGACGAAGCCCCCGAGGTGAACTCGGAAGATGCCCTCCTTCTCGTCACCGGCTCTATCAACGCCCTGCTGGCCGAAAGCCGGAGCCAGCGCCACGGCGAACAACAGTGCAAGGACTGCCCGCCGCAGGCCGTGCCGGCAGCGGGAGGCGGACGCAAAGACTGAGCCGCAGGAATCTTCCGCACCCCCCGCGCGCCCTTGCGGACGAATGCTCTCCAAGCACCGCCGCAGCGCGGACGACAACCCAGGCAGAGAACTCTCAATCATCGTTTGCGCCTTTCAAACATATAACCGCTGGCCTGCACATCACGCCCCACAGCGTAGAAGCCCACGCCGAAGGTCAGTATGAAGGGGCGGCTGTTCAGCTGCTCGGCATAGTAGCCGTCGCCCACCGTGCTGCGGCCGGCCTCGGCCGACACTCGCGATGCCACGCCGCCCATGCACGTCAGCGAAAGGTCCATCCAATCGGTGACATAGTACCTCAGCCGCAAGAAGAGGTCCATACCCTCGCGGCTTCTCAACACAGGATAGTCTCTGCCGCCGCGTCGTGTGTGCCAGAACCCGAAACCCTCATTCTTGACGGCAAAGCCGAGCGAAGCCCCAAGGCAGAGCTCGAGCCGCGGCCGCACCCTGCAGCCGAAGGAAAAGTCAACGGCCAGCGACTTCCACTTGTCCATGGTCCGGGCAGGGTCGCCCCCGTCGAAAGCCACCTCATAGTGCGTCCAATAGTACAGGCACCTGAGCCCCAAGCCAACTATCCACTTCTCTTTGTACAGGAAATCAAAAGCCGCGTCGAAGCCCGTCAGCGGCTCCACGCAGTTGGCCTTAAAGTAGGTGGGTGCCGCCAGCCCGCCATCGGTTCGGCCAAACGAGAAGTCGGACGCATTAATCACGCCGCCGCGGGGGCTGGCGCGAAAGACTATCCACACATTGCTCTTGGCCGAGTCGGCGCTGACACGCTGGCCCAGAGCCGGCAGCAGAGCCGCCGTCATCAGCAGTATGAGAACAATCCTTTTCATTGCGACACAGTTACGGGCGACAGCGGCGGCCCAAAGCCCACTCTTCCTGCCGCCGGGGCGGCACGGCACGGGGCGAGACCGAGCAGGACGGCGGAGGCCGCCGCCGCGCCGTCGGAGGGCTTTCGGCAACGGACGCCCGCCCCGGCCGCCGCGTCTGCCTCAGAAAGAGAAGCCTACGCCGAGGGTCAGCACCACGGGGTGGTATTTCGAGTCCACCGCATAATAAGCGTCGCCGAAATAGTAGCGAGTCCTGTAGCCGCTCAAGAGCGAACACACGCCGTAGGCGCCGCGCAGCGACAGGTAGAAGTGTTCGGTAACGTCATACTGAAGCCGCAGGAACAGGTCGAGGTCGGAACGTCGATAGCTGGACACCCAAAAGCCGCCCCAGCCCATCGACCCGCTGACCGAAATCCCGAAATGGGCGCTGAACTCATCTACCGGACGGAAACCGAGGAAGAGGTCCACATTGCCCGTCAGCCCCTTGCTGCTCACCACATAGTGGCTGCCGTTGTCGAAAGCCACCTCATAGCGCGACTGCTGGTAGAACAGCTTCGCGCCCACGCCGAGGAGGAACTTCTCCACAGGCTCAAAGTCGCAGTAGTATTCGAGACCCACCACAGGGTCCAGCCGGCTGGACTGATAGTAGGTGGGAGTGACTCGGTTGCCATATACATTCTCAAACACGCGGTTCGACGAAACGGTCATGCCGCCGAAAAAGCCGACGTGGTTTCGCTCGCCCGCTCCGCTGGTGGCGGTGGAGGTGGTGATAATCTGGGCGCCGGCCGGCAGCAGCATTCCAACCAGCAGCAGCGAAAGTATAATCTTCTTCATAAATGATACATACTGTGTCAGGTTCGGCCATTCATTGCAGCCGGCGGCAGTCCCGAACCCTTTTCGCTGCCGCCGCCGGCGGCGGCCCGTCAGCCGCCCTCCGCCGGCCCTCGCCCCTGCCCGCCCCTCGCGGGGACAGTGCCAGTCGAGGGCCGGCCTCTGCGGCTGTCGGTTCTTAGCCGATGAGTTTGTCGTTTGAACCCAGCACGTTGACAATCTTGTGGATGTATAGTTTCTTCATGCTCTCGCGGGCGGGCTTCAAGTACTTGCGCGGGTCAAACTCGGCGGGCTTCTCGGCCAGCGTCTTGCGTATGGCGGCGGTCATAGCCAGTCGGCTGTCGCTGTCAATATTAATTTTGCACACGGCGCTCTTCGAGGCCTTGCGCAGCTGCTCTTCGGGAATGCCCACCGCAGCCTTCAGGCAGCCGCCGTTGGCGTTGATGGTGTCCACCTCGTCCTGCGGCACCGAACTGGAGCCGTGCAGCACGATGGGGAAGCCGGGCAGCTTCTTCTCGATGGCCTCCAGCACGTCGAATGCCAGCGGCGGGGGCAGCAGCCGCCCCGTCTCGGGGTCAACTGTGCACTGCTCGGGGGTGAACTTATAGGCGCCGTGGCTGGTGCCGATGGAGATGGCCAGGCTGTCAACGCCAGTCTTGGTCACAAAGTCAATGACCTCTTCGGGCTTGGTGTAGTGGCTCTCGGCAGCCGACACCTCGTCTTCCACGCCGGCCAGCACGCCCAGCTCGCCCTCCACCGTCACGTCAAACTGGTGGGCATATTCCACCACGCGGCGCGTCAC
>DCJB01000030.1 GCA_002317325.1 Bacteroidales bacterium UBA1711
GCGTTGACAAACTGCTGCACCTGAGTACGCACCGCCTCGTACTGGGTGGTGGCCTGGGTGGCCAAATAGTGGGCGCCGCGGTGAATATTGCTGTTGAGCGTGAGATAGTAGTTAGTCAGCACCTCAATCACCTCGCGGGGCTTCTGCGTAGTGGCGGCGTTGTCGAGATAGACCAGCGGGTGACCGCCTACGGTGGTTTGCAGAATGGGGAAATCCATATCAGAGGGTTTTATAATGGGAATACATGACGACGAGAAAGACGGCAAGGAGCAATAAGAAGATATAGAACGCCCAGCTGCACCCGCGTTTGGGCAGCGGGCGGTCCTTGCGCATGAAAAAGCGGGCAAACTCTATCTTGCGGTCGAGGTCGTTACTTTCGTCCATTGTTTTTTCTGTTCTTGATGATAACGCGCAGCACCAGCACGACTATGCCTGTGCCGAGGAGTGCCAGCAACGCCAGCGAAATGACGTGGCTGTAGCGTTCAATGACCGTGGCATCGGCCGCCTGATAGGCCGCCCAGCCGAGGAGGGCGAGAACTATGTTCCAGAAACAGGCGCCAAGGAAGGTGAAGAAGGTGAAGGCGGCCAAATTCATCTTGGCGAGACCCGCAGGGATGGAAATAAACTGGCGTATGCCTGGGATGAGCCGCCCCACGAGGGTAGAGGCTTTGCCGTGCTTGTTGAAGTAGTCCTCGGCCTGCTGAATCTTGGCCTTGGAGAGGCGGAGGAAGTGACCCACCCGGCTGTCGGCAAAGGCATAGACGATGGGGCGGCCCAACCAGCGTGAGAGAAAATAGTTGATGTATGCCCCCACAAGGGCGCCGAGAGTACCGATGAGGACGATGAGCCAAATCTTCATGCCGCCCTTGGTATCGGGATTGGAGGCCACATAGGCAGCCGGCGGTATAACCACCTCCGACGGGAAGGGGATGAACGAGCTCTCTACTGCCATGAGGATGCCCACGGCGGAGTAGTTCATGTTGGCATCGTACCAGTGGAGGGCTTTGGCCACAAAGCCTGTAGAGGCGCTGTCGGTGCCGCGCACCTGTTCGGCGATGTTCGAGGTCGGAACTGCGGACGACGGGGTTTGGGCTGCCGCGCCGAGGGCTGCCTCAAAGAGGAGGGCGAGAAATAAAAACTTTTTCATATCGTGACTTTTGTTGTTAGATTAGGGACGGGTTGTAGGTTGGGGCGGGTGGAGCCGCTGCTGCTCTTCAGAGCAGAACCGAACCACCTCGGGGTCGTCGGCCAGTTCGGGATAGTTGGCAAAAATCGAGGGGTAAAGCGAGGCGTACTCTCGAGCGTCCTGCTGCAAGAGTGAGAAGAGACGGTTGCGACGGCCGAGTTTATAGTAGCAGAAGAGGAGGCGGGAGTCGAAGGAGAACCTGTCGGCCGCCTCGGCACGCGAACTCTCGAGAAGGGCGGCAGCCTCACTGTACTTGTCGGAGAGCAGGTAGAGGTCGGCCAGACGAAGCCAATGGGCGTCGGAGTCGGGGTCGAGGTCGATGGCGCGACGGTAGTAGCCAGCGGCTTCATCATTGCAGCCCAGCCGCTGACAGCAGCGACCCAAGTCGCTCCAAGCCTCGCCGTAGGCGGGGTCCTCCTTTACAGCATTGTGGAAATAGGCCATGGAGGTGTGGTAATTGTCCGCCTCGAAGAATAGCAGCCCGATGCGGTGGAGGACCATGGGGCGGTCATCGGTGTAGTTGAGCGAGTCGCGCAGAGCCTGCACGGCGCGGGGGGTGTCGCCCAGCGAGCGGCAACTCTCGGCCAACCCGAGGTAGGCGTTGTAGAGCGTGGGGTCTATGGCGATGGCGTACTCAAATGCGTCGGCACCTTTCTCATAGAGTCCAAGCCAGTTGTAGGCACAGCCGAGACTGTACCAGGCTCCCTTGCTGTAGGGGTGGTCCTCCACAAAGTGCAGGAAAAACTCCAGCGACTCATCGTTGCGCCCTTGCTCATCCCAGGTGCAGGCCAGGTTGTAGAGCGACCGTTCCTCTTCGGGGTTCTTCTCAAGGGCTCGCTTGTAGTAGGCCACCGACTCTTCGGTCTTGCCCTGCTTGTAATATTCGTCGGCAATGTTGCCGTATATCATGTCCAGTTCGTAGCCGTCGGACGAGGCCCGCTGATAGTAGGCAATAGCCTTCTCGGGCTGATCCATCATGCTGTAGAGGGCGCCGAGGCCATAGCTGACATCGGTGTTGTCGGGCATCTTCCGCTCCAAATCCGAGAGCAGGGCGAGGGCTTCGGGATATTCGCCCCGTATGGACATCAGGTGGGCGCGGCGGAGCTGCATCTCGTCACTGGCGGGAAAGAGCCGCTGACCGTATTCAACCGCAGCGGCGAGCCCCTCCACATCCTGCACTTCGAGATAGTAGTCGGCAATGACCTCCATCTGGTCCACGTCGAAGAAGCGCGAACCGCTCTCGTGCTGCTTTTCAAAAGCAAGCACCAGCTCACGCACTTCGGGTTCAAAGTTCTTGAAACGGTCTATATTCATTAGAAACTAAATCTGATAGTGAGTCCACCTTTGGTGGTGCTATTGGGATAGGAATTTGAAATATAGGGGGTGTTGATGTTGGTCTGGAAGAAAAGGCGCACTGTGAGGGCGGTGGTAAGGGCATACTCGCCCGACACCTCAACCATCCACACCGAACTGCCCGAGGAGACCTGGCTCACGTTCACCTGGTTTATCTTTCGTATATTGGTCTTGTTGTTGGTGTAGGTGAGGTTGAGCTGGAGCACAATGTCGCTCTTCAGCTTGTGGGTGCTCTCGCCAATCTTCACATCAAATGCCACGTCCTTGAAGCGGTAGCCGCCGCCCACCGTCACACCATCGCTGGTGGTCTCGGTGAGCTGGTTGTTGGCCAGGCTCAGTCCGAGGGTGCGGTTCTTCTTGATGGAGAAGTTGAGCTGCACGCTGTTGGTCATGCTCATAGAGAGGCGTATCAGTGGGTTGAACTGTTCGCTAATCTGCACGTTGCCCATGCTGACGGGCGGAATGAAGTCACCGCTGCTATTGGTGACGGTCTCCGACCCGTAGTCGTAGCCGCTCTTGCCCGCAATAGAAGCATCGGTGTAGTAGCTGCCTATGCTGTAGGTGGAGGAGTACTTGTGGGAGAGGGATATATTGTTGAACCACTTCTTGAGCTTCTGAATCTTATTCAGACCGTTGTAGGTAACCGACCAATTGGGGAGGGGGAACTTGAGGAAGGGGGAGAAAGACTGGGTGGAGGGGTCCTTGCCAAGATAGGTGGATAGGAAGCTGGCGACCAAGACGGTCTGCTGGTTGGGGCTGTAGCCCCCGGGGAAGCGCTCGCCCGACATGGTGTCGGTGACCAAGGTGCGGCAGCGGGGGTCGCTGTTGAGGTCAGCCAGGCGGGTGGCAATCTCCGACCGCGATCCGAGGAAGTCTGCATAGAGGTTGTCCATGGAGCGGAAGGCCGTGCCGAGACTCCACACCGTGGTGGTGTAGGAACCCGTCATGGTGTAGGAAAGCGGCCCGTCAACCATATCCTTGACGCTGGAGTACTTATAGTAGTACTGCTCCCGCGACTGGTAGTTCTGCGAGCAGGTAAGCTCAATCTTCATGTCGCGGATGGGCTCTACCGAACTCTGAAGCGAGAGAATCTTGTTGTTGTTGTTCAGATGGGC
>DCJB01000044.1 GCA_002317325.1 Bacteroidales bacterium UBA1711
CTCAAACGTGTTGTGGAGGAGACTTTCCCAAGGAACTTCGCGGCTGTCATTGACGGCGGCCACGATGTGGCTGACCTCTGCCTCGCCCAGCGCTTCGACAAAATTTTCTACACGGGTTCGCCGGCTGTGGGCCGCCATGTGCTGGCCGAGGCGGCCAAAAACCTCACCCCGGTGACGCTGGAACTGGGCGGCGAGAACGGCAACTGGGCCGTGGTGCGCAAGGATGCCGACTTGAAGGACGCAGCACGGAAGATTGCCTTCTTCAAACTGCTGAACGCCGGACAGATTTGCATCAACGTCAACCAAGTGGCTGTAGCCGAGGAGGTGTCCGAGTCCTTTCTGTCCGAACTGAAGGCCGCCTTCTACAAGATGATTGGCCCCGAACCCGAACTCAGCGACGAATACCCCAAGCTTATCACCCAAGCCGCCTACGACAGGTGCGCCGCCGAGGCGGAGACGGTACGCAGCCGCATTGTCTATGGAGGCAAAGGCGACCGACAGAGTCTCAAATATGCCCCCACGGTGGTATTCCCGGTGTGTGTGGACGAACCTATCGTGCAGCACGAGTTGTTCTCCCCGCTGCTGCCTGTGGTGCCGTTCAAAGATGACGATGTGGACAGCCTTTTGGAGGTGATTGCCTCGCGAGAACACCCGCTGGCTTTCTACCTCTTCACTCGCAGCCGCCGGTGGGCCGAAAGGGTCATGCGCTCGCAACAGTACGGCGGCGGCTGCATCAACGAGGTGTGCAACCACCTGATGGCTTCCGGCGCCCCCTTCGGCGGAACAGGACACAGCGGCATGGGCGCCTACCACGGCATCTACGGCTTCCGCGAGTTCACCCACCCCCAGACGGTGCTGTGGGGTTCCACTCACTTCAACCTCCCGCTCCGCTACCACCCCTATTCGGGCAAGGCGGCCCGCTGGAAAGCTTTCGTCATCGGTCTGATGATGAGAAAGTAGCCGCGGAACTACATGAGTTTCGGGATGTAGCTCTCAAGGTGGTGCTTCTTCAGCAGCTGACGAATAGCCGGCTGGCTCTCGCGACGGTAATAGAAGAACATCAGGTTTTGTTCGTGCTTCTCCTGCGCGCTGCGCGCCGAATACACGGGCTGCAGTGTCTCGGGATTGAGGCCTGTGTAGTAGGTTTCGGTGCTCACTGTCATGGGCGTGGGCGTGAAGTCCTGAATCTGCTCAAGCCTGTAGCCCAAGCGCTTCATCTCCACAGCCAAGTCGGCCATGTCTTTCAGGCGGCAACCCGGGTGTGAGCTGATGAAGTAGGGTATCAGCTGGTAGCGGACGCCCGCCTGGCGGCAGATGGCGTCGAAGTCGGACTTCACTTGCAGAAACTGGTCGAAGGAAGGCTTCCGCATGAGTCGCAGCACGTCGGGACTCGTGTGTTCGGGCGCCACTTTCAGGCGGCCGCCCACATGATGCAGAACCACCTCGCGAAAGTACTCGTGTCCCCGATTATCGTCGCTGAAGAGGTCGCAGCGAATACCGCTGCCTATGTAGATGTGCTTCACCCCCTTGACGGCGGCCGCTTTCTTATAGAGCCGCAGCAGCGGCTCGTGGTCGGAGTTGAGGTTCTTGCATTTCGATGGCTGTATGCAGCTGAACCGCTCGCACTTGCGACAGAGTTCTTTGTTGCGTCCCGACATCATGTACATATTGGCCGACGGACCGCCTAAGTCTGTGATGACGCCGTTGAAGTCGGGCGACTCGGCCATCCGGCGCACCTCGGCGAGTATGGACTCCTCGGAACGGGAAGAAATCTGCTTGCCTTGATGGGCGGAGATGGTGCAGAAGGCGCAGCCGCCAAAGCAGCCTCTGTGTATGTTGACGGAGTTCTTTATCATTTCATAGGCCGGCACCGCCCCGCGCTTCTTGTATTTGGGGTGAGGCTGGCGGAGGTAGGGCAGGTCAAACGAGGCATCTATCTCCTCGGTGGCCAGCGGCGGCTCCGCCGGATTTATCACTACCCAGCGGCCGCGGGTCAATTGGGCGATGGGCGACTGCTCTATCTTGTTGCTCTCGACCTCTATTTTGTGGAAGTTTTCGGCGTGCATACGCCTGGACTTCTGACACTCCTCAAATGGGTGGAGCACGACGGATCCGCCCTTCGGCGTATAGTGGTCGGTGACAAAGCCCACCTGTGGAAGCCGTTGCAGCTTGTAGGCGGGTTCGCCGTCGGCAAGCAGGTTGGCCACTTTCACCATGGTCTTCTCTGCCATGCCATAGACCAACAGGTCGGCGGGACAGTCGGCAAGGATGGAGGGCTTGAGCGTGTCGCTCCAGTAGTCGTAGTGCGCCAGCCTGCGCATGGAGGCCTCCACCCCGCCAATCACCACGGGGGTGTCGGGATAGAGCTGCTTGAGTATGCGGGTATATACCGTCACCGCATAATCGGGGCGGAAGCCCGACACGCCGCCCGGCGTGTAGGCGTCATCGTGCCGCAGCCGCTTGGCCGCGGTGTAGTGGTTGACCATCGAGTCCATCACCCCAGAGGTAACGCCGAAGAAGAGCCTCGGGCGGCCAAATTTGCGGAAGTCGCGCAGGTCGTCCCGCCAGTTGGGCTGCGGGATGATGGCCACCCGGAAGCCCGCAGCTTCCAAGGTGCGGCCTATCACGGCCGTGCCAAAGGAGGGGTGGTCTATATACGCATCGCCGGATACTATCACTATATCGGTCTCGTCCCAGCCGAGACGTTTCACTTCTTCAAGCGTGATGGGGAGGAAATGGGGCATTGTCGTCAGGTGTATTGGCTGCCGGCCGGGCATGGAACCTTGCCTCGCAGATGAAAAAGAAGCCCCGGCAGGCCGGGACTTCCCAATGTAATAAAAAGTCTATGCGTCAGTCTTTGATGGCCGCTATGCCGGGAAGGGTCTTGCCTTCTAAGTATTCGAGCATGGCGCCGCCACCCGTGGAGACGTAGCTCATCTCGTCGGCAATGCCCATCTGCTTCACGGCGGCCACGCTGTCGCCGCCGCCCACGGCTGCAAAGCACCCCTGCTTGCAGGCTTCGGCCACACACTTGGCTATCTCGTGCGTGCCTTTGGCAAAGGTGGGCAGCTCAAACACGCCCGCAGGTCCGTTCCACAGAATGGTCTTGGATGACATGATCACCTCGCGAAGCATCTTGCAGCTCTCGGGACCGCAGTCCATCGACTCCCAGCCGTCGGGCACGGCGTTGGAGGGGACTACCTGGGTGTTGGCGTTGTTGTCGAACTTGTCGGCTATCACGCTGTCGCTGGGGAGATAGTACTTCACGCCACGCTGTTCCATCTTCTTCATCAGTTCGAGGGCAAGGTCCATCTTGTCGTCTTCGCAGATGCTGTTGCCTATCTTGCCGCCAAGTGCCTTGGTGAAGGTGTAGCGCATACCGCCGATGATAACAATGTTATCCACCTTGTCGATAAGGTTCTCAAGTATGCCGATTTTGCTGCTCACCTTGCTGCCGCCAATGATGGCGGTGAAGGGA
The DNA here is from genome assembly GCA_002317325.1 of Bacteroidales bacterium UBA1711. Classification (GTDB taxonomy): domain Bacteria; phylum Bacteroidota; class Bacteroidia; order Bacteroidales; family P3; genus Colimorpha. Next base: position 3,479 of record DCJB01000044.1, read on the forward strand.
CGGGGCGCATCCTGCATGAGCTTTTCGAGGTTGCGGACCTCGTTCTCCATCAGGAAGCCGAAATACTTGTCGTTGGGGAAGAAGCGGGCGATGACGGCGGTGGAGCTGTGCTCGCGGTGGGCGGCGCCGAAGGCGTCGTTGATGTAGCAGTCGCCCAGTTTGGACAACTGTTCGGCCAAAGCCACTCCCCCCTTGGTCTCTTCGGGATAGAAGCGGATGTTCTCGAGAAGCATCACCTCGCCGGGTTTGAGGTTCTTCGCCATCTCTTCTGCCACGCCCTCGCCCAGCAATGCCTGAGTGAACTGGACGGGACGACCGATGAGGGTCTCCAAGTACTTGGCCACGGGCTGGAGCGAAAGCTCAGGCTCGAAGCCGCCCTTCTTGGGACGGCCGAAATGGGCCATGATGATGATGGAAGCACCGTCGGCAAGCAGCTTGTTGATGGTGGGCAGCGACTCGCGCATACGGGTGTCGTCGGTGATGTTCTTTTTGTCGTCCATCGGGACGTTGAAGTCAACGCGAAGAAGGACCTTCCGGCCGTTGAAGTTGATTTCTTTGATTGATTTCATATTACGGAGAGTTTGAGTTATCTGTAAAGGGCGGTTGGCATTGTCTCAGCCGGCAGGTGGCATTACTTGGCGTGGTGAGGCTCCTGCACCGCCATGCCGATATAGAGGGCGGAGAGCATGGTGAAGACAAATGCCTGAATGTAGGCTACAAGGCATTCCAGCAGGCTGATGAAGACACCAAACAAAGTGGATATGACAGATGTGCCAGCGCCTACTGCCGGGGATATGGCGTTGCTGATGATGAATATCAGCACCACGAAGCCAAGGATGACGATATGCCCTGCCGTCATATTGGCAAACAGTCGTATCATCAAGACTATGGGCTTGGTGAACACACCGACGAGTTCGACCACGGGCATCAATGGGAACACCTTCAGCCACGCCGGTACGCCGGGCGTATTGAAGATGTCAATCCAATAGTGCTTGTTTCCGCTGAGGTTTGTGATGAAGAAGGTGATGAGGGCCAGCGTGGCGGTTACGGCTATATTGCCGGTCACATTGGCTCCCGCCGGGAAGAACGGGATAAGGCCCATGCAGTTGCAGAAGAAGATGAAGAAAAAGAGGGTGAGCAGATACGGAAGATATTTATCGCAGTGCTTCTCCCCAATCATCGGGCGCACTATGCTGTCGCGCACGAAGACCACCAGCAGCTCTACAAGCGTCTGCAAGCCCTTGGGCGCCTTGTTTTCCCGCTTCTTGTAGCCGTTCTTGGCAACCATCACTATGACGATAAGGAGGGCAACGATAATCATAATGGCCGCCGGCACCTTGGTGATGGAGATGTCTAACGGCTTCACCACGCCGCCTTCCGAATCCAAAAGCGGCTCTCCATACTCGTCAACACAGATGATTTCTTCTTTCTCCAACCCGCCGCCGACCAAACGGTAGCCCTTGTAGTCAGCGTGACCGTGGTGGAAGCGCGAGGACATAAACAGGTCGATATGGCCGTTGTTTATCAGAATAACGGGGAGCGGGACTGCCACGCTGTGCTCCTCTCCTTGCTTGTCGAAATAGTCAAACAAATGCCACGAGTGGGCATCGGTGACGTGACCGATTATCGTCGAACCCGGGTTGAATGCCCCCTCTGTCTCGGATTCGTCAGCGGCAGCCTCTCCGTCAAACTCAGCAATTACATCCACCGATTCCAAATCGTCGCAGGCCACCAGTTCAAAAGGAATGGACTCGTCGGCTGCGAGTTCGATATAGTCTTGGGCGTTGGCATTCAATCCGCAAAGAAGGACTAATGCTGAGAGTAGGCAGAATGTGCGTTTCATCTGCAAATGTTAATTATTGGGTTTATTTTACGTTAGACTCGTCGAACAGTTCGACCTGTGATACATCGAAGAGCGAGAGTTGGTTTTTGGCTACCGGTGCGGGACGAGTGGTGGAGAACTCTCGCAGCGCGGCGGTCGCAAAGCGATGCAGCGCGGCGGGACGTGTGAAGCCCTTCTGCTTGCAATAGGCCTTCAGCAGCTCACCCTCACTCTCCGTGAGGGTGACGCTGAAAGTCTTCCTTTTCTTCTTCTTAGTCTTGGTGGCAGCCTTCATGAAATAGCTGATTAGATTTGACCGGGAAACTGCTTCTCCAATATACCCTTGGCTTTTGCAGAGCGGGCATCATCGTGCATCACCCGTGTGGCAAGTTCGTTGAGGGCATATATTATCTGGGCAGTTTCCTCTATCGACGAAGTAACACCGTTGCGTTTGGAGGTGCTGAGATACTGGTTGTAGTAGGTCAAATCCTGCTCGTAGTACTTGAATATCTCGTCCCAAAGGGCTTCGGCCTTCTCCTTGCCGTAGAGGTCGTAATAGAGGTCAACCAGCATGAGGGCATACTTGTCGAGGACGAAGTTCTGCGGGGGGAAGAACTTGTCGCACATCTCCACCATCGCCCTGGCGCGGGCGGTGTCGCCCTTCTGCATGAGTTCGGTGGCGCAGAGCGCGAAGGTCTGCCGCTGCACGGTGCCCATGTTCAGGCTGACGGGGTCAACATAGATGTCGGCATTCAGATTGCCCCACTGCAAGGGGTGCATCTGTCCGTCGCTTCCTTCATATCCGTTGAGGAAGTAGTCGTATGACGCTTCGGTGAAGGACTGGAGGACATTGCGCTGGTCGCGGCTGTCGAACAGCACGGGCTGCCCTTCGCGGGCGGGATAGGGTATGAGCTTGTAGTTCATGCCCGACTGCACGCAGTAGTTGCGCACCGGCGAGAAGACGCGCTGAATATAGCTGGGGTTCATGATGTTTATCTCACGCATGAACTTGTTGGTGCCCAAGATGTCGAGAATCATCAGCTCGTGGCGGAAGAGCGAACCCTTGTTCACCTGCCAGCTGATGACGGGGTTGACCTTGTCGGCAATCTCCGCAGGTATCACTCCCTTCTTGACGAGGGCAGGTATGTCAAGGGTGATCTTAAACTTGCTTGTGGGGAGGACTATCACCTTTTCGCCACGGGCGTCAACCTGGGTGAACTTATCGGGATGGTCGCGCAGGAGTCCCAACACGTCGGAGACCTCAAAGTAGTCGTCGGTGCGGTCTTGGAGATAGACCACGTCCTTGCCCAAACCGTAGAACTCTTTGGGCAGCGTGAAGGCGACGGGGTCGGACTCGTAGAGCTTGTTGTAGAGCTGCTCCACATACCAGTACATACCCGAAAGGGTGTAGTTGAGTATGCGCACATCGGTGCGGAAGCCCTCCACCTCTTGAACGTACCAAAGCGGGAAGGTGTCGTTGTCGCCAAAGGTGATGAGTATGCCGTTCTTATCGACTGAGCCGATGTAGTTCTTCGCAAAGTCGCGGGCAGCGTACTTCTCCGAGCGGTCATGGTCGTCCCAGTTCTCCGAAGCCATCAGCACGGGCACACCAAGCATGCACAGCACAAACACCACTGGGAGAATGAACTTGTAGAGTCGCTCTTTCTTGAAGAGGGCGGTCAGCCAGTCGGCGAGAGCCATCACGCCGAGACCTATCCAGATGGCAAAGAAACTGAACGAACCCACAAAGGCGTAGTCGCGCTCGCGGGGCTGGCGGGGAGGCATATTGAGGTAGATGCCGATGGCTATGCCGGTCATGAAGAACATGATGAACACGATGAATGCGTCCTTCTTGTGCTTCTTGACGTGATAGACTAAGCCGACGAGGCCGAGCAGCAGCGGCAGCAGGTAATAGACGTTGCGCGCCTTGTTGTTCTTCAGATGGTCGGGCAGGTTGTCCTGCGGTCCGAGGCGGGCTTGGTCGATGGCCTTGATGCCGCATATCCAGTTGCCGTTCATGTAGTCGCGGGTGCCGTCGTCATTGAAGTAGTGGCCCTGTATGTCGTTCTGCCGCCCGGCAAAGTTCCACATAAAGTAGCGCCAGTACATCCAGCCCATCTGATAGCCGTTGAAATACTTCATGTTCTGAGCCGATGTGGGCTTGTGGTCGCCGCGGCACTTGCCCGCCCAGTATTCATAGAACTGCGGGTGGCGGCGCTCCTGGTCGTTGCTGTACATACGGGGGAACACGCCCGTGTGGTTGAGCCGATAAACGAACTTCTGCTGGTACGAAGCCTCAATGTAGCGGTCCTTGCCGTCGGCGCTCTTGCCGCGCACATACTTGGTGTAGCCGCGCTCGGCATCAATCGGGTCGCCGGCAGTGTAATACTGTCCCGAGAAGAGCGGGGTGTCGCCATACTGCTCGCGGCCGAGATAGGCGCGCATGGCCACAGCGTCCTTGGGGGCGTTCTCGTTGAGCGGCGTGTTGGTGTTGGCTCGGATGACCAGCAGGAAGAAGGTGCTGTATCCGATGACCAGCATCAGGAAGCCGAGTATGGCGGTGTTGATGATGGGCTTGTTCTTCTTCTTGGCCGAAGTGTACCACAGTCCCCACGCAATGGCGGCTGCCAGCAGCACGAAGAAGAAGATGGTGCCGCTATTGAATGGCAGACCCAGCACATTGACAAAGAAGAGGTCGAATGCCGAGTCAACATTCACAATGCCGGGGATGACGCCCCACAGTATGACTGCGAGAAGCACCACCGAGAGTATGCCGCTGAAGACGAATCCCTTGATGGTGGTCTTCTTCCACTTCCGAAAATAGACCACATACACGATGGCAGGAACCGTCAGAAGGTTCAGCAGGTGGACGCCGATGGCAATGCCCACCAGCAGGCATACCAGCACCAACCAGCGCAGCGAGCGGGGGTCGTCGGCCTGCTCCTCCCACTTGAGGATGGCCCAAAACACCACGGCGGTGAAGAACGAGGACATGGCATAGACCTCGCCTTCTACGGCCGAGAACCAGAATGTGTCGGTGAAGGTGTAGGCCAGCGCGCCCACTACGCCGGCTGCAAAAACACCCCAGGTGCGGGGGTCTTTGAGGTCGGGCTCGGCGGGGTTGGGCAACAGGTGCTTGGCCAGCAGCGTAATGCCCCAAAAAAGGAACATGATGGTGAGTCCGCTCACCGTGGCCGACATGATGTTGACGGCGTGAGCCACATTCTCGGGGGTGGCAAACATGGAGAAAAGTCGCCCGATCAGCTGGAACGAGGGTGCTCCCGGGGGGTGGCCGACTTGCAGTTTCATGGCAGTGGCAATGTACTCGCCGCAGTCCCACCACGACGCGGTGGCCTCGGCGGTCAGGATGTAAACACTACAGGCCGCTATGCCAACCAGCCAGCCTATAATGTTGTTCATCATGTGATACTTTTTCATAACGTTTGATGTGTTATTTTAAGTTTAGATTTACTCCGCTTTCTCGCGACAGACAGGCATCGTCATGCAGCGCGCCCCGCCGCCGCCCCGCGGCAGCTCCGAGGCCTTGAACACCACCACGCATTTGCGGTGGGCGGCCGGGTCTTCGCGGCCGGCGCACACATCTTCGGCCGCCAGCACGTCGAATCCGGCATGACTGAGAGCCTCGATGGTGCGCACATTGCGCTCGTAGCCAATCACCCGCCCGTCGTCAAGGGCGAAGAAGTTGGCGCCGCTGTGCCACTGCTCGCGGTCCTGATACCACGGGTCGCTACCGCCGCAGAAGACAGGCTCCATCTCCATGCCGCAGTACTTCAGCCCTTCCAGTATATTTCCGAACCGCTTGATGTACATTTTCCCGTTGTCTATCTCAATCAGCACAGTATCTTTGCCCGCAAAGAGGCCGGTTTTCTCAATCATGGGCTTATACACCATGTCCCGGTGCTGGCCGAGGAAGGTGTGTACCATGTCGAGGTGGATGAACGAGTCGGGCTTGTGGGGCAGCAGCTGCACCAGTATGCGGAACTTCGGGCGCTCGGCGGCATACTTTTCAGCCAGAAACTTGATGCCCCTCTTGTTGGTGCGGATGCCGCAGCCGATGCACAGCAGGTCGGGCGAGGCAACCTGTATGTCGCCGCCCTCGGTGCGGGCCTGCTTGTCAGCATGGCTCGCATTCATCGTCCTGCAGTCGAAATAGTGGGTGAAGATGGTGTCGTAGATGAGCGTCTCGCGCTGGCGCACGTCAAACGACATGGTGTTTATCAGCACCTCGCCATACAACGTGGACGAGGCGTCGCGGGTGAAGAATAGGTTGTACAGCGGCTTCAAGACAAAGCGGTCGCCCGGCTTGGCCAACCACTCGGTGTCCGGGTGAACCTCCACACCCTCTATCAGAAACTGGGCCAGCCGGCGGCTCTCAAGACTCATCAGGTGGTCTGCCATCTTCGGACAGCCCTCCATCTCGCAGCTCCTCACCACCAAGCGCTGCCTGATGTCGTCTTCGTCGAGCAGGTCGGCCAGCAGGTCCTCCACATAATACACTTTCGTCCACTTCTCAAACACGCCCGAAAACATGGCATACTCTCTGTCAACTATGTGCTTCGATAGAATGTCCGAATAGAGCGCCTCCGCAGCGTTGGAGGGAGTCATTCTCTCTATTTCAATTCCCGGTCTGTGGAGCAAAACGCCCTTCAGGCGGCCATACTCGCTGGATACATCAATGGCAATTTTATCTGACATAACATCATTCTATATTTCACTCAACACTGAAAGACAGCAGTTTTCCGCTGCCGTCGCCTTCAATGCAAAGTATGCAAATATACACTTTTTTTTTGAAACACAAAGAAAAAGTCGCCCCTTTTGTGCTGGTTATTTTGGGAGAGAACACTAAAACGCCGCCTACGCACGGGTCGGGGGACAGGTACTCGACCCGCTGTATAATTAGTTAACCCTTAAAAAGTATTTAAACAAATATCATTCCTCGCCAATAATCAGCCTGACCATCAGTTGGACAACATGAAGGCATACAAACCGGCAGCGACGATCCTTTTTCAATGAACCCTAAAAGAGCAACACGGGCAATAGAACATACAATGCTGCATTGTCACATATACACAAACAGTCGGGACGGAGGGCTATCTCCGCAAGAGGTTCTCTTTCAGCTCGGGGTAGCGGGAGGTGAAGACGGCTAACCGGGGGCAGCCCTCCATTTCGGGGCAGTCGCCGCAGGTCTCGAATCCGCGTCCGAAGGCACATTTCCTCACCTCGCACATCGACGTGCAGAAGACCGTCTTAGGGCCTTCCGCTGGGCGGCAGCCCAAGCAGTTGATATGCTCGGGCAGTATCTGGTCGGTGTGGTTCAGTTCGCACCACTGGCACGCCACCTGCCGGCGCAGTTCGTCGTCGTCGGCAAGGGTGGCCCTGCGGGCATCGCAGTCGCCGCAGTCAAGGCCGCAGCAGCCTATCATGAGGTCTTTCATAACGCTATTTTGATTCAAATTCAATAATATAGTCCTTATCAAGGTCGAAGCCGTCGGCCGACGTGAAGGAGGAATCTACTTTGAATCCGTACCGCCCGGATGCCATGAGGTTCATGAAAATTGTCACAGTCTTCTTGTCGTCGCTCCATTCATAGAAGGTGCGGCTCTTGTCTAAGGGGGGAAAAGCCAGCCCCTC